>CAYRZX010000152.1:0-6602 GCA_964428665.1 uncultured Gemmatimonas sp.
CCAACTCGCAGTGCTCTTCGATAACATGAGCCCAGCGTTCATCGCAAGCTCACGCTTCTCCGTAGATCGCCTGAATCATGGCATTGATGTAGCCGAAACAGTAAGCATAGGACTGATAGTAGCCCTTCGGGTCGTCGTCCGTGCGCGGGACATGGTCGGGGTCAATGCCGTAACAATAGCCCGTGTCCTTGAGGGCCTTTAACACCCGGTAGAAGTCCATGTCTCCTTCATCGGGCAGGGCCTCGCGGAAGCTGTAGCGCCGTCCAAGGAGGTTGCGGTAGTGAACCAGGAAAATCGTATTACGGCTGCCGAAGTATTCTATGAAGGGGTAGATTTCAGTGGCCGGATCTTCGAGCATTTCAGCGATGGAACCGATGCAGAAGTTCCAGCCGTGATACGGACTGCGCTGAATCTCGATGAAACGCTTCATGCCTTCAAAGTCATTGAGGACTTTGTCAACGCCCTTATAGCCGGGAGGGGTGGCGGGGTCTTCCTGGGAATTCCCCATTCGAACCTTGTATTCTTCTGCTACCGGAATCATGCGTTCGAGCAGATACTCGATTCGTTCCCAATGCATGTCTGCTGTGACGCGCCCCGCCTCGGTCAGTCTGGCCTGTTCCTCTGCCGGGATCTTGTCCAGGCGGAACGCGGTGTAGGAGTAGCCGCCGCGACCCTCTTCTCGTTCGGTGCGGTCGATGGGCAGGACGCATGTGTTATACCGCAGAGAATCGATGCCGGCTCGCGAAGCGGTGCGGATCATTTCGCATACCAGGTCAATTTCCCGGTCGCGCTCTGGACTTTTTCCCAAATAGATGATGTTGGGAAATTGCCCATAGATGGGCAGCAAGCTCATGTCCAGCGTCAGCCCGAAGGCCTCGTGACGCTCTCTTTCCCGGATCAACTCGTCGAGTTTCCAACCGCAGTCGGGATGGAATGGGAAGGTGGCGGCTTTGTGGCGCACGCCGCAGCGCTGCAGAAAGCGCAACTCAGCATCGGTTGACCTAAAGCCCTGTGTGCGCACATACATACGCCCGTCGCTATCCGGTGTTTGTGATGCGCCTCCGGCGGCAGAAGCCACCGCCTCGCCAGCTGCGAGACCTTTTTCAAATGGATTGGATTCCTTCATGGGATTCCTTTCGTTGGTATGGCATTTCGATGTCCGTCAGGGGGACCTGCACGGTCAGCCAATCCCCTTCGCCCCCAAAATATTTCACCCGCATTAAACGCCCGAAAACGCCGAGAACCCCCCGTCCACCGGCACCACGACCCCCGTCACAAATCTCGACGCCGGCGAGGCCAGCCAGACCGCCGTGCCCACCAGGTCCTCCGGCTCCCCGTAGCGCCCCATCGGCGTGTGCGCCAGGATCGTCCTCCCCCGCTCCGTGATCTCCCCGGTCTTCGGGTCCGTCAGCAGATAGCGGTTCTGGTCCGTCAGAAAGAACCCCGGCGCGATGGCGTTCACCCGCAGGTTCTTGTTGTAGTCCTGCGCCACGTGCACGGCCAGCCACTGCGTGAAGTTGCTCACCGCGGCCTTGGCCGCCGAGTAGCCGGGGATACGCGTCAGGGGCCGGATCGCGTTCATCGACGAAATGTTGAGGATACTCCCCCCGTCCGCGTTCTCCACCATCTTCCGCCCGAAGGCCTGCGCCGGCAGGATCGCCCCGGCAAACAGGTTGAGCGCCACGACCTTCTCCAGCGACGGCAGCGGGAGGTCGAAGAAGCTCCGCTCCGCGTTGGTGGACGCCTCCGGCAGGTTCCCCCCTGCCGCGTTCACCAGCACGTCCACCCCTCCGAAGTCCCGGCAGATCGCCTCGCACCCCTGTTCGAGCGACGCCTTCGACAGCGCGTCCATGCCATAAGCCCGCGCCTCGATCCCCTGCTCCCGCAGGCCCGTTGCCGTCCGCTCCGCCTTCTCCAGGATCAGATCGCAGACCGCGACCCGCGCCCCGGCGGCCCCCAGCCCCGCCGCAATCGCCGACGCCAGAACCCCGCCCCCGCCCGTCAGCGCGGCCACCTTCCCGTCCAGCCGGAACAGATTCGATCCATTCATGGAATCCTCTAAAAAGAGAAATAGCGATCGAACACCCGCTCCGGCGGCCACATCTCCAGCAGGTCCAGCGTCTCCGTGAAGCGATGGTCCCGGAACAGACCCTCGACCTCCTGCCTCGTCTTCTGCCGCGCCGGGCGCTCCGGCAGGCTGGACACGTGGAGGATGACCTGCGCGTTGATCGCCGCGCACTCCGTCAGCCCCTCCCGGTAGACCTTGTCCGGCGTGTCCCCCCGCGTGTGCCCGTAGATCGCGTCCTCCGGCCTCACCGGCGTCGTCCCCATCCCGACGGTCGGCACGCCGTGCGCCACGAACGGGAAGTGGTCCGACCCCCATCCCGGTCCCCCGACCGAGACCCTGAACGGCGGGAGATTCTCCCCGGAGACCCGCACCCGGCCCGCAATCGGCCCCAGCGCGGGGATCAACTCCTCAAACCCCGCGCTCCCGATCCCTGTCGGCCTCCCCCCCACGTCGTTGTTGATCATCAGGACCGTGTCCTTCATCTCATCCCGGTGCCGATGCGTAAAGGCCCACGAGCCGACCAGCCCCGACTCCTCCACTCCGAACAACACGAACTTCACCCGCCGCCTGAGATGTCCCCGGAACCCGGCCAGCCCCCGCGCGGCCTCCAGCGCCGCGACCACCCCGGCGGCATTGTCCACCGCGCCCGGCCCCACGTGCCAGGAGTCGTAGTGCCCCCCCACCACGATCTGCTCCGCGCCTCCGCCCGTCCCGCCCAGTTCCCCGACCACATTCCACGACTCCTTTCTCTCCACCCGGCTGTCCAGCGTCAGCCGCAGCCGCACGCGCCCCTTCCGGGCCTCCAGCCGACGCAGGTATTCCGCGTCCTCCCTGCTGATGGACGCCACCGGGATCGCCCCCAGCTTCGCAAAAGCGCACGTCCGGGCCGGCTGCAGCCCCCCCGGATGGCTCCGCGTCTCGATCAGCCCGACGGCCCCGTATTCGGCGGCCAGCGGCGTCTTGATCTGCCGGGCCACCGGATAGTAAGGCGCAAGCACAAACCTCCCGCGCACCTCCACCCTCCGCCGCTCGAACTCCTCCCGGTCCCCTCGATCCAGGAAGACCGCCTCCGCCTCCAGCCCCTCCTCCGGCGTGGAAGGCGACAGCCCCCCGCACCGGCATGCGATCTCCCTCCCCACCGGCGCCGTCACAACCAGCGCCTCCCGCGCCGGGGTCCACGCGCGGTGGAAGAACGGCTCCGCGCGGACATTCTCCAGCCCGTAGCGCCCCATGGCCTCCAGCAGGAAGTCCTTCGCGGCGGCCTCTCCCGGCGTGCCGGCCATCCGGCTCCCGATGTCGTCCGCCAGCGCGAGCAGGTTCTCCCACGCCTCCGACCGGGCGAAGATTTCGTCAACCACCTGTGTCTCAACATCCTGGCTCATGACGTATCTCACAAGATAGGCATGAAAAGACCGGCATGACCCTCACCCACCCTCCGGCCGCATCGTGTGCCATACCGTCGCCTGCTCGTAGGCGTGCCCGACCCGGCAGATCAGGTCCTCCCGGAGAGGATGCCCGATGAACTGGATGGACAGCGGCAGGCCGCCCTTGGTGAACCCGCACGGCACGGACAGCGTCGGCGCCCCGTTGAAGTCGAACGGGACCGTGAATCGCTGGAGCGACACGTCTCGTTTCACCATGGGCCCGTAGAGCCCTTCGGGAGTGACCGGGTGAGGCGGGGCGCTGGCGGAGGGACAGACCAGAACATCCATCCCGGCCGTGGCCGCGCGCAGCCGCCCGTTGCACGCCGCGCGCGCGTAGTGCGCCCTCGCGTAGTCCGCGCCCGACACCCTCGCGCCCAGGTCCAGCCAGTCCCGGAACCACGGGCCGTAGTCGTCCCGCCGGGACGGATAGGTCGCCGCGTGCGCGGCCACGGCCTCCGCCGTGCAGAGCGTCTGCCACGCCGGCACGTAGTCGTCGAAGTCCGGCAGCCGCACCGTCACGACCTCCGCGCCCAGCCCCTCCAGGTCCCTCACGCCGGCCAGCACCGCCTCCGCCAGCTCCGGGTCCGCCTTCCTTCGGAGATAATCCTCATCCACCCCGAGCCGCACCCCCTTCACCCCGCGCCCGAGGTCCGCCGAAAAATCGGGGACGGGATCCAGCAGGGACGTGGGATCGTTCCCGTCCCGTCCGGCGACGGCCTGGAGCACGACGGCCGCATCCGCCACCCGCCGCGTCATGGGCCCCACGTGATCGAGCGACTCCGCCAGGGCCAGAACCCCGTAGCGGCTGACGCGCCCCCACGTCGGCTTCAGGCCCACCACGCCGCAGGCCGCCGAAGGAAATCGGATGGACCCGCCCGTGTCGCTCCCCAGCGTCGCGTAGGCCAGACCCGCCGCCGTCGCCACCCCGGACCCGCTCGACGACCCGCCCGTCCAGACCTCCCGATTCCAGGGATTCAACGGGATCGGAAAGGAGGGGTGATACCCCCCCATCGCCCCCTCCGTCAGATTGAGCTTACCGAGGATCACCGCGCCAGCGGCCTCCAGACGCTCGATCACCGTGGCGTCGAAGTCCGGGACGTGCCCCGCCAGCGCCGCCGTCCCCCCCATCGTCCGGACGCCCTTCGTGAAGCACAGGTCCTTCACGGCAATGGGGACCCCGTGCAGCGGTCCCCGGTATCGCCCTGCCGCAATCTCCCCATCCGCCCGCCGGGCCGCCTCCAGCGCGCGATCCTCCGTGACCGTGATGTAACTGTGAAACGTCACATCCACGCGCGCGATCCGCTTCAGCAGCGTCTCCGTGAGTTCGACCGACGAGACCTCCCGACGACGGAGAAGCCCCGCAACCTCAGTCAACGGCCTGAATACGATCTCCTCCATGGCAGTCTATTCCAATCTTAAAAGACGCGCAATCGTCCCCCAGAACAGGTTGTCCTTGTCCTTCTCGCTGACCGGCAGGACGCGAATCCGCTCGATCTCCTCCCTCGCGAAGCTCGCCAGGTCCGGCGCGGGGTAAGGCCCGTCGATCCCCCACGCCATCCGGTCCGACCCGATCCGGTGGACCGCCTCCGCGACCTTGCCGGGGATGACCACCCCGCTCGTGTCCAGGATCAGGTTCTCGTGTTTCTCCGCGAGCTGGATGAACTGGTCCAGCAGGCTCCGGTCCGTGCACAGGTACCGCCCCATGTGCGCCACGAGGATCGTGGTCCAGGGGAACGCCCCGGCGATCCGGCCGGTGAACTCCACGTTCCCGGCGAAGTCGACCAGGCACGGCACGCCCAGCCTCGCGGCCAGCTCGAACACCGGGTCGATCACGTACTCCGTCAGCCGCGTCTCCCCGCCGTGCACCTTGATCCCCCGGAAGCCCAGCTCCGTGACCGCCCGCTCCACGTGCGGGAGCGCCGGCTCGGAGATGTGCGGAATGGCGTAGGCGTAGGGGATCAGCCGGTCCGGGAACTCCCTGTAGGCCCGGTAGGCGATCTCCGCCGCCTGCGAGGAGCTGACGCACATCGCGAACACCACGGACCGGTCGATCCCCGCCCCGTCCATCGCCTCCACGATCTGACGGGCCGAGTACTCCGTCCGCTCCCGGTTGCCGTGCTTCAGGTGACAGTGCGAGTCGCAGATCATGTCCTTCACTCCCCTTTCGCCAGCACCAGCCCCATCCGGCGCTGGACCTCCCGGAGCTTCGGCTCCGCGACCGCGCGGGCCTGTTCGGCCCCCCTGGCCAGCAGCCGGTCCAGCTCCGCCGGGTCCCGCATGAGCACATTGTAGCGCTCCCGGATCGGCCTCAGCGCCTCGATAACCACCTCCGCGACCCGCTGTTTCAGGTGTCCGTAGCCCGGCGCGCCCGCGAAGTCCGCCTCGGCAGCCTCCTTGCCCCTCCCCGTGACCACCCGGTAGATCTCCAGCAGGTTGTTGACCCCCGCCTTCTCCGGGTCGTCCGAAAACCGGACCTCCTTCCCCGAGTCCGTGACCGCGCGTTTGAACGCACGCTCGATCTCCGCCGGCTCGTCCAGCATCCGGACCGCGTGCCCCCGCGCGTGCGCCTCGCTCTTGGACATCTTGACCGTCGGGTCGTTCAGCGCCATGACGCGCGCCCCGGCCTCTGGGATGACCGGCTCCGGGACCACGAAGGTCTCCCCGAACAGGTGGTTGAACCGCTGCGCGATGTCCCGCGCCAGCTCCACGTGCTGCTTCTGGTCCTCCCCCACCGGCACCTCGTGGGCGTCGTAGAGCAGGATATCGCTCGCCATCAGCACGGGATAGTCCAGCAGCCCCGTCGAGACGCTCTCCTGTTTGGCCGCCTTATCTTTGTACTGTGTCATGCGCTCCAGCCACCCCAGCGGCGTCACGCAGTTCAGCAGCCAGCAGCACTCCGCGTGCGCGCTCACGTGGCTCTGGATGAACAGGGTGCTCCTGTCGGGGTCCAGCCCCGCCGCAAACAGCATCGCCGCCAGCGAGCGCGTCTCCTGGCGCAACTCCTCCGGGTCCTGCGGCGCCGTGAGCGTGTGGAGGTCCACCACGCAGAAGAAGTTCTCCTTCTCCGCCTGCCGCTCCACCCACCGCCTGACCGCGCCGAGGTAGTTGCC
>CAYRZX010000152.1:6702-15341 GCA_964428665.1 uncultured Gemmatimonas sp.
TCTCCTTCTCCGCCTGCCGCTCCACCCACCGCCTGACCGCGCCGAGGTAGTTGCCCAGGTGCATGTTCCCCGACGGCTGGATGCCGCTGAATACGCGCCTCTTGGACATATCACCTTTCGCCCTTCGCCTTTCGCCTTCTTCTTACCACGCCGTCCATCCCCCGTCCACCAGCAGGTTCTGGCCGGTGATGTAGCTCCCCGCGTCGCTGGCCAGCAGCACCACCGCGCCCTTCAGCTCCTCCGGCCTCCCCATCCGGCCCAGCGGCGACTTCTCTTCCAGGCGGGGGATGAAGCCGGGGACCCGCTTCTCCGTCTCCGGTTTGGGGAACGGGCCGGGGCTGATGGCATTGACCCGGATGTTGTACTTCGCCCAGTACACGGCCAGATGTCGCGTCAGGTGCACCAGCCCCCCCTTGAGGCCGTGGTAGTTGGGCGGGCTGTTGACCGGCAACCCCTCGTACGCCCCCGGGTAGCTGGCCACCACCCCGTACATGCTCGCGATGTTGATGATCGAGCCGGGGGCCTGCCGTCTCCGCAGATGGAACATGACCTCCCGCGCCAGCAGGAAATAGGCCGTCACCCCCACGTGGTAGGCCCGGTCGAAGTCCTCCGCCGTGGCCCTCTCGATGTCCGGCGCGGTGGCCCCGTAGGCGTTGTTGACCAGCACATCCACCCGCCCGAGCCGCTTCTCCATCCCGGCCACAAACCCCGGAATGGCCTCCGCCTCCCCCTGATCGAACCCCATCCCCACGTGCCCCTCCCCCGGCAGCCCCGCCGCGAACGCCGCCGCCCGCTCCGCATCCCGGCTCGTGGCCACCACCGTCGCCCCCGCCTCGGCCAGCGCCCGGCCCATGGCCGACCCCAGCCATCCCGCCGCGCCGGTCACGACAGCCACTCGCCCCTTCAGGCTGAACAGGTCCATGACGTGGCGTTCAGAGATGTCCATACAGTCCCTTTCAAATCAGACATACCCCGTCCCCGGCGGCGCAGAGCACCCTGGCGCCCCGGTGGGTCGGCGCGAGCCGGGTGATCGGCGTCGCCTCCGACCGGATCGCCTGCGCCCGGCCCCGACTGTCGATCACATAGACCCTCCCGCCATAGGTCCCGGTGGTCAACTGCGACCCGCGCAGCGACGACCGGCAGAGCGCCGTGACCTGAGAGCCTAAGAAGGTCGCCCACCGGCGCTTCCCGCTCGCGTCGTAGCAGACCACCCACCCCGCGTGCGTGGAGACGGCCGCGTCCTTCGCCCCGTCCCGGTCTATGTCCGCCACCACCAGGCCGCTGATCCGATCCCCCATCTCCCGCTTCCAGAGGTGCGCCTCCGTGGCCGCGTCGTAGGCCGAGAGCTGGTTGAACGCCCCGCCCCGGCCCACCAGGATGAGCGGCGGACGCCCGCCGTTCCGGTTGAGATAGTCGGCCACGCTCGCCCCGGTCTGCTCCCACGACGGGTTGCGAACCGCCTCGCCGGGCCAGGGCCTCGTGTACTGCTGCGGCAGGAGCGTCCCATCCGGCGCAAAGACGTGCAGCCGGGAGGTCATCGTCAGCCGGTCCATCCCCACCAGCAACTCCCGCCGCCCGTCCCCGTTCAGGTCGATGGCGAAGGCGCTCATGGCCAGCCCCCATCGCATCGGGTGCCGCCAGCGCTCGTTCCCGTCCGCGTCCAGGAGATGGACCAGCGCCCCGCCCGTGCCCACCACGACCTCCGCCCGCCCATCCCCGTCCAGGTCCACCACGGTGAGAGACCGGACCCGCCCCTTCTTCAGGTTCCACCAGGGGTAGGCCAGCGTGTGCTCCGAGGCGGGGAAGTCCCGCTGCCAGAGCACCTGCCCCCCCGCGTCCAGACAGGTCAGGGTCGCGTCGTCCGACCCGACCAGGATGCGGCGCGCCCCGCCCGCATCCAGCGCGGCCACGGCGCAGACCGCGTCCCCCGCCCGATGCGTCCAGAGCGTCCGCCCCTCCGCGTCCAGGGCCTCCGCCTGCCCGTCCCGCAGCCCCACGACCGCAAAAGGCGTCTGAGGCTCCGGGGCGCGATCCGCCCAGACCGCCGTGACCCCCCCCTCCGGCGGAGGGATGCGCCGGTCCGCCTCCGGAGACCCCGGCCCCACCTCAAAGACCCTGCTCCAGGCCGGCGCCCCGCCCGAAACCGCCGCAGGAGCGGACGAGACCGGCGGCGCGGCAGGGGCATCCGTCGCCGCGCTTGCCTCCAACCTCTCCACAACCCCTGAATCCGTCGCAAAGACCCCCGTGAGCCGGTGGCGGCCCGCCGGAAGCGCCAGTAGGGGCGACCGGCCGGTCGCCCCTACCTCGTCACCTGCCACTTTCAAAAACGGCCTCCGCCCGTTCAGGCGGACCCGGCCCGCGCACCCCTCCGGAAGGGCCACCTCCACGGGCGCGCACGCCTCCACCTCGACCGCCCCCGTCGTCAGGTCCGCGTGGAGCGTCACGGGCGCGGACACGCCAAGCGTCTCGGAAAGCACGCCCAGCGACCGGGCCTCGGTCAGCAGGACCTCCCCGCGCGCCAGGAGGAACGCCCCGGCGGACAGGGCCACATCCCCACGCCGGAAGCTGAGCGCCTCCCCCTCCGGCGCCAGGCCCGCGTACCCGGCCACCGGCGCGGCAAAGGCGTAGACCCCGTCCTCCACCTCCCGCAACTGCCCCTCCGCCGGACGCGACTCCGGCTCCGAGTAGAGGAGGTTGGCGAACACCACCCAGTCCCCCTGGTCCATCCTCAGGCTCGTCACCTGATGGACCTGATTCAGCGTCGGCCCCGCGTAAGGGGCAAAGGCCCGCTCCGCCCCCCCCTCCCCCCCATGGATGGGCAAATCCCGGAACAGCGAGACCTCCTCCGTCCCGGCGGACAGGATGTGCGCGATGCGCGGCCCCTCCTCCGTCGGCGCAGGGCCGAGGCGCAGGCGCGTGTCTCTCCCCACGGCCTCCACCTCCCCCAGGCAGCGCCACTGGCACCGGAAGGCGTAGTCCCCGGCCCGCCTCGTCTGCAGGACATCCACGATCAAAAACGCCTCCCCCCGCACCCAGAAGACGTGGCGCGACCAGTCCGCGGTCCCGTGGTCCCGCGCCGCCGTGCGGGTGAAGGCCAGGCGCCCCCCCTCCGCCCGCAGGGCGAGCGACGCCGCCGTGGGCGTGGGGCCGGACTCCCCGTTCACCGTCACACAGATGGAGTTGGCCGCCCGCAACCCGATCCCCTCTGTCTGCACCCCGGAGTCGCACGCGGTCAGAAAGACCCGCCCGCGCTCGCTCCACTCCTGGATCGCGTTGATGTCGGGGAAGAACTTCGTGCCGGAGCAGATCCCGTTCAGCGTCAGGAACTGATCCCCCGGCTCGAACCCCGACCGGAAGGTCAGCCGATCGAACGCCTCCTCGAACGGGATCGGCCCCCCCGTGAAGGCGTCGAAGTAGGTCCGGTCCGCCGGGGAGACCACCACGCCCACCTGGTCGTCCGCCAGGGCCGACGCCACGTCCCCCGCGAACGCCTGGCCCGACCCGAAGTCCGTCACCACGTGAACCCCCTGCCCCTTCCGGGCCAGGTCCCGGAGCGACCGGAGGTGGAGGAACCGCCCGTCCCGGAGCAGGTGCGCGGCCTTCGACAGGGCCGCCTCCGGGAAGTGCTCGGCGCTGTACTGCCCGGCCATCACCTCGAACCCCAGGTTGTTGCAGACGTGGAACAGCCGTTCGGCCCAGGCCCGGAGCGCCCCGCCCTCCAGGAACGCCCGGTCCCCGGTCAGCAGGGCGTGGTCGAGCGCCAGGTCCAGATAGGACGAGACCCCGAACGTCAGCCCGCTCATCCCCTTTGACGACCGCATCTGCACGGCCCAGTAACGATCCACCAGGTCCATCAGCGGCTCCCAGCAGTCCCCCCCGTACCCGCGCGAGAAGTAGCGGCAGCCCAGCAGCACGTTCATCGCCCGCGCCATCGCGTGCCGGTCGCGGGGCTGGGCCTTCAGGGCCAGGGCGGCCAGGACCTCCGTGCTCCCGGCGGACTCCGGGCTTCGCAGGTGGGCCAAAAGCCGGTTCGTGACCTCCAGCCGCTCCTCGTCCGAGAACGCCGGGCTCTCCTCGATCAGGTCCCACGCGGGGTACATCTTGTGCGACCAGTAGTGGTCGCAGGTCTCCAGGAGGTCCGTCTTCAGCGCCGCCCTTTTGAACGCCTCCGCCCACCTCACGTCCCCGGTGTAGTGGTAGCGCAGCGCGAGCTGGCTGGCCTCGTTCAGGCCCAGCTTCTTGCGCGGCGGGCCGTAGAAGACCAGCAGATTGCCGGGGATGCGGTCCCCCCTCGGGCGCGCGTGACCCCTGCCCAGGTTCACCTCCTCCAGCCAGCCCACGGAAGGCCGCTCCGCCTCCGACAGCCGCGTGACCAGCGCGTCCACGGCGGCATCCACCCCTTTCGGGTCGCTCCCCCCGCAGAAGATCACGTTCTGCCCCGTGCCATAGGGGTTGTGGAGCGAGCGCAGGACGTGCCCGCCCGGGCCCGGATACCACCGGTCCAGGAGCGTGTACTGCTCGAAGTAGAGCCGCTCGATGAACGGGTTGTCCGCCATGCACCCCAGGGCCACGACATTCGCCTTCGACAGCAGGTCCGAAGTCGTGACGCCGTCCCCCCGGGCGACCGGGAGTTCAACCCCCCATCTGTGCCGCACCACGGCCTGGAGGCGCGCAGCCGCCCCATCCCCCGCGCCGTTCGGGGGGACGACGATGACGGAGGCGGACCTCCTGCCCCGCGCCAGCTCGGTCTCCAGGTGCAAATCTTTCAGTCTCTCGATACGTTCAGGTAGTTCATACATGCAGGATGACTCTCCTGTAGGTGACGATAGTCGCGATCAGAGGTCAGCCCCCCTTCCTCCCCCGGTGCTGAAGAAAAGCTTTTCACCCCCTCCCTCCCCCCACAGGTGGGGGAGGGAGGGGGGAATAGCCTGATCTCCGGCAATGGGGGAGAGTGGGGGGGCCGGTTTCCTCGACCTAAAACGGCTTCACCCGATACCTCTCCACCACCTTCTCGTTGAGGCTGACACCCAGCCCCGGCGCGGTCGGGACCTCGATCAGCCCGTCCCTGTCCGGCGTCAGGGGAGGCTCCAGCAGGTCCGAGATGATCGGCGAGTCGGGGAAGGCCATCGGGTACTCGAAATAGGGCATGTTCGGCAGCACCGCGGCCAGATGCGCCTCTGCGGCGACCCCCACCATCGCGCTCCACGCGTGCGGGACGCAGAGCAGCCCGCGCCGGTAGGCCATCTCCGCGATCCGGGCGATCTCCGCCATCCCCCCGGACCGGACCGCGCTCGGCTGCACCACGTCCACCCGCCCCCGGTCCATCAGGTCCAGGAACTCGAACCGCGTCGTGAACCCCCAGTCCCCGGCGGCGATGCGCGTGTCCACCGTCTCCGCCAGCCTGGCGTAGGCCTCCAGGTTGTCCGCTGGCAGGGGCGCCTCCACGAAGAAGACATTGAACGGCTCGATCGCCCGGATCGTGGTCACGGCCTGCCCTACCTCGTACCACCGGTTCTGCACGTCGATCAGCAGGTCCCGGTCCTCCCCGACGGCCTCCCGCGCCGCGCGCACGACCTCCACGTCCCTCCGCACGTTCACGCGGGCGAACCCCCCCGGCCACTCCTCCAGCTTCATCGCCCGGAACCCCCGCTCCGCGGCCTGCCCGAACCGCCGCCGGACCTCGTCCAGGTCGTCGCCGGGGGGGTAGGCCGTGGCGTAGGGCGTCACCTTTCGCCGGACCTCCCCGGCCTCCCGCACCGTGCAGCAGGCCTCCCAGATCAGCTCGCAGACCGGCCTGCCCAGCGCCTTCCCGGCGATGTCCCACAGCGCCGTCTCCACGGCCCCGATCGCCGCGATGGTCACCCCCCGCCTCCCCCACAGCCCCGTCCCGGCGTACATCTTCTGCCAGAGCCTCTCCACCTGCGTCGGGTCCTCCCCCCTCAGGAGCTGCTCCAGCCCCCCCTGCGCCTTCATCGCCGCCTCGATCACCAGCGAGGGGGACTCCGCCTGCCCGATCCCGCTGACCCCCTCGTCCGTGTGCACGCGCACCAGCGTCTGGCTCGAAACGCCGGGGTCGTCCAGCGCGATGGTCTCGATCTCTGTGATCTTCATGGCGGACCTCGTCAAAAAACTTGAACCAGGGTGGAGGGACGATCCTGTGAATCGTCGGGGTGGTGGAAGGACACAGGGGGGTGACAGGGGGTATATATATTTCTATGGACGACACAAGTCAACAAGAAAAAACAGAGTGGTGGACGCCACCTGGAACCAATTTTGCATGACAGTCTGGGGATGAGGGTATTTAAAGATGAAAACGGTTTTCAGGTAAACCTGGTGAAAAGTAAAATCTTACAGATAACCTTGTGTTTCTTGGCGATCCTCGTGCAGGCGTGCGTGGACTTGGGTGTAGGGCTTGAGACACGGGCTGCTCGCCTCGGGGAAGAATTCAGTCTTAAGCTAAGTCAAGAGGCTGTCGTCGGAGACGAAGGCTTGAGGCTCAAATTCAAGTCCGTCGATGAGGACTCCAGATGTCCTATCAATCTTTTCTGTTTCTGGGCCGGAAATGCGAGAATCACAATAGGGTTGCCCGATACCAACCTCGTCCTGAACACGACTCTGGAACCCAAAATGGCCACGTACTCAAAATACGCAATCAAGCTTGCGGCTCTCTATCCTTATCCGGTTTCTGACACACCGATAAAGCCGAGAGACTATACGGCGGTGCTGATGGTCTCAAAAATCTGATAGAGGCCTCAGAAAACTGAGGGAGATGACCGCCTGTCAGGGCCAGAGTGGGCGAAAAATCAGGGGGTACAGATATGGTATATTTTTTGCGGCAAACGCTCAGATACGGACAAGGGAGGAATAAGAGACATTCTGCGATGAAAAAGATCATCTATGGGGGTGCGATCCTGGGGCTCGTCGCCTGGGGCTGCGGGGACATGATCAGCAACCCGGTCAGCGGGGAGTTCGGGTTGCGGATGGACGACAGCGGCGCCACCTCGGAGGGCATCAGCAAAGTCGTTCAGGCCAACAACCAGTTCGCTCTGGACGTCTATTCGGAATTGAAAGGGGAAGAGGGGAACCTCTTCCTGTCCCCCTACAGCATCTCCACGGCCCTGGCCATGACGTATGAGGGCGCGCGCGGCCAGACCGCAGAGGAGATTGCGCGCGTGTTCCACTTTCCCACGGACGACCCCGAGCGCCGCGCCGCCTTTGCGGCCGTTCACAATCAGTTGAACGAGGCCGCCGCGGACTACACCCTCCGGGTGGCCAATGCCCTCTGGGCGCAGGAGGACTACCGGTTTCTGGAGGCGTATCTGAACGTGCTTCAGAGCTACTATGCCGCGAAGGCCACGAACGTCGATTTCGGAGGCGAACCCGAAAAGGCGAGGCAGACGATCAACGCCTGGGTGGAGGAGCGGACGGAGCGCAAGATCAGGGACCTGTTTCCTCAGGGTACCATAAACGGAGATACCCGTCTTGTGCTCACGAATGCGATCTATTTCAAGGGACAGTGGATCACGCAGTTTGACAAGAGGCAGACGAAAAACGAGGCCTTCCACGTCAGCCCCGACCGCTCCGTAAACGTGCCCATGATGCGACTGACCGGCGAGGGCGTGGAGTTCAAATACACCCAGGATGAAGACGTGCAGGTGCTCGAAATGCCCTACAAGGGCGCAAAGCTGTCCATGCTGGTCCTCCTCCCTCGCAGCGGCGGTCTGGCCGCATTCGAGAATGCCCTCACTCTGGAGAAGCTGGAGGGATGGAGGGCTCGCCTGAGAAAGCAGCGCGTGGACGTGTTCATGCCGAAATTCACTTTTGAAACGAAGTACTTCATGAAAGAAGTCCTTCAGAAAATGGGCATGCCGACAGCCTTCACCGGAGGGGCGGACTTCTCGGGGATGGATGGTACGCGTAATCTTTTTATTCAGCACGTCATTCACCAGGCCTTCGTGGATGTCAACGAGGAGGGGACGGAGGCCGCCGCCGCCACAGGCGTAAGTATCGGAAGAACATCTGTGCCGCAGGTTGCCGTATTCCGCGCCGACCGGCCCTTCCTGTTCGCGATTCAGGACACCGGGCGCGGGAACCTGCTGTTTCTGGGCCGGGTTGTCAACCCGGAGGCGGGGTCCGCAACCCGGAGTTGAGCCGGACCGTGTGAAGATTTGGATTACGAGTTACGCATCTGGCCCCTGAAGGCCCAGGACAGGTCGGTTTGCGCGCAGGCTGTAGGGGCGACCGGTGGTCGCCCGGCGATTCAATCTGAAAAGACCGAGGCGCGATCCCCGATCGCGCCCTACATCATAGGCCTACATCGCCTGATTCTGGGCCAGATTTGGCCAAGTAACTCGTATTGGATCTTTCAAGGATGTTCATGTTCCGGAGACGGCGCTGGACGCGCTGCCTCTTGTCGGCGGGGGATAAAGTCGCGCTTGCGCAGGTTGTGACATGGGAACGAGATACTTATCCGTCGTGCTTTCGTGCGTTGTGGCAGCACTTCTGAATGGCTGTGGAATCTTGGATAGTCGAGGTGGCCGTTCAGGTGGGTATTCAATCCTCTTCACCTATGATCAAGCCAGAGATACCCGATATATTAAAACACACCCAATTGAGTAAGTCGGTTGTAGAGAACGGCC
>CAYRZX010000153.1:0-15313 GCA_964428665.1 uncultured Gemmatimonas sp.
TTTCCTCTGCAGCTGTTCGACCTGAGCACAGGACTCAAATTCTACTTCTGGCAGTAAAAGGCAGACCTCACCCACCCCCTGCCCCCTCCCTCTCCGTATACGGAGAGGGAGGGGGTGTCAAGGGCCTTATCCACAGGCCTGGGGGAGGGTGAGGTCTGTATTTTTGCGGTTAAATGTTTTTCCCCTCCCGCTCCAGGATTCTCCGCAGGAACACCCGCGTCCGTTCGTGACGTGGGGCGCCCAGCACCTCCTCCGGCCGGCCCTCTTCCACGACCCTCCCCTCATCCATAAACAGGGCACGGTGCGCCACCTCCCGCGCGAACCCCATCTCGTGCGTCACCACCACCATCGTCATCCCGTCGTCCACAAGCCCCCGCATCGCCTTCAGCACCTCCCCGACCCATTCCGGGTCCAGCGAGGAGGTCGGCTCGTCGAAGAGCATGATCTCCGGCCCCATCGCCAGGGCCCGCGCGATGGCCACCCGCTGCTGCTCCCCCCCCGACATCTGCTGAGGGTGCGCCCCCATCCGGGCCCCCACCCCCACCTTCTCCAGGAGCTGCCTCGCCCGCGCCTCCGCCTCCGGCCCCGGCGCCCCCAGCACCCGTTGAGGGGCCAGGGCCACGTTCTGGAGCGCAGTCAGGTGAGGAAACAGGTTGAAGCGCTGGAACACCATCCCGATCTTCTGCCGCACCCGGTTGGCGTCCTCCCCCTGCCCCGAGATGACCCGCCCGTCCAGCAGCACCTCCCCGGCGGTGGGCCGCTCCAGCAGGTTCAGGCAGCGCAGGAGAGTGGACTTCCCGCACCCCGAAGGCCCGATCACCACGACCACCTCGCCCTTCGACACGGACAGGTCCACGCCATTGAGCACAGGCCTCCCGTCAAAGCGCTTGTGCAGCGCACGGGCCTCCAGAATAGGAATGTCAGGCATAAGCCCTCTTTATCCCGCTCTTCCCGCCTCGAAGCGCCGCTCCATCCAGGCCGCCAGGCGGGTCAGCGGAAAGGTGGCCGCAAAGTAGAACAGCGCCACCGCCGGCCAGACCGTCAGGGGATCCGCATAGCGGCCAGACAGCTCCTGCCCCGCCCGCGTCAGCTCCGTCAGCCCCATCACCGACACGAGCGAGGAGTCCTTCAGCAGGGCCACCGCCTCGTTCGTCAGAGGCGGCACCATCCGGCGCAGCGCCTGCGGCAGCACCACGAACCGGAGCGCCTGCCACGCCGTCATCCCCAGAGAGCGGGCCGCCTCCGTCTGCCCCCGGTCCACGGACAGGACCCCCGCCCGGCAGACCTCGGCCACGTAGGCGCTGGCATTCACCCCCAGCGCCGTCACGCCCGCGGCCCAGGCGGACAGCGACAGCCCCGCCGACGGGAGCACGAAATACACGAAGAAGATCTGCACCAGGAGCGGCGTCCCCCGCAGGACCTCCACGTATACCGCAGCCGCCCAGGCGGCGGGGCGGGACGGGACGATGCGCAGCAGGGCCACCGCCAGCCCCAGCGGCAGCGCCAGCAGGTAGGCCGCGACCGTCAACTGCACGGTCCAGAGCAACCCCTTCGCGAACAGGGGCAGCAGGCGCTCCGAGAGCGCAGGCTCCTTCTGATCGGGCTTCTGCGCTGGATCGTCCATCCGTTGCATCGGATTATCTATCCGTTGCGCCTGCCCGAACCACCTAACGTGGAGCGCGTCGTAGGTCCCGGCGGCCCGCACGCGGGCCAGGGCCGCGTTCACGGCCTGCGCCAGGTCCGCGTCCCCCTTCCGGAACACGTACCCGTAGCGGTCCTGCGTCAGCGGCTCCCCCACCATTTCCAGCGAGGGGAAACTCCTCCCGATCATCCACTGGATCGTCGGCGCGTCCCCCACCACCGCCCGCAGCCTGCCCTGCTGGAGGTCCAGAAGCGCCAGGTCCATCGAGGCGTACTTCCGGATGTCCACCCCCCCCTGCCGCTCCAGCATGTACTGCGACGTCGTGTTGACCTGCACCCCCGCCGCCTTCCCGACCAGGTCCCGGACCGTCGCGACCTCCTGCTCCCCCTTCCGCACCGTGATGATCTGGCCCGCGTCGTAATAGGGGTCTGAGAAGGCCATCTCCGCAGCCCGCTCCGGCGTGATCGTCACCGCGGAGATGACCATGTCGTACTTCCCGGCGATCAGGCCGGGGAAGATTCCGTCGAAGCTGACGTTCGTCCAGACGACCCGCACCCCCATCTCGCGCGCCACCGCCTCCCCCAGGTCCACGTCGAACCCCTCGTAGACCTCCCCGACCTTGCTCTCGAACGGCGGGTACGTGGCGTCCGTGCCCACCTGGATAGTGCCTGTCCGCCGGACGCGCTCCAGCGTGGTCTCGGCGAAACAGGGGGCCGTCAGCAGACAGAACAACGCAAAACAGGTCAGGGCATGGCGCATCAACCTCTCCTCGCTACAAGGCTCGGTCTAAAGGATAGATCGGTCTCCGCACCCGCCGGTACGTATAGTTGTTGAAGTCCGGGCGATGCACCCCCGGCGTGTCCGCGTCGAAGATGCGCTCGGCGATGTCCTGGTAGGTGCTCCTGAAATGGACCGCGGACTTCAGGGCGATCAGCCGGCGCTCCGTCGGCTCGATGCCCACACCCCGGAGCAGCGCCGCGTCATAGGGCTGGATGCGCCGCTCCGTCACCACCACCTCCACGCCTCCGGCCACCAGCACCGCCGTCCGGCCCATGCGGGCGCGGGCCCCGCCCCCCATCGGGCCGCGCAGGACGAAGGTCCCGTCCGACAGCAGCCGGACGTGCGCCGTCAGCCGCACCGGCGCGCCGTGCCGGTCGTCCGTCTTCCCCCCCAGGTCCAGCGTGACCCGGCCTCCCACGCCCGCGGCCACGGCCTGCGCCACGGCCTGCGGGTCCGCGATCACGGCCACGACCGCGCCCTGCGCGTCCGCCTCGATGAGCTGCCGCAAAATCACCGTTCCGTCGCACGGCCCGCCTCCCCCCGGATTGTCGGACCCGTCGGCCAGGACCACCAGGCCCTTCGCCCGGTCGCGCGCGTAGGCGATCGCCTCGGACACAGGGGTGAGCCTCGGCGTGAAGTCGTCCCGCCGCTCCCAGATCGCCTCCCCCATCTCCCCCGCCCTGCGCCGGGCAAGCTCCAGATCGCCGTCCGCCGTGACCAGCACGGACGCCCCCGCGTCCCGGATGTCCGAGAACGGAAACCCCATCGCGAGCGTCACGTTCACCACCCCCGCCTCCTGCTCCAACGCCCGCGCCCGCGCCAGCAGCGAGCGCATCGGCTCGATGAGCGTGCATTGCCTGGGAGGCATGGTCAGCAGCGGGAGCTGGTGATACGCCAGCGCAGGCCTGAGGTCTCCCCGCAGGATGGCCGCCAGAACCTCCGCGGCCTCGACGCCGCGTTCGTAGGCATCTACGTGCGGGTACTCGTCGAACCCGATGATCACGTCCGCGCCCTCCGCCATTTGCGCGGTGACGTTGGCGTGCAGGTCCAGCGTGACCACGACGGGCGTCTCCTTTCCGACCCTTTCTCGCACAGCGGCGATCAGGTCCCCCTCCGCGTCCTCCAGCGCCTCCGTGGCCATCGCCCCGTGCAGGTTCCAGCAGGACGCCGTCGCACCTGCCGGCGGCCTTCAGGCGCTCCAGCAGCAGCCCCTTCAAAAAATCGTGGGCGCCCTGCTCCACCGTCCCGCCCGGCGTGGCGAACGTCCAGAGCAGCGGCTCCAGCGTCAGGCCGTGCCGCTTCGCGCCGTCGATGTACCCGCCGTGGATCGTGCGCGTGCCCCGGAAATAACCCAGGACCGGTTCTCCCCCCCCGAACTCCGGCGCCGCGCTGCCCCGCCGGAAGTCCTCCAGCGTCGTCGGCGTCACCGCGAAGGTGTTCGTCTCGTGCCCGATGCAGGCCGTCAGGATGCGCATGGGTCAACCTCCGGCAAACGACAGACCACAGGACCACAGGACTACGAGACCACCACGGTCTTGTGGTCAGTGGTCTTGTGGTCAGTGGTCGGCTTTCTGTCTCACTCCTTCGCCTTCTTCATCGCCGCCAGCAGCCGCTCCGGCGTCAGGGCCGGCAGCCGCTCCACCGACTCCGCGGCCAGCAGCCCGTTCAGTCCGGCCTCCTCCGCGGCCTCCGCGGAGGCCTCAAACAGAGGCGGCAGCCCCTCCTCCCCGACCATCCTGACCCGCTGCACGGCCCCCCCCCCGTCCACCAGCGCGTTCCTCGTCGAAAACGCCAGGACCAGCCCCTCCCGCACGTGGCCGTCCAGGAACCCCCCCCTGGCCAGCCCCAGGGCCGCCCGCCCCGCCAGCCGGTCGAGCTGGCCGGACAGCAGCGGCGCGTCCGTCGCAGCCACGGCAAAGACCGACCTGGGCCGCTCCCCCTCCGGCTCCGGCAGGTCCAGGAAACGCCCCACCCGAAACCCGTCCACGCTCAGCCCGCGCCGTTCGCCCCCGTTGGCCGCCACGAGAAGCCCCACCGTGTAGTCCCCGACCCTCCGGGAGGCCGTCCCCACGCCCCCCCTCAACCCGAAGGCGCACAGCCCCCTCCCGACCCCCACGCCCCCCTCGGCCACCTGCCGGCCCAGCCCTGCGAGGCAGCGCTCCAGCTCCGCCTCCCCGACCCTCCGCTCCGCCTCCCGGTCATTCAGAAAACCGTCATCCACCCCCACGACCACCGGCGGCCAGCCCGCGTCGATCGGCAGGCCCCTGTCCCGCCGATACCCGTAGGTGATCAATCCGTTGTAGACCCTGCCCGCCGCCGGCGCAGGGGCCAGCACGACCGGGCCGGAGAACGTCCCGAAGTCCTCCGCCACCGCCAGACCCGACATCCCCGCGCCCCCGTCCAGGGCCCAGCGCCCGATGAAGAGCCTCCGCTTCCCCGCCTCCTCCTGATACGGAGCCACCGCCGTCAGCCCGGTCAGCAGCCCCCCCTCCGACACATCCGCGTGGCCGACCCGCACGCCCTCCACGTCCGTGATCGCGTTCGCCCGCCCCGGCTCAAACCGTCCAATCTCGATCCCCAGGTCCCTGAGTCGTGGCATAGGAAAATTTCCTTGTCATAATCGTGTAGGGGCGGATCGCGATCCGCCCCTACTTCAACCGCCCGTACTTTCTCATCACCTCCACCAGCCGGTCCAGCGGCAGGGCGTGGACCCGGTTGCCGTCTCGCCCGGTCATCGTCGTGGCCGTCGTCAGGGCGTTCAGCACCGCCTCCTCCGTCGCCTCAATCGTGGCCTGGTAGAGCGGGGTGATCGCCTCGTCGTCCAGGACCTCCAGCTCTGTCACCAGGGAAGCGGGTCGCGACCTCATGGGAGCGACAGGGGAGGGGAAATCACGCCCCGGAAGCCGGTTGGCCGTGGAGAAGGCCAGGGCCAGGTCCCCGCTGGAGTGTGTCGATATGGCGCCTGTCCGCCCCAGCCCTATGGCCGTCCGCTTCGCCAGCCGCTGGAGCTGGGACGGCAGCAGGGGCGCGTCCGTCGCCACGACGATCAGGATCGACTTGCTCTTCACCTCTCCCCGCTCCGGCGTCAGCTCCGGGACCTCCCGCCCCACCGGCACGCCGGCCACCGTCAGATGCGGCCTCCCCCCGTGGTTCGCCTGCACGAGGACCCCCACCGTATAGGACTTCCCCTTCCCCTCGGTCATCCGGGACGACGTCCCCGTGCCCCCCTTGAACCCGTAGCAGATCATCCCCGTCCCCCCGCCCACGCACCCCTCCGCGACCGGCCCGCCCGAGGCCCCCTCGATCGCCGCGCGCACGTGCTCCGCGCGCACGTGCCGGCCCTCCAGGTCGTTCAGAAAATCGTCCCACGTCTCCCCCACCACCGGCTCCGGCCACCCCCCGGAGCGCATCAGCCCCGGCCTCCGCTCAACCATCCACCCCAGCGCCGCGTCGTAGACCATCCCCACGCTGGAGGTGTTCGTCAGCAGGATCGGCGCGCCCAGCCGCCCGGTCCGACGCACCTGCCCGATCCCGGTCATCTCCCCGTTCCCGTTCAGCGCGAAGTCCGCGGCCAGCGCCTGCCCCTCGCCCGCCTTCCCCACCGGCAGGATCGCCGTCACCCCGGTCCTAACTGGCCCCTGGCCCACGACCAGCCGCCCCTCCCCCCGGATCAGCGTCGCGTGCCCCACCTCCACCCCCGCCACATCCGTGATGGCGTTGAACCGCCCTGTGGGCATCGTCCCCGGCGCAAGGCCCAGCTCGCGCAGCCGCATCCTGCGCTCCCCGGCCGCGCTCCCCTCCTCGCCCCGGAGGCGTCCCGGCGCGGCCAGCGCCGCCGCGCCCGCCAGCCCCATGCCCAGAAACCTTCGACGGGAGATGCCCTCACTCACATCATACCCCCATCAAGCACGAAAGGGAGAAACGGGGAAATGGTGAAACGGGGAAGAGGGGAAAAAGCGAAAAACGAAAGGGAGAAAGGGAGAAAGAGCAAAAAACGAAAGGGAGAAAGAATCTTCTCCCACTCTCCCTTTCTCCCACTCTCCCTTTCGCTTTCCTCTTCCCCCACTCTCCCATTCTGGGTCTATCGCCTGGGGATCGTCTTCCGCACCCGGCCGTAGGTGACCGGAGGCTTGGGGGCGTCGGGGGGCGTCCCCGGGGCAGGGGCGGAAGGGGCCTCGAAGGCGCGGAAAGGCTGGGCCTGGGCAGGAGGGGGGGCTTCGGGTATGTCTAAGAAGTCCACCGGCACCCTCTCCGTCAGCATCGTGGGGCCGCAATCGTAGAAGGCCACCCCGGCGGCGTGCGCCTCCCGCGCCCTCACCCGGACCACGACCTCCGGGCCTCTCCGCCTTCCCTGCCGGCCCTCCCGGTGCGGGTCGAACGAGAGGTGGACGTACTGCCGGTCCTGGGGAACCAGCCCCTCCCGCCTCACAAACTCCAGGTCCCCCGCGGATACCTCCTGATACAGGAACTCCGGCGGCTCGACCGGCGCCCGGTCGATCTCGATGGGGATGCTATGGCCGTACCGGGCGCGAATCCTGCCGTTGGCGATCTCAAACCGCTGCTTCTCGGCCTCGTAGACGAGATGGTCGATATCCTCCATCGTCACGGACGGCGTCCGCTCCTGAAGGGCCGCGAGCACGTCGTTCAGGTCCGCATACCCGTACCGGTCCACCTCCACCCCGAACTCCTCCGGGCGGTGCCGGAGCATCAGCGAGAGCATCTTGGAAAGGTGTTCAACGTATCTGCGATCCATACCCTTCTCTTCCTTTGCGTCCTCTGCGTTCTCTGCGGTTCATTTTTCCTCACCCGAACACGACCTCCTGCGCCGCGTCGATCTGGGCCACGCCCACCACCTCCACGCCGGGCGGGGCCTTGAGCCCCCGGAGGTTCTCCTTGGCCACGAGGCACCGGGTGAAACCGAGCTGATGCGCCTCCGCGACCCGGCGGTCCACCTGTCCCACGGGCCGGACCTCCCCCCCCAATCCGACCTCCCCGATGGCCACCAATCCCCTGTCCACCGGGCGGTCCCGGAAGCTGGAGACGACCGCCAGGGCCACGCCTAAGTCCACGGCCGGCTCGTCCAGGCGCACCCCGCCGGCGGCGTTCAGAAAGATGTCCTGCGCGCTCAGGTCCAGGCCCGACCGCTTCTCCAGCACGGCCACCAGAATGGCCAGCCGGCGCCCGTCGATCCCCGTGGTCACCCGCTGCGGATAGCCGAACGCGGTCCGCGCCACCAGCGCCTGAAGCTCCACCAGAAGGGGGCGGGTCCCCTCCACGCTGCAGACCACCACGGACCCCGACCCGTCCCCCGTCCGGCCCGGAAGAAACAGCCGGGAGGGGTTCCGGACCTCCGTCAGCCCCTTCTCCTGCATCTCGAAGATGCCGATCTCATTCGTCGAGCCGAACCGGTTCTTCGCCGCCCGCAGGATGCGAAACGCCCCGTGCCGCTCCCCCTCCAGATAGAGCACCGTGTCCACGAGGTGCTCCAGCGTCCGGGGACCGGCCACCGACCCCTCCTTCGTCACGTGGCCGATCAGAAAGACCGCCGCGCCCGTGGCCTTGGCCAGGGAGACCAGGCGGGACGCGCACTCCCGCACCTGGCTCACGCTCCCCGGCGCGCTCTCCAGGTCGGGCCGGTAGAGCGTCTGGATCGAATCCACCACCACCAGGGCCGGACGAACCTCGGCGATCTGCTCGCAGACGGCCTCCACGTCCGTCTCAGAGGCGACGAGCAGGTCCTCGGACAGGGCCCCGACCCGCTGCGCCCGCATCTTCGTCTGCCCGAGGGACTCCTCCGCCGACACGTAGAGGACCCGGCCCCCCGACAGCGCCACGCCCGCCGACGCCTGCAGCAGCAGCGTGGACTTTCCGATGCCGGGGTCCCCGCCCACCAGCGTGGCCGACCCCTCCACGATGCCCCCGCCCAGCGCCCGGTCGAACTCCCCGATCCCCGTCAACTGCCGCGCCTCCACAGGCCCGGCCACGGCCGTGATCGGCGTCGGCAGGCTGCGCGCCCGGCCCCCGGCCTTCGAGCGTCGCGCCGTGGGCCGGGCCGCCTCCTCGACGCACGTGTTCCACGCCCCGCACCCCGGACAGCGCCCGAACCACCTGGACGCCTCCGCCCCGCACGTCTGACAGACGTAGATGGAAGATCGTTTCACGTCGGTAAATGGTGGGCGCGGCGACGGCCCCTGCGCTAGAACGGCTCCTCCCGGTACATCTCCGGCTCTTCAAAACGCCCGTACTCGGCAAGCCAGGTCAGGGTGACGGTCCCCAGAGGCCCGTTGCGCTGCTTGCCGATGATCACCTCCGCCACCCCCTCCTGAACCTGGTCCTGGTCATCCTTTATTCCATAAACTTCAGGCCGGTAGAGGAACATGACGACATCCGCGTCCTGCTCGATGCTGTTATGCACCACGATGTCATTTGCCAGAAAGTTACTGTGGCTCGGAACTGTGAGGTCGAATACCTCTTCCTCGCCTGCAGGCTCAACCTTCCAAACCTCGTCCCAATAGATGTCGCTGGAGGCGAGATACGCAATCTGAGAGTCACCACCAACAGCCACGCTGAGCCTCTGTGCACGCGCCCGGCTGATGTTCTGTTTGTACAAGCTCGTACCACTATATGCTGATCCCAGCGCTGACTGCATCTGCCGGGTCGTGATCCCATTGCGTCGCATTGCAGGCACGGCGAAGGAGCGCCAGACTTCACTGGGTATGACGTCTCGGTTCGTGTTAGCGGCTCTACGCTCACACCACTCCCGAGACCGGACCAAAGCCTCCGTTTTATAGACGCCAGCTGCTCCGACCTTATCGGCGAAGGATAGAATGTCTGTGCGCCCCATGACCATCACATGATACTGTGTTCGGCCCTTTTCTGCCTGATCCCGTGATGAAATCACAGCATTGATGCCCAGTCGGAGAAGCAGCGATTGTACGTCGTGCGCCAGCCGTTCGCTCGATGTGGCATAGTAAATGGCCGGATGGCCACGGCCATTGCGGGGGGGACGAATGCACCCATCAGTAGCCCAGAGATGACGCAGGAAAACGGCAACGGTCGCAGCAGGTTGCGAGAACAGCGCATCAGGGACTCTCTTCTCATAAGACCGCAAACCAAAGATACTCAGCTGGGTGAGCCACGCTGCCACCGGATTCCGAACTCTGTGTGTCAGATGCTCCGCAGCAGACAGATAGACTTGGTACCATCGGCGCTCTTGTCGCACCCGCGGTTGAATCTTTGAACCATAAACCTGTTCAGCAAGCCTCACCACAAGCTTTGCCAGATCGATCTCGCGCGTTGTATACTGGATCGCATGACGCGGCAGGGTACAGCCGTCGCCGATCAGATGGCCGAGCAAGGCAGCCTCTGCATCGGATAGACCCTTGTCGTCTCCCGATGGAATAGTGCGCGGCAATGCAATACGCTCGCCCGGACTCAACTCATCGAACCTCTTCCAGCCTTGCAGGGTCCGGAATTTATGGTTCCCGGTGGCCCGGATTGTCCGACCTAATCCTGTCTCCAGGCGATAAACGGGTTTTGTTCCGGTGCAAAAGGCATGGGTCACTTCCGCCGCCTCCAGCCTCAAGGTCTCTTCATTGAGCGCCCACACCTTGAAACCTTTTTTGCCAACAAGATGACGAATCGGAACACGCATGCCGGTGTCAGCCATGACAACCAGCGATTCGCCGGCCAGGCATCCGCTCTCCCTCAGGTCGCTCAGGATGGGGCGCTTGTCCCCGCCCCGCGTCTCCACGGCGCGGGAGAGCTGCGCGCAGGCGATCAGCGGGATGTTCAGCTCTTTGGACAGCGCCTTGAGCGACCGGGAGATCCTGGCGATCTCCTGCTCCCGGTTGTCGATCCGCTCGTGCGTCGTGACGAGCTGGAGATAGTCCACGATGATCAGCCCCACGCCGTGCTCGGCCTTCAGCCGACGCGCCTTCGCCCGCATCTCCAGGACGCTGATGCCCGGCGTGTCGTCGATGAAGATCGGGGCCTCCACCAGCTTGCTACTCCACGCCGCCAGGCGCATCCACTCCTCGTCCGACAGCCGCCCGGTCCGCAGGCGATGCGAGTCCACGCGGGACTCCGCGCACAGCAGCCGCTGCGCGATCTGCTGCTCCGACATCTCCAGCGAGAAGACGCCCACCGGCACCTTCTCCTTCACCGCCACGTTGCGGGCGATGCACAGGCCGAAGGCCGTCTTGCCCATGCTGGGCCGGCCCGCCACGATGATCAGGTCTGAGGACTGCAACCCCGCCGTCTTCTCGTCCAGCTCCCGGTAGCCCGTCGTCAGCCCGGACAGCGCCCCGGCCCGCTTGTGCGCCCGCTCGACCAGCTCAAACGTCTCGTGAAGGATGCCCTCCAGAGGCTTGAATCCCCTCTGGATGGACCCCTGCGACAGGCCGAAGAACCGCTGCTCGGCCCGCTCTAAGAGCTGGAAGGCGTCCTCCGTCTCCGCGTAGCACTCCGTCGCGACCTGCGACGAGATGTTGATCATCTCCCTCCGCAGGGCCTTCTCCTGCACGATCCTGGCGTGGTACTCGGCGTTGGCCGAGGTCCCCACCTCCCCGGCCAGCTGCGCCACGGCCACGGCCCCGCCCACCTCCTCGAGCTGCTGGCGCCGCGCGAGCTCCTGCACGACCGTGATCTGGTCCACCGGCTGCCCCTTCTCGTAGAGGGAGATCACGGCGGCGTAGATCTTCCGGTGCGCCGTGTGGTAGAAGGCGGCCTCGTTCAGGACCTCCACCACCGCGCCCACCGCGCCGGGGTCGATGAGCATGGCGCTCAGCACGGCCCGCTCGACGTCAACGGCCTGCGGCGGGAGGCGATCCGTAGAAACTGTGCGTTCAACTGCCATGGCCATTTCCGAACTTTACAACTCCACCCCGTCGTACTCTCTCCTCACCAGCTTCATATCCTCCCACGTCGGGCGCTTGAGCGCCGCGTTGCGCAGGAGGGCCGCCGGATGGTAGGTCGCGATCAGCTTGATGTCCCCGTAGCGATGGACGCGCCCCCGGAGCTTCCCGATCGGCTCGTCGGACTGAAGGAGCGTCTGCGCCGCCACCTTGCCCAGGGCGCAGATCACCTTGGGTTTCACGATCTCAATCTGGCGCTGGAGATAGGGGAGGCAGGTGGCGATCTCGTCGGGCATCGGGTCCCGGTTGTTGGGCGGACGGCACTTGACGATGTTGGCGATGTACACGTCCTCCCGCCGGAGCTTCGCCGCCTCGATGATCCGGGTCAGGAGCTGCCCCGCCGCCCCCACGAACGGCTCCCCGCGCTCGTCCTCGTCCCTGCCCGGCCCCTCGCCGATGAACATCAGGCCCGCCTCCGGGTCCCCCGACCCGAACACCACGCGCGTGCGCCCCTGGGCCAGCCGACACTTCTCGCAGTCCGCGATCGACTCGCCGAAGACCCGCAGCCCGGCGTCCGACGAGCCCCCCCCCGCGAGGCGGCCGGAGGCCCTGACGCGGAACTCCCGCTCCCCCATCTCGGCCCGCTGGCGCACGTAGCGTCGGGCCATCGAGAGCGTCTCCAGGATGTCCTGGCGAAGGTCGTCCATAAGATCAATTCGCCCCCCACCCTCCCCCATCCTAGGCGGCAAAGCCCTGAGCACCCCCTCCCTCCCCCACTTGTGGGGGGAGGGAGGGGGTCACGGGGGTGGAAGGGGGGGTCACTTTCCTTTCAGCTTCTCCCTCACCCGGTCCAGAATCCGGTCAGCCACCTCCTGCTTGGACATCTTCGGCAGGCCCTGGGCCGATCCGTCCCGGTCGATCAGCGTCACCACGTTCGTGTCCACCCCGAAGCCCGCCCCCTCCACGGTCAGGTCGTTCAGGACGATCAGGTCCAGGTTCTTCGACTCCAGCTTCTTCCGGGCGTTGGCCACGCCGTTCTCCGTCTCCATCGCAAAGCCGACCAGAATCTTGTCCTCTTTGACCCTTCCCAGCTCCTCCAGAAAGTCCCCCGTCGGCTCCAGCTCCAGCGTCAGCCCTGCCCCGGTCTTCTTGATCTTGGAGGCCGCGACCCGTCTGGCCCGGAAGTCCAGGACCGCCGCGGCCATCACCAGGACGTCCGTCTCCCGGAACGCCCCCACGACGGCCTCCCGCATCTGCGCCACCGATCGGACCTTCACGACCTCCACCCCCGCCGGCGGCGAGAGTTCGCCCGGCCCCGACACCAGCGTCACCCCCGCCCCCCGTCTCCGGGCGCGTTCCGCCACGGCGTAGCCCATCTTCCCCGTGGAGCGGTTCGTCAGGAACCGCACCGGGTCGATGTCCTCCTCCGTGCGCCCGGCCGTCACCACAAAGCGCCGCCCCGCAAACTCCGTCGTGGAGGTCAGCGCATCCACGATAGCGTCCGCGATCTCCTCCGGCTCCGACATCCGGCCGATCCCCTCGCCCCCCGAGGCCAGGAAGCCCGTGCCCGGCCCCACGGTCCGGTAGCCCAGGCCCCGCAGGCGGTCCAGATTCTCCGTCACGATGGGGTTCCGGTACATGTTCGTCTCCATCGCCGGGGCCAGCAGCACCGGGGCGGCGGAGGCCATGACCACGGCGGACAGCAGGTCGTCGGCCAGCCCGGCCGCGACCCTGCCGACGGTGTTGGCCGTGGCCGGGGCGATCACCACCAGGTCGGGCCAGTGGGCCAGGGCGATGTGAGGGATCTGCGAGCCCGCCTCCTTCGAGAACATCTCGGTCTGCACGGGATGCCCGGAGAGCGCCTCGAACGTCAGGGCCCCCACGAACTCGCGCGCCGAGGCCGTCATCACGACCCTCACGTCGGCCCCCATCTGCTTCAGCCGGCGGAGGAGTTCGACCGACTTATACGCCGCGATCCCCCCGGTCACCCCCAGAAGAATCTTTTTTTCCGTCAGACTTAGATTCGCTGGCATGCGTCTCTTCCAGAACGGCGATCTCTTTGGAGGACAGATAGGCGACCTTCACCCGACCGCCCGTCACCCTTCTCAGCGCCACCGTCGTCGGTTTCTCCTGAACCTCTATGCCCTTCTCCCGCCTCATGAAATTGATCCGCCTGGCCTCCCGCGCAGCCGCGATCACGGCCTCATAAGGGTTGACCTCCTGGCGCTCCAGATCTTCCCAGAAAAAAATCTCAACCATGCGTGGCTCCTTTAAAACGATGAAGTCAGAACGATGAACGATGAAGTAAAAGCATAACCGTTTTTGCTCTTCGTTCATCGTTCATCATTCATCGTTCATAATCTCCTTGACGATATCCCCCTCGTACCGGACGCCCCGGCAGCGCTCCGATGCCACGACGGCCCGCAGGGCGTCCACGGCCTCGTCGATCCGGTCATTGACGATCAGGTAGTCATACGACCTGGCGTGCGTCAGCTCCTCCCTGGCGTTCTTGATGCGCCTCCCCAGGTCCTCCGCGGGGTCGGCGCCCCGGTCGGCCAGCCGCCGCTTCAGCGCCGCCAGAGAGGGAGGGGCCACGAAGACGGTCACGCACGCCTCCTTGAGCTGTCCCCTCCAGTGTTGAGCGCCCTGCACGTCCACGTCTAAGATCACCACATCGTGGCACGACCGAACGGCGCGGAAGGCCTCCCACGTCGTCCCGTAGAGGAATCCGTGCACCTGGGCCCACTCTGCGAACAGGCCCTGCCGGACGCCATCCCGGAACGCCTCCTCGCTCAGGAAAAAACGATCCCGCCCCTCCACCTCGTCGGGACGGGGAGGGCGCGTCGTGGTCGTCACGCACATCCCGACGCTCGCGTCCCCCGCGACGACGGCGCGACAGAGGGAAGACTTTCCGGCCCCCGACGGGCCCGACACGATCAGCGTAAATCCTCTTCGGCGCAGCACGGGTCATTCCACGTTCTGCGCCTGCTCGCGCAGGCGCTCGATCTCCTCCTTCATCTCCACCACGAGGTGGGCGATGGCCGCGTCGTTGGCCTTCGACCCGATGGTGTTGGCCTCCCGCCCCATCTCTTGAAGGAGGAAGTTCAGCCTCCGCCCGACAGGCTCGTCCCGCTCCAGCGAACGGAGGAACTGCTCGTTGTGGCTGTGGAACCGGACGCACTCCTCGGTGATGTCCATCCGGTCGGCCAGGATGGCGACCTCGGCGGCCAGGCGGTCCGGGTCGATCTCGTTCGACAGGAGCTGCGCCAGCCGCTCCCGGAGGCGGTCCCGCGCCGCCGTCACCCGGCCTGGGGCGAGGACCTCCACCTCTCGCAGCAGCGCTTCCAGCGCCCTGATGCGGGCCTCAAAGTCCCGGCGGAGGAGGTCCCCTTCGGCCCGTCGCATGCGGTTACACTGCCCCAGCGCGGCGGAGGCCGCCGGTTCGATCAACGCCCAGGCCGCCTCCAGATCGACGCCATCCGGGGCGTAGCGAAACACGTCCGGCAGGCCGGCCACCGTCTGGAGATCGACCGCCCCCTCGATCCCGAGGGCCTCCCTCAGGCGGGACAGCCCTTCCCAGTAGCCCCTGGCCACGTCCAGGTTCAGGACCGGCGCGCCGCCGTTGGCGCCCGCCCCCTCCAGCAAGACCGTCACCTCAATGCGCCCCCGCGAGATGGCCGCCTGCACGACCTCCTTCAGGCGAGACTCCAGGCCCGACAGGGACTGAGGCATCCGGGGGGCCACGTCGCAATATCGGCTGTTGACCGTCCGGACCTCCACCACGGCCCGCCTCTGGCCATCCGATGCCTCCCCCTTCCCAAAACCTGTCATGCTGGCGATCATGGTTGCCCTTCTGCGCCCCCTGCGCCGTGAAAACGCGGCCCTGCCATACAGAGTTGTATCTCATTTGAAATAATTAATCTATCATATTCCTTCGGGCTTGTCAACAGCCAATTCCGCAGACCATCCCAACCCTCCGCAGGGCAAATAATCCCTTGACAGAGGTCCGATTGCAGGCTATAATTGTCAGACAGCG
>CAYRZX010000154.1:0-15197 GCA_964428665.1 uncultured Gemmatimonas sp.
GACGCGCGGGAGGTCCTCGATCCGGTCCACCAGGTAGCTGTGCTTCGTGATCTGCCGGGTGATCTCGACGATGGGGGTCTCCTGAAAGGCGTCCTTCCCGATGACGCTCGTGGGGACCTGGCCGGTGACGCAGACGATGGGCACGGAGTCCATCTTGGCGTCGGCGATGCCCGTCACCAGGTTGGTCGCCCCCGGCCCGGACGTGGCCACGCAGACGCCCACCTTCCCCGACGCCTTGGCGTAGCCCTCGGCGGAGAAGACCTCCCCCTGCTCGTGCCGGGCGAGGATGACGCGGACGTGCGACCGGGTGAGGGCCTGATGGATCTCCATGCTGGCCCCGCCGGGGTACCCGAAGATGACCTCCACCCCCTCCCGGACCAGGGCCTCGACCAGGATGTCGGCCCCGCGTTTGGGGAGTTGAGAGGTCGAACCGTCGCCCACCCCGGCGCGCTTCGGGTCGGAAGAGAGGGGGGGCGTTTTCGCTGTCGCCATAAGAGACTCCTGTTTGTGACCGGAGGGGAGAAAGACATGGTCATGCTTTTAAGGTTCATAAAATTACGGTTTTATCGCGACCGTGTCAACGACTATTTATCCGGCGGATCGCCTTGACATTCCTGATAAAATCGGTTATACTTAGGTTGAAACAGTGCGAAGACCGACTGAAACAGGGGCAGTCAGGGGGAAGGAAAAGGTCGAAGAATGAAATGGGTGGATGTCCTGAAAGACAGGTCCCTCCAGGATTTGCCCTACAAGATTGAACTTAACGCCGGGGGACAGATCGTCATGAGTCCGGCGACCAACCGGCACGGGATGTTTCAGTCCAGAATCTCGGCCCTGTTGAACCGGACGGTGAAGTCGGGGTCCGTCATCTCGGAGTGTTCCATCGACACGCTCGACGGGGTGAAGGTGGCGGACGTGGCGTGGGCATCTGAAAGCTTCATCCGGAAGCACGAATATCAGACGCCGTATACGCAGGCTCCAGACATCTGCGTCGAGATCGTCTCGCCGTCCAACTCCGGTGAGGAGATTCAGCAGAAGATCACGCTGTATCTGGCGAAGGGGGCAAAGGAGGTCTGGGTTTGTGATGAGAGGGGAGGCGTGACGTTTCACGATCATTCAGGGGAAATGGTAAAGTCAAAAATCGCCCCGAGGTTTCCGTCCAAGATCGTATAAAACCTCGGCGGGCTCAACCTCGTCTCAAAAGGAAGGAGCAGGTATGATCAGAGGAAAAACCAGGAAGGTCGCGGGCATCGCCGCCGTGGTCCTGGCCGTGGGGGTCGGGGCTTACATCGCCGGGGCGAAGGCCCTGGGGGCGTGCGACGCAAAGGCGAAGGCCAAGAACACGGCGATGACGAGCAACGGCGCGACGACCTGCGAAAAGATACACGCCTCGGCGATGGCCTCCAGGAACGGGGCCGACGCGAAGGCCCGGAACGCGGCCGTGACCGAGACGGATGCGAAGGCGGACGACTGCTGCGAATCGAAGGCCACGACCGCTGCGATGGCCTCCGGGACCTGTGACGCGAAGGCCAAGAATGCCGTCATGACCTCGACGGGGGGCTCCTGTAGCGCGAAGGCCACGACTGCCGCAATGGCCTCCGGGACCTGTGACGCGAAGGCCAAGAATGCCGTCATGACGGATGCGGATGCGTGCCCCTACATGAAGTCTCAGGCCACCAGGACTGCCGTTGTCTCCGCCAAAGAGGACTGCCCGCCGGAGGCGTGGTCCGGGAGCGGGGCCTGCCCGATGGAGAAGGGCGGGAAGGGGGTCAAGAAGGATGCCAGGAAGAAGGCCGAGGCGAAGGGCGTGATGGCCAGCGTGGTCCCGGCTGAAGCGACCACCAAGTAGCAGAGCGATGTGAAGACGTTCGAAAGCCCGCAGGTCGCCCTTGATCTGCGGGCTTCTTTTTAGGCGGATGCCTGGTCATGGAGACTCTGCAAGGCGTGGTGGAGCGCATCACTTACCGGAGCGAGGAGACGGGCTACACCGTGGCCCGTCTCCAGCCGGAGGGGGGGAGCGGCGACGACTTAGTCACGGTCGTCGGCCCGATGGCCTCCGTCAGCCCCGGCGAGCACCTCGTGGTGGAGGGGGAGTGGTCGACCCACGCGCAGTACGGCCGGCAGTTCCGGGTGACGGGCTATCGCACGGTCTACCCCTCCACGGTGGAGGGGGTCCGGAAGTACCTGGGCTCCGGCCTGATCAGGGGGATCGGGCCGGTGATGGCCGGGCGGATCGTGGACCACTTCGGGGCGGAGGCCCTCGACGTCATCGAGAAGGCCCCGGAGCGACTGACGGAGGTGGAAGGGCTCGGCCCGAAGCGCGCGGAGATGATCCGGGGGGCGTGGGAGGCGCAGCGGGAGGTCAAGGAGGTCATGCTCTTCCTCCAGTCGCACGACGTGAGCACGGGCTACGCCGTGAAGATCTGGAAGCGCTACGGCAACACCTCCATCCCCCTCGTCCGGGAGAACCCCTACCGCCTGGCCGACGACATCTGGGGGATCGGGTTCCGCACCGCCGACCGGATCGCGCAGAAGTTAGGCGTGGAGCCCCGCGCGGAGAGCCGCATCCGGGCGGGCATCCGCTACGTCCTGGGGATGGCCGCGGACAACGAGGGGCACGTCTTCCTGCCCGTCCCGGAGCTGGTGCGCCGGTGCGCGGAGGACTTAGGGGTGGAGGCCGACCTCGTGCCGCCGTGCCTGGAGAGGCTGAAGGACGAAGAGGGGGTCGTCGTGGAGGAGGATCGGGTCTACATCCCCCCTCTGCGCCACGCGGAGCAGGGGGCGGCCACGCGCATCCACCAGCTTTCGTGCATCTCCCGGATCGAGACCGGAGACCTGGACGCGGAGATCGCGGCGGTGGAGAAGCGGACCTCCATCCAGTTCACGGGCCGGCAGAAGGAGGCGCTGAAGAAGGCGCTTCTGCACGGCCTGCTGGTGGTCACGGGGGGGCCGGGCACGGGGAAGACGACGACGATCCTCGGCGCGCTGGCGCTGTTCGAGCGCCGGCGCAGGCGCGTGGGGCTGGCCGCGCCGACGGGGCGGGCGGCCAAGCGGATGTCGGAGGCGACGGGCCGCGAGGCGAAGACGATCCACCGTCTCCTGAAGTTCAACCCGCAGCGCATGGCCTTTGACCACGACGCGGACCACCCCCTCGACCTGGACGCCCTGATCGTGGACGAGGTCTCGATGATCGACATCGTCCTCCTGAACAGTCTTCTGCGCGCCGCGCCGCTCACGGCCACGGTGGTTCTGGTGGGCGACGTGGATCAGCTCCCCTCCGTAGGCCCCGGCAACTGTCTGCGGGACATCATCTCCTCCGGGGCCGCCCCGGTGGTCGTGCTGGACGAGATCTTCCGGCAGGCGCAGCAGAGCCGGATCATCATGAACGCTCACCGGATCAACCGGGGGGAGATGCCGGAGGGGCGCCCGCAGAGGGACGCGGACTTCTTCTTCATCGAGGAGGAGGACCCCGCGCAGGTCGTGGAGACGATCAAGGGCCTCTGCTCCGCGCGGCTTCCGAGGACCTACGGGTTTGACCCCATCCAGGACATTCAGGTCCTGTCGCCGATGTACCGGGGGGAGACGGGGGCCACGCGCCTCAACGCCGTCCTGCAGGAGGCGCTCAATCCCTTCGGCCCCTCCATCCGGCGGGGGGAGGTGACGTTCCGCGTGGGGGACAAGGTGATGCAGGTGCGGAACGACTACGACCGGGAGGTGTTCAACGGGGACGTGGGGATCGTCTCCAGGGTCGACGCCGAGGACCAGGTGGTGGAGGTCGGCTTTCCGCACCGGGTGGTGTACGATTTCGCGGACCTGGACGAACTCGTCCTGGCGTATGCCGTGAGCTGCCACAAGAGCCAGGGGTCGGAGTACAAGGCCGTGGTCATGCCCGTGACCACGCAGCACTACACGATGCTCCAGCGCAACCTCCTCTACACGGGCGTCACCCGCGCCCGCAAGCTGGTCGTGCTCGTGGGCACGAAAAAGGCGCTGGCCATCGCGGTCAAGAACAACCGGGTGGCGGAGCGCTACACGAGGCTGGCTGAAAAGATCCGGGAGAGGGCCTCGCAGGGGCGGGTTTGAAGACCTCCGCAAAAATATATGCTCAAGGAAATTCAATAAGTTCCGATATTTCAGGATGGGCGCGAGGGGTGGACGCAGGGGTCTGTTTCAGCGGGAGACGGTATGCTCAGGGCGGTCCTCAGCCGCAACCGGAAGGCCGTGAGGTTCGGCCTGGCGTTCGTGGGCTATCTGGCGGCGCTGGCGTTGATCTTTGAGAGTTTCGACGGGGCCTTCGCCCGGCTCTATCTGAGGCCGACCTCCATCGTGGCCTTTTTTTTGCTAAAACATCTGGGCGTGGAGGCCACCCTCAGCTTTGCAAACCTCTCCGAGGGTTTCTGCGACCTCCTTTTTCAGGCTATAACTTATAGAATTACCCATAGTTGTACAGGAGTATTTACCTGTCTGATCTTCGTGGCGGGGGTGCTGGCCTACCCCTCTTCGCCGGGCCAAAAGTTCCGGGGGCTCCTGGTGGGCATCCCGGTCTTTTTTGTATTCGGGACGATGCGTCTGGCGCTCATGGGGTTTGTCGCCGCCACTGCGCCCGATTATATCCCCCTGTTTCACAGATATATCATGGTCATGGTCGGGGTGGGGGTCGCGCTGTTCCTCTGGATCTGGTGGGTTGATGAGACCGTCCGACCTCAAACGAGCCGCTCCCTTCCTGCTTAAGTTCGCGCTCTCCCTGGCGCTCCTGCTGGCGCTCTGGCCGCCCTTCACGTGGGTCTACGGGCCGCTCCTGGGGTCTGCGGCCAACGTCTTCTTCGCCTTTCTGCAGCCCTGCGTCAGCGTGGAGGTGGGGGACGGGGTCTGTCTCGTCTACCACCTCTGGCCCGAGGCGCTCCGGTGCGAGGTGAGGGATTTCGGCGCGATCTCCCTCAACGTCCTGGTGACGATGGCCGTGTTTGCGGCGTTGCCGGGGGGGCTGAGGGGCCGGCGGAGGGCCCTGGGCGCGGCCCTCCTGGCCCTGTTCGCCTCTCATCTCCTCTGCCTCTATCTCCTCTCCTACGTCACGATCTGGAACTCCCTCTCCGGCGCTGCGCCGTCCCCCCGGCTTCTCAGCAGGGTCAACGCCGCCGCGCCTCATCATGCGGCGCTGGTCTGCGGCAAGGTCTACGTGCTGTGGGGGGCTTTTGGATGGGAGGGGCTGCCGTTCCTGGCGGGGACGCTGGCCTTTCTGAAGGGGCGCGGTCTGCTCCGCGCGAAGCGGCGGTCGCCCTCGGCCCGCCCACAGTCCCGGAGGACGCCGTCTCCTCCGGCGCAAACGCAAAGGGGGTGGCGGTCGCCGGCTCGACCCCTTGAGCGGCGGTCTCATTCCCTTCGAGGAGGGCTATGAGAAGAGGTATCGTCTTCATAGCCCTCTTTTTGTTGGCCCTGGGATTCGACGTTGCGCACGCCCAGCAGCAGACGTTTGAGTTGACGGCCGCGCAGGGGCTGGCCGGGGTGACGAACGTGACGCCCGGCTCCGAGGTCAAGATCTACCACGCGCACCTGAGGGACTTCTTCGACAACGCGCGCAAGTCCCAGCTCGGCCCGGTGCCCGGCCCGGCCGGCATCGACGTGACCGTGTCGGACCTGAGCGCCCCCACGGGGCTGGTCGCGGGGGACTTCACGGAGTTGAGGCTGTATCGGAGCAATGACGCGAATTTCGACGCGGGGGACACGTTCATGACCTCGACGACGCCGGTGGGCATCGGGGCCGCGACCCTGCTCGACATATCCGGGGTGCCAGCGGGGGACAGGGGTATCCCGGAGATCGACGACGGCCCCAACGAGGTCTACTTCATCATCACGGCGGTGATCGCGGCGGGCGCCACGGCCGGACACGCCTTCAGGTTAGGGACTGCGGGCGTCAATGTCGACATCCGGGACTTCGGGGGAGGACCGGCCTCGAACTACCAGGTCGGGAGCGCCATCGTGGCCGCGGATGCGAACCGGGTCGTCATCGTGGCCGCCGGCGGCGGTGGCGGTGGCGGTGGCGGTTCTGCGCCCATCACCTCCATCCCGGCGATGCCGGCGGGGGTCTACGGGCTGCTCGCGACTCTGTTGATGGGCTACGGGATCTATTCTTTACGGGATAAAAAATAGACAAGGATGCGCAGGATGAGCAGGATGAAAACAGAAGGGGCGGCCCATCGGGCCGCCCCTGGTTCTTTTCCATTCCGCCTGGCGTTTGCTCCCTACGCCCCCTGAGGCAGAGGCGTCATACCCCCCGCATAGGTGGCGAGGATCCGCTCGACCTCCTGCTGGAACTTCTCCAGGTGCTCGTGAACCTGATGTCGGAACTCCTCCCTGAGCGCCGCATACTGCTCCTGGGCCGCCATAAGAAGCACTTCGGCGTTGTGTTGCAGCGTCCGCCGCTCGTCCTGGTAGTGCGCGAACCGATCCTGAAGGGTCTGCATGAGCGTGCTCGCATAGCCCTCCACGTTCCGATGAAACGCCTCCCGGTAGCCCTGGCAGTACTGTTCCAGCCGGTCCACCGCCTCCGAGAAGAAGGTCTTCATCTCGTCCACCTGCAGCGCCTGCTGGGTCGTGAGAATCAGGTGGTGGCCCTGCACCGCCAGGCGCACGGCGTCGGGAAAGTTCCGGGGATGACGGAGCAACGCCCTGCCGAGGAACCTCCAGTAGTCCCATCTATAACTACCTGCGAATCCCTGTTTCCAGAGAGAGCGGAAAAAGCCCTTGATCTCTGTCATTTGGAGAGGTACCCTGCTGAGAGGCCGACGCCCCCGGTGTCCAAGGTGGGTCAGACAACGCTCAAAGAAAATCCTGGGGCTGTTAATGGTCTCCACGATTTTTCGGTGCCGGTCGAAAAGTTCCTCGGGAGGAATCGCCGGGACGTAACTCAACTCCCGACTAAAAACCCCCTGATTCGTGTACGAATATTTCATTCCCTCGACCAGGCGTCCGGCCCGGCTGAAGCGCTTGTGATCCGGCGTATCCCGCAGCACGCTGAGGATACCCACCATGGCCACCGGAATGCCCGCCTCCTGGATGAACGCGATCATCCGTTCGGCGATGTCGTCCGGGTCCGTGTCCAGCCCGACGATGAAACCGGCCATGACTTCAAACCCGTAGCGCTGCAAAATTCTGACCTTGTCGAGCAAAGGTGTGTTCCCCTGCAGGTTCTTCTGCGCCCCCATGAACTTGAGGCTCTCCTCCACCGGGGACTCGATGCCGACGAAGACCTCATCGAATCCCGCCTGGTGCATTGCCTCCAGCAGGGCCGGGTCGTCGCTCACGCGGATGCTCGCCTGAGTGAAGAACTGAAAAGGATAGTTCCGCTCCTTCTGCCAGGGGATCACCTCCTGCTCCAGCGCGACGCGGATGGCCTCCCGGTTGCCCACCAGGTTGTCGTCCACGGCCATCACGGACCCACGCCACCCGGCGTCGTAGAGGGCGTCGAGTTCCTGGATCATTCGGCTCTTGGACTTGATGCGGGTCGTCTTGCCGTAGAGAAACGGGATGTTGCAGAACGTGCAGCTCTCGGGACAGCCCCGCGTCATCTGGACGACCATGTTTTGGTAAGACTCAAAATCGACCAGGTCCCAGCGGGGCAGCGGCGTCTTGACCAGATCCTGGAAACTGTCCCGGCGGTCCACGACTTCCCGCTTCACGGAGCCGGGGGCAACGATCATCCGCTCCACGATGTCCAGGAACCCGTTCTCCGCCTCCCCCAGGTAGAAGACCGCCTCTCCTTCGAGGTCCTCATAATACTGGGTGGGGAGCGGGCCGCCGTTCAGGACGGGCACGCCACGGGCATTGCATCGGGCGATCACCCGTTCGAGGGAGGACCAGTGAATGATCATCGAGGAGGTGATCACGATGTCGGCCCAGTCGAGGTCCTCCTCCCGGAGGGGGGTCACGTTCATGTCCACCAGGCGGAGCGCGTAGCCCTCGGGCATCATGCCGGCGATGGTCAGCAGCCCCAGCGGAGGAAAGGCCGACTTTTTGCCCACCATCTTCAGGGCTTCATTGAAACTCCAGAAGGTAACCGGGTTCTCCGGGTAGACCAGCAGGGCGTTTGGCATTCTGTTGTCCTCAAGGAAATGGAGGCGAGATGGGCCGTGAAAGGATGGAGTGGATAGAGACGAGATAGGCCGTGAAGGGGTTCTCCCAGGCCCGAAAAGGGTCCATAAGCATAACGAGAAAAGGGGAATTCGTCAAGGTTTATTTCAAAACCGGCGCATCATCCGCACGTGAACCTTGCCCTGCGCCAGGCCGTCGTCCTGTCCGAGGCCGAAGTCGAGGCCCACGATCCCCGCGCGCGACCCGGCGCGCAGGCCTGCGCCGTAGCCCATCCTGAGGCGCGTGGTCCGCAGGGCGCCCGCGCCGGAGGCTTGCCGGTCCGAGATCGCGCCGGCGTCCAGAAAGAGGAAGATGCGGGAGCGCCGTCCGAGCAGGAATCGGTATTCCACGCCCCCCCACGCGGCCCGGACGCCCAGAAACTGCTCCTCCCGGTAGCCTCGCAGGGAGGAGGCCCCGCCGAGGCGCACCTTCTCGTTGAGCGGGGGGAGGTAGGAGCCGGTGTGGACGCTCCGCGCGTGCGCGGCTATGGCGAGGGTCTGCCCTGTGAAGAGCGGGATCAGGCGTTCGGCGTCGGCCCCGGCCCGCCATCGGTTGACTTGCCGGGCCACGAGGGCCGCCCGGCCGAGGGAGAGGGAGGCGCGCAGGGCGCCGCCTGTCCTGGGGTTGTCGGGGTCGTCCCGCGTCTCCACGGAGAGGCCCCCTGCGCCCGTCCAGGTCCGGCCCCGGGGGACGAGGCCGAGGCCGGAGGAGTCGGGCGAGACCTGCTCCCAGCCCAACTCCACCTCAACGGTGAAGGGGCCGGCGAGGGGCCGACTCAGGCCGGCCCGAAGGTCGGCCGAGGCGTAGCCGGGGCGCTGGAGGAGCGCGAATCGAAGGCGTCCGGAGAAGGACGTGGGCCCGATCCAGGGTTCGTCGTAGCCGAGACTCAGGTCGGACGCCGAAGGGCCCCTGCGATCCCACCGGACCGAGGCGCTGCGCCCGGCGCCTCCCAGGTTGCGCAGGTCCAGGTCCAGGGCGCCTGCCACGTGGCCCTGTTGGCCCTCTCCGCCCGGCGCGTAGCCCAGGACGCCGTCGATCCGGCTGGCCTTTCTTTCGACGATCTGCACCGCGAGATGGACGGCCCCGCTCCGGGCGTCGTGGCTCAGGGTCACCTCTCCCACGGCGTCGAACAGGCCGGACCGGAGGAGGGCCTCGCGGGCGCGGTCCACCCGCCGCTGGTCGTAGGGGTCCCCGGCCCTGAGGCCCATCAGCCGCCGGATCACGGAGAGGCGGGTCACCCTGTTCCCGGAGATGCGGAGGTCTCCGACGCGGACGGCAGGGCCTGGGTCGATCCTCAACGAGACGTCGACCTCCCCGCGGGGGGTGGGGGGGCTGACCTCCGGGTAGACGGCGCAGAAGGGATGCCCCGCGTTTTCACAGCGGCGGAGGATGGCCTCCAGGTCGGTCTCCAGGACGGCGGGGCGAAAGGGGCGTCCGGGTCTCGTCTGCATCGCGGGGAGGAGGCCTGCGGAGTCCGGGCCCGAGACGGCGAGACGGCGGACGCGGGCAGGAGGCCCCTCCCACAGGCGGAAGGCCACGTCTGCAACGGATTGTCTGTCCGTTGCCCCGCGGCCTTTGAGGACGACGTCGGGGGATTCGACTCCGGCCAGGTAGAGGCCGGCGGCCCGACAGCGGTCCAGGATGCGGTCCACGTCCCGGCGGAGGGCCAGGCTGTCCAGGGCCCTGCCGGGTCTCGTCTCCAAGCTGCTGAGGAGGTCGCGGGCGGAGAGCAGACGCGCCCCCTCGATGCGGACGGAGGAGACGAGGGGAGGATCGGCGAAGGCCAAAGCCGGAAATTGCAAATTGCAAATTGCAAATTGCAAATTGCAAATTGTAAAAAACGCAAGTCGTCCCATATTCAGAGTATAGCCCACTGCCGGTGGTTTGGCAAATCTTTTTTGGCTTTTCAATTTGTCCCTTCTCTCTTATACTTGAAAACATGAGCGCTGTTCTGAAAGTTGACCCGGCGCGCCCTGACCCGGACGCCCTGCGCGCGGCGGCGGACGCCGTCCGGGCGGGGGGGGTGATCGCCTATCCCACGGAGACGGTCTACGGCCTGGGGGCCGACCCGCTCTGCGAGGAGGCGGTGAGGAGGGTGTTCGGCCTGAAGGGGCGCGGGGCAGAGAAGGCCCTGATCCTGCTGATCCGGGATGAGCGAGATCTCGCGGGCGTGGCGTCGGGGGTGACGGAGACGGCGCGACGCCTGATGGGGGCGTTCTGGCCCGGCCCGCTGACGCTGGCGCTGAAGGCGTCGCCCGGCCTTCCGCGGGCGCTGCTGGGGGGCGGAGAGACGGTCGCGGTGCGCGTGTCGAGCCACCCGGTGGCGCGGGCGCTGACGGACCTGGTGGGGGGACCGATCACCTCCACGAGCGCCAACCGGTCGGGGCAGCCGCCCGCGCGGTCCGCGCCGGAGGTGGGGGCGATTTTCGGGGAAGGGATCGACCTGATCGTGGACGGCGGGCCGTCGGCGGAGGACCGGCCCTCGACGGTGGTGGATGTGTCGGGACCTCTGCCGATATTACTGAGGGAGGGGAAGATCGGGGTGGAGACCCTGGAGGCGGTGGTGGGGCGAGTCCTGCAACCGTAGCCGCTTGTCTGTTTTTAAAACGACGCCTGCACCTCCGCCTGTCCGAGATGGATGACCGGCAGGCCGGGCAGCCGGCGGCCCGTGTAGGCGCAGGAGGCCGTGACCGAGCGCCCCACCTGAGCGTCCGCGCCCACCTCCCACCGGAGCGTATCCCCCGGCCTCCGGCCCTGCGTCAGGGCCAGGTAGAGGGGGAGGTCCCCGGTGGACGAGGTCCGCGTCCACTCGCCGGCGGCTCGCAGGCGGCCCATCCCCCGGAACGAGCGGGCGACCTCCGGGGCGATGGAGAAGAACCGGGAGGCCGTCGCGCTGGGCCGGTCCCGGTCCTGTCCGGCGGAGAGCGTCAGCGTGGCCAGCAGGTCCCCCGCGCGCCAGTGCGCCCGGCCCTGGACCTCCCCGGACCGCAGGTCGTAGCCCGGACCCGACCCCGCTGCGCTGCGCTCCCGGCCAAAGGCCTCCATCTCCACGTCGAGGTCGGGCCGGAGCCGCGCCCGGAGGCGCAGCGAGCGCTCCACTGACCTGCGCAGGGCTCCGGAGGAGTAGTCCCGGCTGATCGAGTCGTCCCTCCGGTAGCGCGCCCGCGCCGAGAGCCTCCGGCCATAGCGGAAGAGGTAGGCGTCCTGCTGAAGGCTCCGCCTGCCGGAGGCCACGCCTGCCCCGGCGGAGAACCTCCCCAGCGCCCACGGCGTCACGCCTGTTCCCCCGCCCACCCCCTTGCTCCTCAACACGCGCCGGTCCGCGTCCAGGGAGGTCTCGAAGGAGAGGGCGGACAAAAACTTTTTTACCGCGGAAAAATGTTCAAGGTTTGAAGGTTCAAGGTTCAAGGTTTGAACTTTGAACTTTGAACTTTGAACTTTGAACTTTTGAATCCGGCTCAAGTCCACCGTCAGCCGGGCGCTGAAGGTCGCGTCCCGCACCGGCTCACCGAGGCCCGTGCGCTCGACGTAGAGGGTGTAGTCCCCGTCCGGGTCGGCCAGGTACTCCTCCTCGTCGCGGCGTCCGTCCCCGTTCAGGTCGGACCAGGTGTAGCTTCCGCGCCCCCGCCCCACCTCCACGAAGGTCCGACGGCGCTGTTCGAGGCGGGCGCTGGAGAGGCGGTAGAACATCTCCTGCGAGATGGCCCCGTCTCTCGACGCATAGAGCAGCCGCCCCTCGGTTAGATGGTCCGACGAGACGACCGGGGATGCCCCAGAGGTCCGCCTGGACCGATGGGTGTAGTCCCCGTCCAGGGACAGGGTCCTCCACCGGGAGACGGACAGCCGCAGGCGCTGCGCCGAGACGGCGGCGCTGTCGGCCCAGACGCCCCCTTCGCGCCGCGCCGTGCGGCGATGCGTCCACTCCGAGGACCACGCCACCCGGCCCCCCTGCGTAGACCCCAGCCCGCCCGCAAACTCCCGGTAGCGCCAGTCTGACGCAGAGATCCCTTCGACCGGCCTCTCCTCCGGGGCGCTCGCGCTGGATAGATCATTCATCGCCCCTCCGACGGCCAGGTTCCGCGCGGCGCTCCCCTCCGCCCGTTCGGACTCGAACCGGAAGAAGGGCCGGAGGCCGAAGGCCGTCTGCTCCAGGGCGGCCCGGTGGCGCGCCAGCCCTCCCCCGGGCCGCTGCATCGGATTGTCTATCCGGTGCCTCACGGCCTCCGCGTCGTAGGCGAGGCGCGGGAGGCCGGGCTGCGCGGAGAAGAGGGAGAGGCTGCGGCGAACGCCGGCGTCCTGCCCCCAGCGCCCCCGGCCGTAGCTCAGGCGGACGCCCGACGCCTCCGTCAGCCGGTAGACGCCCTCCACCTCGCCGGAGCGCTCCGCGGGGAGGTCGGGCCTTGCACCCCACCGGCGATGCTCCTCCACGCCCCGCGTCCGCCCCACCGGGCTGAACCTGCCTGACACGGAGCGCGCCTTCGCCGAGAGGCCGAACGTCCCCGCCTCCCTCCCCAGCAGGCCCACCGGCACGGGCCGCAGCTCCAGGCCCGTCCGGAAGGCGATCCCCCGGCTGAGACGATCCCCCTCTTTCGACAGAAGGTCCCGGTCCAGATCGCTCACGGCGAACTCCCCGTTCACGCTCAGGCCCCGGAGCGGCTCCGCCGCCACGTCGAACCCCATCACCTGATGGCGCGTCGGGGCGGCGCGAAGCGAGTCCTCCCCCTCCGCCGGGGCCGGGCGCGTCGCGGTCAACGGCATCGTGGGCGGGCGATCCCGGACATCGCTCTCCCGGATCATGGTCGCTCCGACCGAGGCGCGGCGGTCCCACAGCGTCATCCGCCCGCGCCCCCCTGCGATGCGCCGCCCGTAGAACCCGTCCATGCCCTGCGCCTCCACGACGATGCGGGACTCGGCGCTGATCGGCCGGCGCGGCGTGAAGGCGATCGTCCCCGCGTCGTAGTCGATGACGTAGTCCTCGCTCAGCCCACGGGTCAGGCGCTCCCCGTCCAGGAAGACCCGCTCCGACCCGGCCAGGATGCGCTCCCCGCTCCCGCCGATGACGTAGGGCCCCTGGTTCCCCTCGACAGCCGGGACCTGGCGGGTGAGGTAGGCCCCCCGCGTCGAAGCCCCGAAAACCGTCGCGCTCCCCGACGGCAGGAGGACCTCGCCGGTCACCCCCTGGATGCGGCGCTCATACCGGCTGAACTCGGTCTCCGTGAGGCTCACGCTTAGGTCTCCGAGGCCGGCCGACAGGCTGGGCGACCGGATGCGGAGGAGGACCTGGTCCAGCTCCGACAGGGCCCGCGTGCTGCCGTCCGGCTGGATCGGGAGGTTGCGGTCCGACAGGACGCCGAGGACCTCCACGCCCCCGCTCAGTCTCCCCGAAAGGTTGAGCCGGAGGCTCTGCGTGAGGGTCGCGTCCCGGTCCGACCCGAACCCGATGCTGAAGGTCTTGCTGCCGCCCACCGTGAGATCTGTGGAGTCGGAAGTCATGTAGCCCGGCGATTCATCGCCGGGTTGAAAGGGCGATTTATCTCCGGGACTGGTGAACGACGCATAGCTTGGCGATTCATCGCCGGGATAGGGGAGGCTGTCCGCTGCCACGGGGATGCGGTGGCGGTAGACCGGCTTCAGGAGGGCCGGCGCGCAGCGGTAGGCCGCGTGGATGATCGTCCCGCGCGGCACCTCCCGCTCGAAGGTGACCTCTGCCGCCGCGTAGTCGATCCGGTAGTCGGCGTCGCGGAGGGTCATCCGCCCCCCCACCCGGATGCGCTCGCTCTGCGCCACGATGGGCCGGTCGCCGATCCGGTAGGGCCCCCGGCTCCCGTCCGCCATCACCTCCCGCTCCGCGTCGAAGACCGTGTAGACCTGCTGTGCGAGGAGGAGAAGCGGGGAGAAAATGCAAAATGCAAAATGCAAAATGCAAAATGCAAATCGGGCTTTCATAATCTCTTCATCACGAAGACCGTCGGACTCACGCCCCGGATGGAGATGCGGAGCGTCCGCACGACCCGGAGGGCCGCCTCCCCCCGCTCGACGACCCCCTCCACCGCCTTCGCATCCGCGGCCATCACCACGGCCAGGCCCCCCGGCCTCAGGGCGCGCGCCATCTCCCGCAACAGCGCCGCCTCCGGCGCCGGGCCGCGCAGAGGGGCCACCTGCTTGCCGTAGGGGAGGTTTGCGGTCAGGCGATCCACCGCGCCGTCTCGCAGCGGCAGACAGGCCGCATCCCAGCAGGCCAGGCAGACGCGCACCCCGGCGGCGGACGCGCCCTGGCGGGCGGCCGTCAGCGCATCCCGGTCCGCATCTCCTCCGAGAAGGACCTGGGCCGGGGCCGTCAGACCTCGCTCGATCAGCGTCGTCCCTGCCCCGCAGACCGGGTCCAGAAAGCGGTCGCGGGGTCCCGGCTCCGTCAGCCGGCCGATCAGATAGGCCACGGTCCCTTCGAGGGAGCCGGGACGGGGGACGCGACGATAGGGGCGCTTCCACGCCCGGCCGCGAAAAAGCTGGAGACCCACCAGGGCCCGGTCCCTGACGAAGTGGAGATGGATGTTGTAGCAGGGGCGGGAAGGGTCTGCGGGGAGGCTCAAGGAGGAGGAGAGGGCGGCCTGCGCGGCGCGACAGACCTCCCCTGAAGTGAATCGGCGCTCCCGGTCCAGGTGGGGCGTGACCACGAACGCGGGATGCTCCGGAGGGCCGTGGAGGGCGTCGAACAGGCGGAGGGCCGGACCCCACGCCATCCCCCGCAGCCCGGACGCGATCCGGCCCAGGGACTGCGGTCCCACGGTCAGGCCCCGCGCCTCCCCCACGAGCGCGAACAGGTTCTCGACCGACCGGAGGTCCAGCAGCCGGCGGGGGCTCCGCTCGTAGTGAAAATGGATGCGTCCGTGCCGTCTCCCCCGCTCCACCCGGACCCGGTCGATCTCCTTCAACTGGCGCCGGAGGTCGGCCACGATCAGGTCCTCCAGCCCGGCCACGGTCGTCGCGTAGTAGTCGTAGACCTTGTCGGTCAAGATGAGTCCTGAGTCCTGAGTCCTGAGTCCTGAGTCCTGAGTCCTGAGTCCTGAGTC
>CAYRZX010000155.1:0-15045 GCA_964428665.1 uncultured Gemmatimonas sp.
CCTTTCGCCATAGTTGCCGGGGGAATAGGCCTTCTGGGCGAAGTGGAACGTGTAAGGCTCGTCCATCAGCAGGCTGGAGAGCGTGCAGGAGAAGAAGGCATACTCGTCCAGGCCCTTTTGCAGGGCCGCCGCATAGACAAAGGGTTTGAAGGTCGAGCCCGGCTGGCGCAGGGCGCGCGTGGCCCGGTTGTACTGGCTGGTGGCGTAATTCCGGCCTCCCACGAGCGCCAGGATCTCCCCTGTTCCGGGATCGACCGCCACCAGGGCGGCCTGGGGCTCCGAGGAGGGCCTTCTCCTCCTGCGCGACAGGAGGCGGTCCACCTCCGCCAGGCCCTCCTGGACGGCCTCGAAGGCGGCCTTTTGCAGGTCGATATCCAGGGAGGTGTAGACCTCCAGATAGGGGATCTGGCTCAGGTCGCCCAGCTCCCGCTCCAGGGTCTCCTTCACGTCATCGACGAAGTAAGGGGCCCCGGTGTAGTTCTGCCGGAAGGGGGAGAGCGCCCGTAGGGGGGCGCTGAGGGCGGCGGTCTTCTCGCTCGACGAGATGAACCCCTTTTTCTCCATGAGTTCAAGGATGTAGTTGCGTCTCAGGAGGGCCTCCTGGGGGTGCCGGTAGGGGGAGTAGCGGTTGGGCGTCTGGATGATCCCGGCCAGCAGGGCGGACTCCTCCAGGGTCAGGTCTTTGACGTTTTTCCCGAAGTAGGCGTCCGCGCCCTGGCCGAACCCCAGGATCCCGAACGATCCCATCTGGCCCAGGTAGACTTCGTTGGCGTAGAGCTCAAAGATCTCCTTTTTGGAGAGGCGGGTCTCCAGCAGGAGGGCCAGGCAGGCCTCTTCGAGCTTGCGCCTGTAGCTCTTTTCGGGGGTCAGGAAATAGTTCTTGATGAACTGCTGGGTGAGGGTGCTGCCGCCCTGGAGCGGCTCCTGGCTCCTCAGGTTTGTCAGGCCGGCCCGCAATATGCCCCAGAGGTCCAGGCCGTGGTGGGAGAAGAAGCGCTCGTCCTCGGCGGCCAGCACGGCGTTCACGAGCCTCTGGGGGAGGTCGTCGAAGCGGACGTATTTCTTCTTCTCCCGGGAGGACCCGAACAGGCTGGAGAGGAACTGGGGTTTCAGGTGGGCCTCCGGGATGGCCTTCCCCCCCGCGCGGATGCCGGTCACGCGGTCCTGAGGGGGGGCCTTCCCGGAGAAGAGGATTTCAAACTCCTCCACCGGTCCGCGCCCGTCGGCATGGCCGAGGCGAAGCCGGTTTTCCAGGACCTGGTACCAATCCGTGGCCCTGGGGCCTTCGCTTTCGGCGCGGCGGTAGCCGATCCGGTCGAGGCGCTCCTGGAGGGCCTGCAGGGAGGTCCTCTGGCCCACCCAGACCCGGTGGGGGCGGGCGTAGAGGGCGGTCCTCTGCGGGGGTTGCCCCAGCAGCCTGGCGCTCAGGATCTGGGAGAGTCGGGTGTAGTGGCGGACTCCGACAACCCCTGTCAGGACCAGAAAGAGGAGGAGGAGGAGGAGGGATGCCTTGAAAAGGAGGGACCCCTGCGGCGCGACGACCGGCTCAGGGTTTGTCATATCGTCCTGCTGGGGACTCCGGAGTTCGCGCAGTTTGTTCTGGGTGGCGCGCGTGATTCGGGCCAGGAAGACCAGGCCGAGGGTAATGACGGCGCAGAGGATCAGGGTCGTCTGGGTCATAAGGAAAAATGCCCTTCCCCGTGTTCGGTCACCTTGGAGCGGCTCCTACTTGGAGAAGGGCTTGTTGCCTCGGCTCACCCCGCTCTGAGGCAACCATGTCGAACATCCAAATGCGAAGGGTCAGGCGTTAAAAAGTGATCCCGAACGTCAGCTTGAACTCAGGGGTATTCCCCACGCCGACTTTGATCTCGGCCAGGAAGTTCTGGGGGGGCCTGATGGGCGCTTCTATGCCGAAGACAAAGTTGATCCCCACGTCGGTGTGCGTGTCCTCAAACGGCCTCCGGCGGTCGAAGACGTTGATGCCGGGCCCGCTCCCGATGTAGGGTTTTATGGGGCCCCGGGTCGTGAAGAGGTAGTTCACCTCGGGGTTCAGCGCGATGAGGGTGAGACCGTTCCCAACGCCGATCTCGACGTTGGGCTGAAGCCGCAGGCGCGAGATGACGGGGGCCTGCGCGTGAAACCCGAAGTGGACCTGGTCAGGGCCCATCATGGCGCCGCCGCGCACTCCGAGCCGCGCCTGCCCGCGCGCCGTCTGGGGCCAGGCCACGCAGAGCGCCGCCAGCAGCCCGCAGATGAAGATTCCGGTTCGTCGCATTGGGACCTCCTGAAGGCATACTGCGCGCATTACCGCCCCGACGTCTCCACCTGGCCGGAGGACTCCGCGATCGTGAAGGCGGCGCGCCGGTTTTTGGACCAGGAGACCTGGCCGTGGCCGGGGTCCGCCGGTCGCGTCTCTCCGTAGCTGATCGCCTTCACCCGGCCGGGGTCGATCTTCCCTTTCGTCACCAGCAGCCGCTTGACGGCCTCCGCCCGCTTCTGGCCGAGGGCCAGGTTGTACTCCGGCGTCCCCCGCTCGTCGGCGTGCCCCTCGACGGTGACGCGATAGGGGGGGTTGGCCCGCAGCTTCTCGACCAGCTTGGTCAGGACCGGCTTCTGGTCGTCGCGAATGACGTATCTGTCGTAGTCGAAGTAGATGCTCTCGTCAAACGCTCGGGCCTTGCGCGCCATCTCTTCGGCCTCCGCCTTGGCCCTGGCAGCGTGCTCGGCCTCCTCTCTGGCCTTGCGCTCGGCCTCGGCCCTGGCGGCGCGCTCGGCCTCCTCTTTAGCCTTGCGCTCGGCCTCGGCCCGCGCCTTCGCCTCGCGCTCCGCAGCCGACTCCTGAGGCGGGGACTTCCGCGCGGTCTGGCTTCCGCCGCATCCCATCAGGGCCACCACCCAGCTGAACACCAGCGCCAGGGCGAGGGGTTTTGCGGTTTTCAGGTAGAGGGTCTTCATCGGAATCTACCTCCAAGAAAAGACGGTATGATCATCGAGCGCTCGCCACGGGCTGGCCCCCGGTCATCTCCATCTCCACCGGCTGCTTCAGACGGAAGGTGAAGCGGGCGCCGGAGGAGACCTCCACCTCCTTGCCGCGCGTGGACACGGCCACCCCCGTGCCGGCCGCCCCGCCCAGGGTCGCGCCGATGGCCGCCCCCTTCTTCCCCCCGGCGATGCCCCCGATCACCGCGCCGAGGCCGGCGCCCCCCCCGATGGTCGCGGCGTCCCGCTTCTTCGTGCTCCTGGCCTGCGCGTGGAAGGCGTCCGTCACGATCGGGCAGGCGCGCTGGCCGAGCTTCAACTCCACCAGCGTGAAGCCGAGTTCGGCCCTCCCGGACACCCGCCCGGCCCCCTTCGCCTCGGTCACCCGGCCCACGACCTGGCTCCCTGCGGGGGCCACGGTGCGGCCGTTGATGACCAGGGGCTGGTCGAGCGTCAGGCGGAAGGTGTCCCCCGCCCGGTTCCGCCCGCTGCTGACGCCGTCGGTCGCCCGCACCTTCAGGCTGGTCCCGGCGGGGAGGACCAGGACCTCGTTGGTCACGCTCAACTGGACGGGTTTGCTGGACTGTCTGGCGCTGCGGTCGGTCACGACCAGGTCGTAGCTTCCGGGCTTCAGGTCTTTCGGGAGCTCCACCACCAGGAGCGAGTCGGCGCCCCGGCGTTTCACCTGGGCCTCAGCCTGTCCCACTTTGACGGTGATGGAGTCGGCGGACTTTTTGCTGAACCCCTTCCCCTCGATGGTCACGGTCGATCCGGGCCGGGCCTCCTCCGGAGAGACCTTCGCCACGGCAGGGGGGGTGGTCCTCTGGCATCCTCCGGCGGAGAGGGCGACGCCTCCCACCGTCAGGGCCAGGGACATGCGCAGGATTTTCGACGTGGCCTTCTTCATCTGCGCCTCCTCTTATTTGTCTTTTTCCCCTTTTTCCCTGTTGCGGGATTCCTTGTCCTTCTTGTTCTCGGAGGGGTCTTTGCGGCCTTCTGCGGCAGAGGGTTGCGACTGTGGGCTGGACTTCTCCTGGGTCACTCTCTCCTCGTCATTTCCCCTCGTCTTTTTTTTTTCCTTGTTCTCCTGGGCCTTTTCTGCGCGGCTCAGCGCGTCCTCCAGCGGGGTCCCCCGCAACACGCTTTCGGTCACGGCCCGCGCCGCCTCGGAGATGGAGGTCTCTTTCTGTCCCCTCTCGATGGCCCGGACGAGTCTGTTGACCTCGTTGGGGGGCGTGCGTTTCTGCATCCAGAGCGCCCCGAGGTCGTCCGCCTCCTTCTCCCGCAGGCCCAGCCTCCCGGTGAGGTGGCCGATGGCCTCGCTGACCTGGAGGAACCCGTGCAGGTTCACCTCATGCTGCTTCGCCTCCTCTTCGAGCCGGCGCAGCCAGCCGTCGTCCTTTCTCAGGCGCTGCAGGATGCCCAGCCTCAGGATCGTCTCCCGCTCGGTGATGCCCTCTGAGTTGAGGTCGTCCCGGATGACCCGGGCCAGCCGGGCCGCCTGGCCCAGGCTCTTCCCCAAGCCGTCCAGGACGCGCAACAGGTGATCCCCCGACACCCCCTTGGCGAGGCCCTCCGCCGTCTTGTCCAGCATCAGGTCCACCGGGGCCCCGTTTTCCGAGGAGCGCTGAAGGGTCTGGAGAAGGGGACGGGGGTCCCGGCGCGTATCTCGCTCCACCCAGCGTTCCACGATGGAACGCGCCGTCGTCTCCTTCACCCCCAGGGAGACGAGCTGCCGGACTGCGGCGTCGACGCGGGGGTCACCCCAGGCATGTCCGCCCCACAGGAACAGGATCGCGAGAATTTGTCTTCCGAGTTTCATGGGTCTTCCCCCGCGTTAAGCAGTCTCCGAATGCCCCTCCATCAGGCCATTCTTTTTTCTGTAGGATAAAGACGAATGGGGGTGGAAAAAGTTACACTGAAACAGGTCTAGACCGGGCTTCTCAGGGCATCGAGGTGGGCCCGGAGCCGGGGGTGTCGCAGGCGGTTGATGGCGCGCTCCTTGATCTGGCGCACCCGCTCGCGCGTCAGGCTCAGCCGGCCCCCGATCTCCTCCAGGGTCAGGGGGTCGTCGCCGTCCAGGCCGAAGTAGAGCCGCAGCACCTCGCCCTCGCGCTCCTCGAGGGCGTCCATGGCCCTCTTCACGTGCGCGTGGACCGACGCCTCCACGAGTCGGGCCTCGGGCGACTTCCCCTCGTCTTCCACGAGTTCGTCCAGCAGGCTGCACCGGTCGTTCTCCCAGTAGGTGGCGTCTATGGACCAGGTCCCCTGCGCCCGCATCAGGGTGTCCCGGACCATCTCCACGGACACGTTGAGTTGCTCGGCGATCGCCGCGGGCTCCGGCTCGTCTCCGTGGGCCTGGAGCAGCCGCCGGGATACCCTGGTGATCTTTTTCAGCAGGCCGATCCGGTTGAGCGGGAGGCGCACCAGCCAGGCGTTTTGCGACAGGGTCTGCAGGATGCAGTTCCGGATCCAGCAGGCCGCATAGGAGATAAACCGGAACCCCCTGGTCTCGTCGAACCGCTCTGCGGCGATGATCAACCCCATGTTGCCGGCGCCGATCAGGTCCGGCAGGGGGACCCCGCAGTTCTTGTACTCGCGCGCCAGGAGGACGACAAAGCGGAGGTTGGCCGAGACCAGCCTGTCCCTGGCGCTCAGGTCGCCCTCGCGGATCTGCCGCGCCAGCTGCGTCTCCTCCTCGGAGGAGAGCGGCTCCGAAGGGGTGATGTCCCGAAAGTAGAGGTTTAGCAATTCCCTGTCCTGCATGGTGACTCCTGTCGCCTGCGTCCTCTCCTACCGGACGGTGAGGCCCTCCTCCGACTCGATGACCAGCACGCCGTTCTGATGGCCGAAGCCGTCGTCCACGTAGACGAGGGCCCCCGGCGGCGCCACCCACTCCTGGCCGTCCACGAGGAAGGCGTATTCGTAGACCCCCGGCCCGAGGGGGATGACGATCTCCCAGACCTCTTTTTCGGGCACGTAGCGCAGGGCATAGGCCTTCGGGTTCCATTCGCTGAAGGTGCCTATGAGATGCACGTTTCGGACGCCCGGACGCCTGAACCGGAAGACCCACCCCTTCTCCGTGACGTGGGGGCGTATGACGTCCTCCCTGGGCCTCTGCCGCTGGGGCGAGGGCCGGAGGGGGAGGCTCACCCTCAGGCCGGCGTTGATGAACGTCCAGGGCCGGGACGCCCGCTGGCCGTCCCGGTAGCTGTATTCCCTCTGCGCCCCGGCGAAGACGCTGAGATGGGGCGTGGCCTGACAGGTCGCCTCGGCGGAGACCCAGAGGGAGCGCCAGACCGAGGAGGGGCCCCCCTGGCCGTAGCGCCGCCACTCGTTGCTGCCCTGCAGGTCGAGGCTGAAGGGCCCGCTCTGGACGCCTCCCCCCAGGTCGAGCTGGAAGCCGTCGTAGTCGTAAGCGGGCGCGGTGGACCGGTTGCGTCTGGTCCCGGCGCCGGTGGACACGTAGAGCGCGGGGCCGAACCAGACCAGCCCCCCCCGGAGGCCGTGCCGCCGGTCCTGGCGTCCGGGCGTCTCCCCGGCCAGGGCGCCGAGGGGGATGGGCGCGAGGGGCGGGGGGCTGTCCTGTCGGTCCTGGGGTCCGGGGTTCGGGCTTTCCTGCGAATAGTCCGAGCGGGTGAAGGTGTAGCCGCCCGTGAGGTAGAGCGACTTAGAGAGGCCCAGGTTGCCGTTCAGGCCGGCGCTCAGGCCCGTTCGCCCGCTCCAGGGGGTGGTCCTGTCAAAGACGATGTGGTCCATCCGGAGCCGGGCGTCCAGTTGCATCCGCCAGGTCGGGGAGACCCTCAGCCGCCACGCCCCTCCGAGGCTGCTCAGGGGCTTCCCGGCCCGGCGAGACGGGACATCGAGGCTCGGGGTGAGCCGGAGGTCGCTCGACAGGGCCTTTGACCCCCAGGCCAGGGTAAGCTCGGGCGCGACCTGAAACGCCCTCCGGGCCCCCGAAATCCTGTCGTCCAGGACCACGTCGCCGCCCTGCTCGCTCTGCGCGGAGGCGTTCACGTCCAGCTTCAGGCTGGCGGCCCCCCCAGAGGAGGGCGCGCCGATCAGCAGGCCGGCCAGCAGATAGACTGCCGGGACTTTAAAGGACACTGGGATCACCTTGACCCTCCGGCGTGAAGTTCACGACCTTTACGAGTGAGTTCCGTTGCCCAAACCCGTCATCCACCGTGTCGTCCCCCAGGGGATCCGGCATCCACGTCTTGCCGTCCACCACGAACATATACTGGTAGACGCCCGGCTTGAGGGGCAGGACGATGTGCCAGACCTCGTCCCCCTTCGGGTCCTGGAGCCGGATGCCGTTCGCGTCCCAGGCGTTGAAGTCGCCGGCCAGGGCGACCTGGCTTGCGCCGGGGGCCTTGAGCGCAAACCGCACCAGCACCGTCTGCCCCCCGGCGGCGGACGGGGCCCTGACGCCCCAGAGCGTCGCCCCGGCGCTGAGGGCGCACAGGAGGACCCCACAGGCGACCTGCCAGACCGGGCGCAGCAGGACGGGGCGCGGCATGAACAGAAGGTCGAACGCCCTGCGCCACATCCCGGCCCAGGCGGACCGCTCCGTCCGTCGCAGGGCCGCGGCCACCACCCGGTCGGCAAAGTCCTCGGGCAGGCCGTGCGGGGGCGACGCCTTGAGGGCCGCCACGATCCGCCTCAGCCCCCCGTCCGTGTCATCGTGTCTCCGATTCATCTCTCTTCTCCTCCGTGTCTCTCATACTCCGGCAGCAACCTGCGCAGCATCTTGCAGGCCCGGTGCGCCTGCACCTTGGCGGCCGGGACGCTGATGCCCAGGAGGTCGCTGATCTCCTCGTAGGACATCTCTTCCACATATTTTAGAAGAAACACCTCCCTGTAAGCGCGGGGCAGCTCCAGCAGGGCCGCCTGAATGTGCTCCCCCATCTCCTGGAACTCGACGTCCTGAAGGGGGTCCAGCCTGGACCGGGGGAGCTCCGGGTTCCCTTCGTCGAGACAGACGGTCTTTTTGCGCGTCCTCCAGCGGTCCCTGATCAGGTTGACCGTGATCTGGCTCAGCCACTGGCTCAGGGCGCGGCCGTTGTTCATGCCGCTTAGGTTCTCAAACGCCTTCAGGAAGGTGTCCTGGGCGATGTCCCGCGCGGTCTCCGCATCCCCCACGAGCCGGTAGGCCAGGCGGTAGACGTGATCCTGATGCCTCTCCACGATCTGGCGCATCGCCTCCGGGTCCGATCGGGCGGCCTCGCGGACGAGGGCGCGGTCTTTTTCGTAGTCAGGTGTGTGCATGGGTCAGGGGTGAGGTGAACGCCGGGAATGAGCGGTATCGCCCATTCCCGGCGGTTTCGTCTCGGCGTTCGCCGGGCGAGGTTTCTACTTTCCCCCCTCTTCCTCATCCCGCCCGATCCGAACCTCGGTCTTCTGCCTGGCCTCGGCCTTCGCCTCGACCTTCTGGCGCTGGGCCTCCAGCTCCGCCTTGCGGGTCTCGGCCTTCGTCTGGACCTTCTCGATCTTGGCGTCGATCTTGGCGTCGATCTTTTCGCGCTGGGCCTCCAGCTCCGCCAGCCTGGCCGCGACGTTCGCCTCCAGCTCGCTGAGCCTGGCCTCTATCCTGGCCTCCAGCTCCGCTGTCAGCTTCTCCTGCCTGGCCTCCTGCCGCTCCTCTTTCTGCCCCTCGTGCCAGGCCTTGTGCTCGGCCTTCAGCTCCGCGTGCAGGAGCCTGTGCCCGTCCTTCGAGCCTTCGGGCTTCTCAGGGTCGGGGGCTTTGGCATCGCCCTTCTCTTTCTTTCCGGGGTTGTCCCGGTCGACAGAGACCCGGATCTTCTCACTGAGGAGGCCCCGGAGTTCCCCGACCTTCACGTCGCCGAGCGCCCTGACCTCGGCCCTCAGGGCCTCAAAGTCGGGCTCCCGGTCGGAGAGGCCTTCCATCTCGGCGTGTCGGAGGAGCAGGTAGGCCTTGACGGCGCCGTGGCCGGGGTTGGGTCCCAGCACGGCGGCGATGTCCTGCTGCATCTCGGCGACCGTCCCGTAGCCGGCCACGCGCGCGCGGAAGAACTCGCGGATCTCCTGGGGGGTGGCGTCCGCGCCGAGGACGGCCTCCGCCTCCGCCGTGAGCGCCTCGGCCTGCGTCCGGGCGCTGGTCCGCATCTCTTCGGCCGACCCGGCGGCGGAGCGCAGGCCGAGCTGCGCCTGAATCGCCATCATCTGGCCGAACATGACCTTGCTGGTCTGCCTCTCGGTCTTCATGGCCACAGAGCCGGATGTCTCAGCCTGCGTGGAGACATCTGCCTTCTCCTCCGCCACGCCCGGAGGGGCCGCCAGCCATAAGGCCAGGGCCGCGGTGGGTATCCACATGGACTTCATGTCGAATCTCCTTCTATGCTTTTTGGGTCGTGTCCGATGTTGAATCGTTTTCCCGGGATCTGACTCTGTTCCGGGCCGGGATCCTGATCGGCCCTCATACCTCAAAGACGAGAGATAGTCGCAAAAGTTACACGACCTCATCAATCGCCGCCCTTCGCTGGCGTTCACGTAAGAAATATCGGCCTTTTCAGCCGGTGGGGGTGTAACGCGGCGCACAGGGCGCAGGTGATTTGCGACACAAATAAACAAGGGGTTGCGAGTCGGTTCGCAACCCCTTGCGGAGGGCGTGTGATTCTGGTCACATTCATGCCGTCGCGTTGTCGCGGTTCATCTCATTTCGAAGGAGATGTTGATGTTGTGCCGGCGTCCCACCGTCGCGATGGCCTGGTCCAGGTCGGCGTCGATCGCATAGTCGACGGCGTAGAACAGACGGCCCAGGAACCGGGCCGCGTAGCCGATGCCCAGGACCGGGCTGGTCCGCCCATAGCCTTTCACCACGGCGGGGATTCGAGGGTCGGTGCGGGTGGTCGGGAATGCGCGCTCCAGGCCGCCGCGCACGGCCAGCCATTTTCCGGGGCCGACGCCCAGCCGGTACTCCATCCCCGCGTTCAGGGACCAGACCTGGCCGGCGGCCTTGACCAGGTCGATGGAGACCGTCAGGGAGTCGTTTCGACCGGCCTGCACGCAGCGGACAGCGCCCAGGGCCAGCTCCCGCACCAGTCGGTCCCGGACGCCGTCCGTCCTCTTCAGGCGGCCATACAGGTTCCGGAGGGCCAGGCCGTAGCGGAAGCGGCGGGAGAGTTCGTGGATGAGGCCGAGGCCTGCGCCGAACCCGCTGGATCGGCTCCCGAACGCCCCGCTCTGCCGGAGGAGGGTGAAATGGACTCCGAGGGAGATACGCCCGAAGACCGGGTCGGAGAGGATCCCCCGGCGGGAGAGGGAGAGCATCAGGGTCTGGTCGGAGAAGTTGAACGCGCCGTTGGGGACCCTCCGGACATACCCCTGCGCGTCTCTCACCTCGACCCCGCCGTTTTCGTCCCGCCACTCCACGCCGGGCAGCTCGTAGCGCGCGAAGTAGAGGCCGAGGCCCAGGCCGAGGGTCTCGCGCGCGGGGGGGATGACCGCGCCCCCGAAGAGGTGCGCGCCGGTGACCCGGTTCAGGACGGGGCCGACGCCGATCTGGTAGTTGAGGTTTCCGTCGGCGTTGTGCGTGTAGAGGTAGGCGCTGGACACGGTCAGGTGGCGGACGAGGGCCGGGCCTGCGGGGTTCCACCTCTGGCCGTAGACGCCGTCCGCCACGGCGGTGTAGGCGCCGCCCAGCCCCGCCCCCTGGCCGCCCGGGGGCGTGTAGAGGGAGACGGGCAGGGCGATCCCGGCCCCGGCCACGCCGCAGAGGGCGTGCGCGGAGAGGAGGGACAGGGCGAGAAGAAGAACGAATCTGGATTGCATGGGCATTCCCTTTGTATAACTTTTCACGCCTGTGCAGGGGGCTATATCGAGAGCTGATTTAAAAAAACGCTGTGGCTCTGGCCCTCACCCCGTCAGGCTGCGCCTGCCACCCCTCTCCCATAAATGGGAGAGGGGAAGCCGAGCGAAGCGAGGCGGGGTGAGGGCCTGTGCGCCAGGCGACATCGTTTCATGCACAAGATTTATTTGTTGTGGACCTACCTCGGCCTGGGGCCGATGGCGACGGGATAGTAGACGCGCTCGGGCCTGGACCGGTCCCCCTCATACTCGACCGTGAGTTCGGCGATGTAGACGCCGAAGCCCATCTCCCGGCTCAGGAAGTCCCTGCCGTCCCAGATGGGGGGCACGAAGAACCGGAGGCCGGAGGGGTCCAGGCTCAGGTCCCGGCTGAGGAGCGGGAGGTGGGGGGGGTGCGCGGTCAGGATGCGCAGCGAGGCCCGGGCGATGGGCTGCAGGAAGGTCGCGTGGAACTGGAGCTGCTCCCCGGCCTTCGGGCTGAAGGGGTTCGGGTAGGCGTAGAACTCGCGGACGCGTCTGCCTCCGGCGAAGAATCTGCCCGGGTTTGGGGTCGCCCAGATGGTGTCCGGGCCGACCAGGGCGCCCACGCGCCAGGTGTACCAGGTGTCGCCGGTCAGGGGTTTGGGGAGCTGGGGGTCCCCCACGGCCAGGCTTTCGACCTGGGCGAGCAGGGGGCCGGGGCTGCCGTTCGAGGGGGGGTCCAGAACCAGCACGTAGCGGGGGGCCTTTGCGCCCGCCTCGGAGAAATATGCCTTCCAGCGGAAGGTGGGGGAGGCGCTCCCGGTGAGCTGCCCCTGAGCAGGCGTGAGCAGGGCGAACAGGTTGACCCGGAAGCGCCCCGGGTCGCCCTCGCCGGAGGGGCCCCTGGAGAGTCGCTCCAGGCCGTTGGCGCGGGCCCTCACCCTCCAGAAGAGCATCCGATCGTCATATCCCTCGAAGGGCGGGTCAACCATGACGTAGAAGAGGGCCGTGCCGACGTCCCGGGCGAACAGGAGTTTCTCGAAGGTGGAGTCGGTGTGGACCTCCAGGAGGTAGGAGACCGGGCTGTCCGGCGTGCGGGACGCCCCCCACCTAAAGGCCATCGGCAGCCTGCGCAGGACGGTGTCTGCGGGGGGGTACGCCAGGTCAAACGGCTCCGGGCGATGCTCCACGCGGAACTTCCACTCCGCTGTCTCGCGGCGCAGCAGGCCCGGCAGGAGGCGGGTCTCCACCGCCCAATAATAGATGCGTCCGTACCTGAGCAGGCTGGACGGGGGGACGTAGGTCGTGTCCGGGATGGGGGACTCCAGGACGTCCGAGCGCCCCGGCCCTGTCCCGATGCGCAGGACGTAGACGACCCGCGCGTCCAGGCTGCGGGCGGCCACGGAGGTCCAGCGCAGGGCGAAGCCGGGGTCGGCGGTGTCGAGGACCGTGCTGTCCGCCGGCGTTAGCAGCCGGACCCGGAGGCTGTCGTCCGGGGTGTAGAGGAAGAAGGACCTGAAGGAGGTGGACGGGGTCTCCAGGATGCCGTCGGTGGCCACCACCCGCCAGTAGTAGGGGTTCCGGTTGGACGGGGACCGCGCGGTGAGGCTGTCGGCGGGGACGAGGAAGGAGGTGGTGGCGATCGTCTGGTTCAGGACGAGGTTGAGGAAGTCCGGCTGCCGGGCGATCTGGAGGTGATAGTTGACCACGTCGCCGGTGTCTGCGTCGAAGGCCCGGCCCCAGCGGAACGGGATCTGTTCCTCAGCCAGGGTGTCTCCATTGGCGGGGGTCAGGAGCTGGAAGGCCTCGGGGCGGTGCTCGGCCCAGAAGGTCTGAACCCCGGTCGTCAGCTTGAAGAACTCGCGCGAGGAGGCCGTGGCCACGGTGAAGCGGACGGAGATCCGGTACCAGTAGGCGCGGCCGTACTCCAGGGCGCGGTCGAGCCGCCGGAGGGCGGTCAGTGCCGCGCCCGAGGTGTCTGTGCGCACGCCCGTCAACTCCTGTCTGGAGGGGTCGTAGCCGGTCGCGATCTCCAGGCGGAAGCGCACGTCGCGGAGGTAGAGGGTGTCGGGGCGCTCCAGTCGCCAGGCGATGGAGTCCCGGAGGTCGATCACGGGCCGTGCGCTGTCCGGGGCCAGGACGATCAGGCGCACGTTGGGCGGGGGGCGCAGGTTGTAGAGGTTGAAGCTGCGCACGGGGGAGGAGGTCTCCAGGCCGCTGGAGATGCTGACGGCGCGCCAGTAGTAGGTCTTTCCGGCGGGCAGGCGGGTGGAGTCGGGCCTGAACTCCAGCTCGATGGGGTAGGTGATGCCGGGGAAGAGCCGTGCCTCGGCCGGGGTCTGCAGGGCGGAGTCGGAGGCCACGTCGATGCGCACGCTCACCGGCTCCCCGTCCTGGTCCACGCCCGCCCGGACCCTGAGCAGGAGGGCCCCGGGGTCGATCTCGGCCTGGTCGGGGGGGGGAGAGGAGGATGGGCGGGTCCGGGGGGCGGTCTCCGATGAAGGGGAGGGGGTCGCTCCAGAAGGAGAAGAGGCCCTCGTAGGTGACCAGGAGCCGGGCCCAGTAGGGGACGTTCAGGCGGAGCGTGTCCGGGAGGGTGAACGACGTGGCGTCCCCCACGTCCGTCAGGTGGATGGGCCGGTTCAGGAAGCGGTCGTCGGTCCCGTAGGCGATGCGGTATCCGGGGTTCTGGTTGCGCAGGGGGGGCATCGGGTCCCAGACGAGCCTGTCCCCCCGTCTCACCAGGGGGCCGCCGGTGGAGGTCCGCACCGGCGCGTTGAGCATGGCGCTCAGCAGGGCGGGGTCCTTGGGGAGCGGGATGTCCGGGGTCGGTCTCTTGGGGTCCAGGCCGCTCACCCCCACGTAGACCGGAAGGGGCGCCGCGTCGCTCAGGCCCGTGCTCCGGTCGGCCACGGAGACCCTGACCCACTCCAGGCCGAAGAACCGGCCTCTCCCGAAGACGGCCAGGACGTGCACGGAGTCCACCATCCCCAGGAGGCTGTCCGCCCCGCGGAACCTGGCGAAGTCCCCGGACCTCAGGAGGTCGGCGGCCCTGACCCTGAACACCCTCGCGTCCACCTGGATGCCCGGCTGGACGGACCAGGCCAGCGGATGCTGGGGGTCGGTCGCCCGCACGTAGCCCTCCAGGGGGAGATAGGTGGTGTCGTTGTGCGGGACTTCGAGGTAGCTGGGGAGGGCCAGGATCGGCCCCGGCACCACCCGCACGAGGACCTGCGTGGAGGCCCTCAGGTCGGCGCTGTTGCGGGCGGTGAGCTCGAAGTAGCCCGTGCTGTCCACGGTCACCTTCGACCGGACGATCAGGGTGTCGCGCCCGCCCGGGCTGGTGCGCACGAAGGCGTCGAACGGCTGGCCCGGAGGCACCCGGACTTCGAGTTCGATCTGGCCGGAGGCGTCTATGTCGTCCCGCACCAGCAGGGCCTTTTCGACGCCCGTCTCGCGGGCGCTCAGCACGAAGAGGGTGTCCCGGATGATGAAGTAGGGGGGGCGGCGGGGGGGATCGACGTTGATCACGGCCACGTCCGTGTCCAGCCGTCTCCCCGAAGGGTCCTCGATGTGGAACCTCAGGAAGAGGGGTCCTCTGACGAACAGCCGCCCGGCCTGGAGGCGGAGGGAGTCCGGGGAGATCATCTGGGCTTCGAGCGTGTCTCTCCCGATGGGGTCCCATTTCCACCGGACGTCCTTGAGGCTGGTGTCCGGCGCGATGTGCCCCTTCAGGGGGATCAGGATCTCCCCCAGGGGGCGGAGCACGAAGTCCCCCATGAAGATGTCGGGGACCTGGTCCACGATCACCGGGATTTGTCTCTCGCCGGAGTTGCCCTGGGCGTCCGTGGCTTTCAGGGTGACGGCGGACCGGCCGTGCCAGTCGGGGTCCGCCCAGAGGAGGAGGTGGTTGTTGCGGTCGATGCGGAAGTGGAGGGGGGACGGGGAGGGCGCCCGGACCTCCCACCGGACGGCCTTTCCGGGGGTCTCGTCGTCCCAGACCCTGTCGGAGAGGTTCAGGTCCAGGGTGGTGTCCTCGGTGAACCTGAGGGAGTCGAGCAGGATCACCGGGGGGCTGGCGCCGATGCCCTGCGCCCGCAGGGCCGGGGGGCGCAGAAGGGCCGCGAGTCCGAGGAGAACAGAGAGGGTCCGGAGAAGAGGAAAACGCTTTCCAGGCAGGCGCATGGTCATACCTCAGGGATGTCCAGGGCGTTTCTGTTACCGCGCCCCCAGCACAAAGAGCGCGGGGATGATGACGTACTTCAGGTATCGCTTGAC
>CAYRZX010000156.1:0-3898 GCA_964428665.1 uncultured Gemmatimonas sp.
GCCCAAGCCTCCCCGGCGTCTGAGGGGCGTGCTTCTTTGGTGCTACCTTTCTTGCACGAGCAAGAAAGGTAGCAATGCGGGAACAATGGAGCGGCAGGGTATCTCCCTCACTCCGGTCTCCTCCACGTCCTAATCCGCTCCTCTATATGCCCCCTCAGCCCTGATATGGGTACCCGGACCTGCTCCATCGAATCCCGGTCCCGCACCGTGACCGTCTCATCCTGAAGCGTCTGCGAGTCCACCGTGACGCAGTAAGGCGTCCCCACCTCGTCCATCCGGCGGTAACGCCGGCCCACCGCCCCGCCGTCATCGTAGAAGACCCTGAGGTACAGCCGCAGATCCGCCACGACCCTCTGAGCCACCTCCGGCATATGGTCCCGGTTCACCAGCGGAAACACCGCGGCCTTGATCGGGGCCAGCCGGGGGTGAAACCGGAGCACCGTGCGCTTCTCCCCTCGCACCTCCTCCTCCCGGTAAGCATCCACCAGAAAGGCCATGAGAGGCCGCCCCACCCCGACGGAGGTCTCGATGACATAGGGCGTGTAACGCTCCTGCGACTGGTCGTCAAAATACGTGAGGTTCTTCCCCGAGTACTGTTGATGCCGGGAGAGGTCGTAATCCGTCCGATTGTGAACCCCCTCGATCTCCGACCACCCAAACGGGAACTCGTAATAGATGTCGTAGGCCTCCTTGGCGTAATGGGCGCGCTCCTCGGGCACTTGGTGATGGAACCGGACCTTCTCCGGCGTCATCCCCAGGTCCAGGTACCACTTCATGCGCTCCTGTCGCCAGTATTCGAACCACTCCTCGTCCGTTCCGGGCTTGACGAAAAACTGCATCTCCATCTGCTCGAACTCCCGGACCCGGTAGAGGAAATTCTTGGTGTTGATCTCATTCCGGAAGGCCTTCCCGACCTGCGCGATCCCGAATGGGACCTTCTGCCTGGCCGAGGCCTGCACGTTCAAAAAATTGACGTAGATGCCCTGACACGTCTCCGGCCTCAGGTAGACCACCGAGCCCTCGTCCTCCACCGGGCCCACGAAGGTCTTGAACATCAGATTGAACTGCCTGGCCTCCGTGAAGTTCGCCTGACATCGCGCCGCGGGCCGGTTGGTATGCTTGGGGCAGGTCATATCCTCAATCTGGTCCGCCCGAAACCGGGCCTTGCACTCCCGACAATCCACCATCGGATCGGTGAAATGCTCCACGTGGCCAGACGCCTCCCACGTGCGAGGGTGCATCAGAATGCTGGCGTCGATCCCCTCCACGTCCTCCCTGGAGGTCATCGCCTGCCACCACGCCTCCTTGAAGTTCCTGAGCAGTTCCACCCCCAGAGGGCCAAAGTCCCAGCACCCGTTCAAGCCGCCGTAGACCTCGCTGCTCTGAAACACGAACCCCCTTCGCTTGCACAGGGAGACCAGCTTCTCCATCACGTCCGTCTTCTGTTGCGCCATGCCGCCTCCATCCCTACGCTGTGTTTCTGGGTGTCTATGGGCCCGGGTGGTTTGATCTGGATTTTCTAAAAAACGCAAGGGGAACGTCGGCGCACCGTCCGTTCCCCTTGCTTCACTTGCCGATCCCAAGCGATGAGCTTATAACACCGATTCGATTTTCTCGACGAGATGAGGTTTGGGCACCGCCCCCACCACCTGCGTGGCCACTTTCCCATCTTTAAAGATCAGAAGGGTCGGAATGCTTCGAATGCCATACTCTTCGGCCGTCTTCTGTTCCATATCCACGTCAAGTTTGCAGACCTTGATGCGCCCCTCGTATTCGCCGGCCAGCTCTTCCACCACCGGGGCGATCGCCCGGCACGGACCGCACCAGGTCGCCCAGAAGTCGACGAGCACCGGCTGAGACGACTTCAAGACCTCATCCGAAAAGGTGGCGTCGGTCACCACCACGGGTTTTCCCAAGGACATTCACCGCCTTTCATGTTCATAATTCATAAGGTGATGAGTCAATATTGGCAAATCACAAAAAAGTACAGAAACTTTATGATGAATCTATCGAATTTAGACGCCGCTGTCAAGGGACAAAAACCAGAAGCGAGGGTCAGGGGTCAGGGGTTAGGAAAATCAGAGAGTTCTTTTGATTTTCCCCGGTCCCCAGCCCCTGGTCCCCGATACCTGCCCTTATTTACACAGTGCTCTGGTGAGCAGTTGAAGGACAATCTCTTCGGTCTGATACCCCGATTTGAGGTGATCTTCCGCAGTCGCCAGGGCCTCGTACGCGCTCCAGAGGTCCGATGCGGAGAACTTCCGAACCTGGCTGAGATACTTGGTCACGACGAACGAAGGAAGTCCGAGCCGGTCCGGGAGGTCCTTTTCGGGAACCCTAACCTCTCTGAGCATCCTGACCTTCATCAGGGTGTGGACGTGCTGGGTCAACCGCCAGAGGATGCCCCCGCCCCGCTCCCCGGCCTCCAGAATGCGCCTCAGGGCAGCCAGGGCCCGCCCTGCATCCTTCGCCCCGACCGCATCCGTCAGGTCGAAGATGCTGACCTCCGCAGAGACCCCCACCACGCCCTCCACGTCCTCCCGCTCCACGACCTGCCGGTCCCCCAGAAAGGAGACGAGCTTGTCTATCTCCCCGGCCGCAGCGCCTAAATCCCCCCCGACCCGCCCGACGAACAGAGGGGCCGCCTCCTGCGAGAGCCGTTTCCCCAGAGCCTTCAGGCGTTCCTGGACCCAGGCAACCACCTCCCGCTCCCGCAGCGGCTTGAACTCCACGGTACAGGCCGCCTTTCGCAGGGCCGCAAAGAGCCTCTTCCTCCCATCCGCCTTGTCCCCGACGAACACCACCGTCGACGTCTCGGGCGGGGATTCCACCACAGGGAGCAGGAGCCGCACGGCGCCCTCATTCAGCTCGTCGCACGCCTTGACGACCACCACCCGGCGGGCGGCCATTAAGGGAAAGGACTGAATGCGCTCCACGATCTCCCCGGGGGATGTCTCCCCCCCCCGGAAGATGTCCAGGTTGAACGGCCTGATCGCCGGCTCCAGGGTCGCGTCGATGAGCGCGTGGAGGGCCTTCTCCCGCAGATAGGTCTCCTCCCCCACCAGCAGATACAGCGGACCGACCCGGCCGGAGCGGACCTCGGCCTCGAACGCTTTGGGATTCAGAGGGGGCATCAGCGGACAGCGTGCCGATAGGAATAACCCAGCAACAGCCTCACCTCTTCGAGCTGTATCCGTTCCAGGGTCGGTCTGGCCTCCGCCAGCCTGCCTGTCGCGCAGGCCTCGCACCAGTCCACGAAATCAAACGGCAGCCACCGGTCGCTCGCCTCTATAAGCTTGCGAGCCTCCGCGCCCCACTCGCCCTCAACCCCTGAGAGCACGCGCAATGCCGCGCCCCGGACCTCCGGGAACAGGGGGTGCTCCCCCACCCTTCGCCACCAGTGCTTGCTGTTGGAATAGTCCGGCTCCCGGCGGTGCATGATGGCGTGCCAGTAGCTCCCCGTCTCCGTCTCGATCTTCTGCGAAATCTTATGAGACGCATCGAGACAGTCGTTCCAGAGGTAAAGGCCGCTCTGCACGGCGCGCGCAAACGCCTCCGACGAGATGCGCTCCCCCTCGAACAGACGTTCCAGAGGGGTGCTGTCGAGCGCCTGCAGGACCTCCACATCCGCCACCCCCTTTGGCTCCAGGGGCGGCAGACCGGCCCGCCCCTCCAGCCGCTCAACCAGGTCGGCGACCCGCCTGGCCTTGATAATATCTGACAACATGGAACCCTCCTCAACAAACGAATCCCGAATCCCGAATCCCGAATCCCGAATCCCGAACCACGAGAAAATATAGAACATCTCAGGAGGCTTTGCAATCGGCTTTTGACAGGAGAGGACCCTGGAAATATTTTCCCTTCTCCCGGCACAAACCTTTTCCTTCACCCCCACCCA
>CAYRZX010000156.1:3998-13213 GCA_964428665.1 uncultured Gemmatimonas sp.
CCCTGGAAATATTTTCCCTTCTCCCGGCACAAACCTTTTCCTTCACCCCCACCCAGCGGCCCCCTCTCCCCTCTATTCGCAGCGCCGATCCGTACAATAACCTATTGTTTTATATATAAAAAATTCATTGTTCGCCATTCATCGTTCATCGTTGAGGGACGCTGGCATACGGATTGCGAAAAGGACCTCTCGATCACCTTGGCATAACCGTGGGGCCGTCGAATCTCCTCCCCGGTGTTCACGGTTCGTCCCGCAGTCTAAAAACCCCTCCTTTCCCCCAGGGGTTGCGCGACGGACCGTGAGCCATTTCCTCAATGAGGTATAGAATGCAAAATATGATCCCAACCCCCCTGGTCCTCTGCGCTGCCATTGCCCTCGGCCTGGCCGTCCTGGCGAGGGTCGTAGACGCCATATCAGAGCGGATAAATGAGCTGTACGACGGTAAACAGGTCGATGCCACAAACCCTTAAAGGAACCGCCGGGGATGCCGATATTAGGGAATAGATAATGTGTTCGGCTTCAAGAAACCGTCCAACCCCCTGTTTTCTAAAGAGTGCTTCAATGAGCGAATCGTCCTCCGACCGAGACCTTGCGGTCCTCTACTGGAAGCTCCAGAGAAGCGTCCACACCAACCCCGGTATCCGGGGGTACCTCTACGCCCTCACCGAGATCCTGCGCGAGCGCCGAATCAAGGCGGCCACCCTCAACGCCATCGGCCTCGAACTGGCCGTCAACAACCAGCTGTAGCCCTGCGTTCCATCTCTTTTTTCTGTTCCCCACATCCCATGTCCCTCCTCTTCTCTGCACCGTCCTCCTTTCTTTCTGTTTGACGATGTTCGGCCTGTTTTGTAATTTCTTCGTAGGCGAGTCGTCACTTTTCCCTTGCGCCCTGTGTCCTTAATCTTTATTTTTTCATTTCTAAGGAATGACCTGCCCCGGCATCTCAAGATAGGCAGGGTCACGGTCATGAAGGCTTTTTCACCATGGCTGCCTGGTGAAATGGTAGACACGTTGGCCTTAGGAGCCAATGCCTGAAAAGGTGTCCGAGTTCGAGTCTCGGGGCAGCCAGAAAGACAGTGAAAAGTCGCGCCAGGGTCACGGCCAGACGCTTCGAGAAAGGCATCTGATTGGACTTCAAAGTAAACGTCACAGAGGGTGAGGGCGGGAAACGCACCATGGAGGTGGAGATCCCGGCGGCCACGGTCGAGGCCCGGCTGCATGCCGCCTACCTCAACTACAGCAAGACCCTCAACCTCCCCGGATTTCGAAAGGGAAAAGTTCCGCTCAGCGTCGTCAAGTCCCGGTTCGGGAAGGCCATTGAGGGGGAGGTCCTGAACGACCTCATCCCGGAGGCCTACGACCAGGCGTGGAGGACCTCCGGCATCGAACCCATCTCCCAGCCGGTCATCGACGACGTCGCCTACACCTCAGGGGAGCCCTTGCGCTTCAAGGCATCCCTGGAGGTCAGACCCGAGATCGAGGCCCGGAACTACACCGGGCTGCGGGTGACCCGGTCCATATACCCGGTCCAGGACAGCGATGTCGAACGACATATCCGTAACCTGCGCGAGCAGAGCGCGGAGGACCGGAGCGTGGAGCGGCCCGCGCAGCTCGGCGACCTCCTCGTGGCCGACCTTCAGGAGCTGGACGCCTCGGGCGTGCCCATTCTGGGGCGCAGGGTTGAGGACCGCACCCTCCTCATCGGCGGCGAGCGCACCTTCAGCCACGACTTTGACAACCAGATGATTGGCCTCACCAGAGGGGAGGAGCGCCGCATCCGATTCACTTACAACCGCGACCTGCAGGACCCCGACCTGGCCGGAAGGGAGATGGCCTTCTCCGTGACGGTCAAGGACATCCGGGAGCGCATCCTGCCTGCCCTCGACGACGAATTTGCCAAGGACCACGGAGCGGAGACCCTAAAGGCCCTCGAAGACCGCGTCCGCGAAGGCCTGCAGGCCCGGGCCGACTATGTCGCCCGGAGGCGGCTCGAGACGAACCTCCTCTCCGCGCTCATCCAGGAAAACCCCTTCGACCCCCCGGAGGCGATGGTCGAGAACGCCCTGAACGCCATCGTGGAGGACCACAAAAAGGAGCACGAGGGGCACGACCACCCGATCGACGAGACCCAGGTCCGGGAGCAGGGCCGGGACCTCGCCATCTACCAGATCAGAACCCACCTCCTGATCGAGGCCGTGGCCCAAAAAGAGGGCATCGCGGTCACGGACGAGGAGGTGGACGACCGAATCCGACGGATGGCGGAGACAGGCAGGCAGGGCTTCGAGGCGGTCAAACGCGCCCTGCAGCGCAACCGGCAGCTCGACCGCATCCGGCAAGACCTCGTGGTCGAAAAAACCCTCCAGTTCCTGATCGACCGGGCCCAGGTCGAGGAGGTGGAGGAGGTCCCGGAGGGCGAAGGACGGATCATCATCCCGTAAATGTAGGGGTGACCGGTGGTCGCCTTGTAGGGGCGATCGGTGATCCACCCCCCGACGATTCACAGGATCGTCTCCCCGCCCTCATCGGTCTTGATCCGGAGGGCGAAGGGCCGATTGTCATCCCGTAAAGGAGTAAGTCTTATGGCGCTTGTCCCGATGGTGCTCGAGCAGACCGGCCGCGGCGAACGGATGTACGACATCTTCTCCCGCCTCCTGAAGGACCGGATCATCTTCATCGGCACCCCCATCAATGACGTCATCGCCAACCTGGCCATCGCGCAGCTGCTCTTTTTGCACGCCGACGACCCGGAGAAACCCGTCAACCTCTACATCAACACCCCCGGCGGGAGCATCACGGCAGGGCTGGCGATCTACGACACCATGCAGTACATCGACAACGACGTCCACACGATCTGCCTCGGACAGGCCTTCAGCATGGGGGCGCTGCTCCTGGCCGGCGGAACCAAAGGGAAGCGCTCCGCCCTCCCCAACTCGCGCATCCTCATCCACCAGCCCTGGGGGCAGGTCGGAGGACAGGCCTCCGACGTGGAGATCCACGCGCACGAGATCCTCTACTACCGGGACCGGTTCAACCGCATCCTGGCCGAGCACACCGGCCAGCCCCTGGAGCGAATCGAAAAAGACTCCGACCGGGACTTCTACATGTCCCCGGAGCAGGCCCTCGAATACGGCCTGATAGACGAGGTCGTTACCCCACACAACCGACAGGGAACCAACGGCAACAAGGAACGATGAAACGTCGCACCCTCCCCCCAGACCCCAAGTGCTCCTTCTGCGGCAAGGGCCCCGACCAGGTGGAGCGCATCGTGACAGGCCCTTCGGTCCACATCTGCAGCGAGTGCGTCCGCCTCTGCAACGACATCCTCTCCGAGGACGCCAGGACGAAGCCCGTCCCTGTCAGCCAGGACCTGCCCAAGCCCGCCGAGATCAAGAACCGCCTCGACGACTACATCATCGGCCAGGACCGGGCCAAGCGCTCCCTGTCTGTGGCGGTCTACAACCATTACAAGCGCATCCGGTCCAGGGCCTCTGCCGAGGGCGTCGAGCTGGACAAGAGCAACATCCTCCTGATCGGGCCTACGGGCACCGGCAAGACCCTCCTGGCCCAGACCCTCGCGCGCATCCTCCAGGTCCCCTTTGCCATGGCCGACGCCACCATTCTGACCGAGGCGGGCTACGTCGGAGAGGACGTGGAGAACATCCTGGTCCGGCTCCTCCAGGCGGCCGACTACGACGTGGCCAAGGCCGAGACGGGCATCCTCTACCTGGACGAGATCGACAAGATCTCCCGCAAGACCTCCAACCCCTCCATCACCCGCGACGTCTCCGGGGAGGGGGTGCAGCAGGCCCTCCTCAAGATCCTCGAAGGGACCACGGCCAACGTCCCCCCCAAAGGGGGCCGCAAGCACCCCGAACAGCCCCTCATCCAGATCAACACGAAAAACATCCTGTTCATTTGCGGCGGGGCCTTCGACGGCCTCGACCGGATCATCAGCGGGCGCATCGGCCGGCGCACGATGGGGTTCGGGGCCGAGATCGAAAAGCCCAGCGAGCGGAACATCGGGGAGGTCATGGCCCACGTCGAGCCGGACGACCTGATCAAATACGGCCTCATCCCGGAGCTGGTCGGCCGCCTGCCGATCGCCTCCACCCTCGACGACCTGGACGAGGAGGCCCTCCTGCGCATCCTTGTCGAGCCGAAGAACGCCATCGTCAAGCAGTACCAGAAGCTCTTCGAGATCGACGGGGTCGAGCTGAGGTTTGAGGACGCCGCCCTCCGCCGGATCGTGGAGCTCACCCTTCAGAAGGGGACCGGGGCCAGGGGCCTCCGGTCGGTGCTCGAGGAGGTCATGATCGACCTCATGTACGAAGTCCCCTCGCAGACCGACGTCAAGACCTGCGTCATCACCGAAGACACGGTCCTCGCCCGCTGGCCTGTCTACGCCGTCCAGAGAAGGGCCTGAGAGCGGTCAGCCATCAGCCGCCATGAAAATCCTGACCGCCGAATTCGTCCTCAGCGCGGCCCGGCACGATCAACTCCCGCGCGACCGGCTGCCCGAGGTCGCCTTCGCCGGACGCTCCAACGTCGGGAAGTCCTCGCTCCTCAACGCCCTGCTCCGCCGCAAACGCCTCGCCCAGACCAGCTCCACCCCTGGCAAGACCCGTCTCTTGAACTGCTACCGGATCAACGACGCCTTCTACTTTGTCGACCTCCCGGGGTACGGATACGCCCGCGTCCCCGTGGCCGAGCGCCGGGCCTGGGGGCAGATCGTCGAGGACTACGTCACGCATCGGCAGACCCTCCGGGGCATCGTCCATCTCCTCGACGCCCGCCACGACCCCACGCGGCAGGACGCGGAGATGATGGCCTGGCTCCTGAGCCTTCAAATCCCCTTCCTGCCGGTCGCCACGAAATCGGACAAGCTCTCCGGCAGCCAGCTGCAGCGCCAGCTCAAAGAGGTCCACGCAAGCCTCTCTTCAGCCGGCAACCTCTCTGTCCTCCCCTGTTCCGCCCGCACCGGCGCCGGCCTGCCGGAGTTGTGGAGATGGATCGAGGGGATACTGTAACGCGGTAAATGCCCATGCGCCCCTTCCGCATCGCCCTCGCCCAGATCAACACCACCGTCGGAGACCTCGACGGGAACGCCCGCAAGATCCTCGACGCCATCGCACGGGCGCGCGACCTCGGCGCGGACCTGGTGGCCCTGCCGGAGCTGGCCGTCACGGGCTACCCCCCGGAGGACCTCCTGTTCAAGCCCCGCTTCGTGGACGCCAGCGTGCAAACCCTCCGGCGCATCGCGGCGGAGACCAGGGGCATCGTGGCCGTGGTCGGGTTCGCGGACCGGGGGGACGACATCTACAACGCCGCCGGCGTCCTGACCAACGGCCAGGTGGCGGACGTCTACCACAAGCGGTTCCTCCCCAACTACGGCGTGTTCGACGAAGACCGCTACTTCCGGGCCGGGGCCACGGCGCCGGTCTATCGCCTCGGCGGGGCGGCGTTCGGCGTGAACATCTGCGAGGACATCTGGTACCCGGATGGCCTGGCGCGGGACCAGGCCCTCTTCGGCGACGCGGAGATCATCGTCAACATCTCATCCTCCCCTTACTATGCGGGCAAAGGAAAGGCGCGGGCGGCCATGCTGGCCACGCGGGCGATGGACTGCGGGGCGGCCGTGGCCTACTGCAACCTCGTGGGCGGACAGGACGAACTCGTCTTCGACGGAGAGAGCCTCGTCTTCGACCAGAACGGAAACCTCATCGCGCGCGGCAGACAGTTCGAGGAGGACCTCGTCCTGGCCGACCTCGACCTGGACGCCATCTTCCGGCATCGGCTGCACGAGCCCCTCCGGCGCAAGGAGAGGGCGGAGAGGGGGGCCGTCCGCTTCGTCGACCTCCCGCCCTGCAATGAAGAGCCGCGCAAAAGAGCGCCGCTCCCGGCCCGCGATGAGGGTCCCCTCGACCCGCTCTCCGAGACCTACGCCGCCCTGGTCACGGGCGTGCGGGACTATGTCCGCAAGAACAGGTTCGAGAAGGTCGTCGTCGGCGTCAGCGGGGGCATCGACTCGGCCATGGTCACGACCATTGCCGTGGACGCCCTCGGCAAGGTCAACGTCGTCGGCGTGACGATGCCCTCCCAGTACTCCTCCGAGGCCACGCGCTCGGACGCCTACCGCCTCGCCGAAAACCTCGGCATCCCCATGCTCACCATCCCCATCGGCGAGACCTTCGACGCCTACCGGCAGCTCCTGTCCAGAGAGTTCCAGGGCAGGCCGGAGGACGTCACGGAGGAGAACCTCCAGGCCCGCATCCGGGGCAACCTCCTGATGGCCCTCTCCAACAAGTTCGGATGGCTCGTGCTCACCACCGGGGACAAGAGCGAGATGAGCGTGGGGTTCGCGACCCTCTATGGGGACATGTCAGGGGGGTTCGCGGTCATCAAGGACATCTACAAGACCCTCCTCTATGACCTGGCCCGGCGCCGGAACCAGCAGGCCGGGAGGGACCTCATCCCGAAGGGCATCCTGGAGCGCGAGCCCTCCCCGGAGCTCAAGCCGGGCCAGAAGGCGTCCGATACCCTCCCCCCCTATCCGGTCCTCGACCCGATCCTGAAGGGCTATGTGGAGCAGGACATGAGCCTTCAGGAGATCGTCGGCCTGGGGTTCGACGAGCAGGTCGTCCGGGACGTCCTCCGCCGGGTGGACCGGAGCGAGTACAAGCGCCGCCAGGCCCCCCCCGGCATCAAGGTCACCCCCCGCGCCTTTGGCCGCGACCGCCGGCTGCCCATCACCAACCGATATGTTGACCTATGACCGACCTTCCGCCCATCGACGGCGCGGCAACCCTCACCCCGGATGACCCGGTGGTCTCCGGGAGCGCAGGGACCTGGACCCTGACCTACACGGTCGGAGAGGACGAGATTCAGCCCGGAGGCGTCCTGCGCCTCACCATCCCGGCGGGGTTCACGCCCCCGCAGACCGACCACCCCGGGGCCCCGGGGTTCACGACCGCCTCCTGTACCGCGCCCCGGACGACCCTCGCGCTCATCGTGGAGGAAGGGCAGGAAGGCGCGCGCGGCGCCGAACTCAAGCTGTTTCTCGACACGGTCCCGCTCCAGCGCCGGGAGAAGGTCGTCGTCGTCTACGGGGATCGCTCCGGCGGCTCGCAGGGGGCCTTCGCCTGCCGGACGGCCGGGGAGACGGCGTTCCAGGTCGCCGTCCAGACCGGTCGCGGGGAGATGGCCTTTCGACCCCTGAAACAGTCCCCCGTCCTGAGGGTCATAGCCGGGGAAACCCGCCGGATCGTCGTCCTGCTCCCGTCTCTCGTGGAGGTCGAAAAGCCCTTTCCGGTGCACGTCCTGGCGCACGATGCCTTCGGAAATGTCCTGCCTGCCCGCGGGGATGGCCTCGAACTCCAGGCCGAGCGAGGGGACCTGAGGCTGCCTTCCCCCCTGACCCTCAAAGGGGTGGACGGCGCCCTGCGGGCGGCCGCGAAGGCCCCCGGAGGGCCCTGCCGCATTCGGGCCATCCACCGGGAGGCGGGGATCGAGGGGTCCAGCAACCCCCTCCTCGCCTCAGAGCGCCCGGATGAGGCCCTCCTGTGGGGCGACCTGCACGGCCACACCACCTGCTCGGACGGCACCGCCCCCCCCGACGCCTACTACGCCCACGCGCGCGACGTGACTCGCCTGGACTTCGCAGCCGTCACCGACCACCTCGACGCCGGCCTCAGCGAAGGGGACGGGTGGGAGCAGGTCCGTTTCGCGGCGTCGGCCTTCAACGAGGCCGGACGTTTTATCCCGCTCATCGGGTTCGAGGACAGAGATGCCTCCGGGGGGCATTTCAACGTCTACTTCCAGGACCTCATCCCGCCTGAGGCGTTCAAAAACAGCGGAGAGGCGCTCACAGTCCCCCACGCCCACGGCCGCGCCTCCTGGGCCTCGCCGGACCTTCGGACGGTCCGCCTCGCGGAGGTCTACTCCTGCTGGGGGAGCGCCGAGCGGTGGGGCGCAGTCTGCTCCAACACCCACCCCTCTCGACACCCCGGCAGCACCATCCAGGCCGGGCTGGCCTACGGCCTGCGCCTCGGCCTCGTCGCCGGCAGCGACACCCACACCGGCGCCCCCGGCAGCGCCCTCCGGGTGAAGATGCAGTCCCGGCATCCAGGCGGACTCACCGCAGTCTACGCAGACGCCTTCACCCGGCCCGCCCTCTGGGCCGGGCTCAAAAACCGCCGGTGCTACGCCACCACCGGGGCGCGGATCATCCTCAGGTTCGAGGTCGAAGGATACTCCATGGGATCCGAAGTCGACCTCGGCGGCCCCGACGACCCCCTCATCAAAGGCCGGGCCATCGCGGTGAAGGCCTACGGCGCCTCCCGCATCTCCCGCATCGACATCGTCCGCAACAACGCCGACATCTGCTCCTATCGGGGCGACAACGACGTCGTCCAGTTCCGGTGGGTGGACGCCCAGGACCTGACCCGCATCTCCGTCCCCCGCCCCGCCAGCAAGCACCCCCTCACCTACTACTATGTCCGCGTCCTTCAGGAGGACGGCGAGATGGCCTGGTCCAGCCCCGTCTGGCTGACCCTGACCTACCTCCCCTGACTGCACCTGTACACTCCCTCCTCCGTCACGATCACATCCACCGGCGCATCCTGCTCGGTCACCGGGACCTCGCGGAGGACCTGAAACGCATAGGCCACGGCCACCTTCGGCGCAGCCACCCCTTTCAGGAAGCGGTCGTAATAGCCCGCCCCGAACCCGATCCGGTTGCCCAGGGGGTCAAAGGCCAGCCCTGGCACGACCACAAAATCGATCTCACCCGGCGCCACCGGACGGATGCGCCGCGGGGGCGGCTGGTGGAGCCCCCAGTCCCCCTCTGGCCTCAGGTCCGCCAGGCCGCCGATCTCCGCGTGGCGCAGGTCGCGCCTCCCCTTCTGCACCACCGGCACGGCCACCCGCTTGCCGGAGGCGAGGGCCTCCTCGATCAGCGCCCGCGTATCCACCTCCTCCGGCATCGAGACGAAGCTGTGAATCAGGCGCGCTGCCCGGTACTCCGGCAGCGCCAGGAGATGCCGGAGGATGGAACGCCCTTTCCGGGCGATCTCCTCCGCCGACAGCGTTCGCCGGCGCGCGATCATCTCCTGACGGATGCGCGCCTTCTCCGCGCGGATGTCCATCATCCCACCCCCCCTGTTCCAAAAGTTGCCCTTGACATTCGCTCCCTGCCCGTTTAGATTTTATAATTCATC
>CAYRZX010000156.1:13313-15018 GCA_964428665.1 uncultured Gemmatimonas sp.
GAGGATCAGCGTTGGACAACCACGATGCCGAGCTTCAGCGGGAGCTGGTCGCTAAAGGCAACCTCCCCCGCCACATCGCCATTATCATGGACGGCAACGGACGCTGGGCGAACCAGCGCGGCCTGCCCCGCATCGAGGGGCACCGGGCCGCCCGGGACGTCGTCCGGGATACTGTCCGGGCCTGCGGAGAGCTGGGGATCGAGGTCCTGACGCTCTACGCCTTCTCCGGAGAGAACTGGGGACGCCCCTGGGGAGAGGTGCTGGGCCTCATGCGCCTCCTCCGCACCTGCCTGATCGAGGAGGTTCCGGAGTTGGACCGGAACAACGTCCGCCTGCGGACCATCGGCCAGGCCCATCGCCTCCCCCAGCCCTGTCGGAAGGCGCTCTTCCAGGCCATCGGCCTCACCTCGAAAAACACCGGCCTGATCCTCAACCTGGCCCTCAGCTACGGGGGCCGGACGGAGATCGCCGACGCTGCGCGTCAGATCGCAAAGGACATCGAGCGAGGACGCCTCCAGATCGAGGCCATCGACGAGGCCTGCTTCGCGCAATATCTCTACACGTCGGACCTGCCGGACCCCGACCTGGTCATCCGCACCAGCGGCGAGATGCGCATCAGCAACTTCCTGCTCTATCAGATCGCTTACGCCGAACTTCACGTCACCCCTGTCCTCTGGCCCGACTTCAGCCGGAAACACCTCTACGAGGCCATCAGAAACTACCAGGGACGAGAACGTCGCTTCGGAAAGACCAGCACGCAGGTCCGCCCCGTGCAGCCAGTGCTCCTGAGCAAGGGATGGACGCGAACCTGATCCGCCGGGTGGGCGCGGCGTCTGTCTTCGTCCCCGCCCTCGCGGCGGCGGTCTGGTGGGGAGGCGTCCCGCTCCTCGTCTGCACGGCCGCCATCATCGGGGTCGGCGCCTGGGAGCTCTTCCGGCTCTACCGGCAGAAAGGCGCCCATCCCTTCCTCTGGCCCGGCGTCCTGATGGGCGTCGGCGTCGGCGTCTGGCTCTACGGTCTGGGGCTGCGCCACGTCGAAAGTCTCTTCATGCTCTGCACGGTGGGGACGCTGACCGCCGCCCTGATCCGGCGCAGAGAGGGGGCGTCCCTGCTCGACGTGGGGGCCACGCTCTTCGGCGTCCTCTACGTGGGCCTGCTGGGAAGCGCCCTCCTCCTGGTGCGCAACCTCCCCCTCCCATTCGCTGCCCCGCTGACCCTGACGGTGCTAACAGGCGTCTGGATCACGGACACCGTCGCCTATTTCGCGGGTCGCGCATTCGGCCGTACGCGCCCCTTTGCCCGGGTCAGCCCGAAAAAGTCCGTGGAGGGATGTGTCGCTGGCGTCTTCGGCGGCGTCGGGACCGTCTGGGCCGGGAACCTCTCGATGAAGGCCCTCTCCTGGCCCGATGTCCTGGCCCTCGGCCTGATCGTCGGGGTGGGAGGGCAGGTCGGCGACTTTGCGGAATCCCTGCTCAAACGGGACTCCGGGGTGAAGGACTCCTCCGCCCTCATCCCCGGCCACGGAGGCGTCCTGGACCGCTTCGACAGCCTCCTGTTCGCCTTCCCGCTGGTCTATACCTATCTCGTATTCCGGTACGGGATATAAGGCGTGAAACAGTTGACGGCAAATGGTAAACGTGGTTCGTGATCCGTGATCCGTTTTAGGCTTTTTCACGGATCACGGTACCCGGATCACGGTACCCGG
>CAYRZX010000157.1:0-9378 GCA_964428665.1 uncultured Gemmatimonas sp.
CACTCAGCACTCAGCACTTTCTTCTGGCACTCAGCACTCAGCACTCAGCACTTTTTCTATGATACGTTGCCGGGCATCCGTTGTCAAGGCAAAACCCGGCGTTGCAGCGGCAGGCGCAGGGTTAGATTCGTATTCTATGGTCATAGATGGAGGGAGCGCTAACAGAAGATTTCGCTTGCTTTGCAGAGCGACATGTCTTATTATTGTTACGGTTTAAACGACATGTTTGATCCTTATTACGCTTTATTTATCTGTAAGTTATGTGGCTATTATATTGTCTCATAAAAAGGGAGGTGATGTCCGCTCAGATATGAACGCGATCAGGGGCAATGCGGTTCGAGTCGGGACGATTTTTTTGAGAGGAGGAAACCGGATGAGGTATAGAAGGTTACGAGTTTTCATCTGCGCAGCCCTGCTCCTGACGGTAGGGAGTACGCCGGCGTTCGCGGCGCTCGGCAAGCTCGCCGGGCGGGTGACGGACAGGGCGGGCGCTGCGCTGCCGGGGGCGAGCGTGGTGATCGTGGGGACGGTGCAGGGCGGGGTCACGGACGCCCAGGGGCGCTATTTCGTCCTGAACGTCCAGCCGGGGACGTATGAGGTGCGGGCGTCCATCATCGGCTACAAGCCGGTGACGCAGTCGGGGATCGCGGTCCGGACCGACCTGACGACGGAGGTGGACTTCAGCCTGGAGCAGACGCCGGTGGAGGCGGCGGAGGTGGTGGTGACGGCGGAGCGGCCGGCGGTGGACAAGACACTGACGGCCACGCGCGCGACCATCAGCGCCCAGGAGTTGAGAAACACCATGCCGGTGGACAACTTAGACGGCCTGGTCAAGACCACGGCGAGCGCCTACCGGGGCTACATCCGGGGGGGCCGGCGCTACGAGTCCAAGATGCTGCTGGACGGCGTGAACGTGTCCGAGACCTACTTCAACGGGGCGGGGCTCTACAGCGCGGGCTACACGGCCGTGGCCCGGTCGAAGGGGGACGAGACGGAGCTGGCCAAGATCGCCACCAGCGCGGTGCAGGAGCTGGACGTGATGGCCGGGACGTTCAACGCGGAGTACGAGGCGGCCACGGCGGGGATTCTGAACGTGACGACGCGGGAGGGGGGGCGCAAGCTGACGGGGCAGGTGTTCTACCGGCGGAGCGCGGGCGGCCTCAAGCACGCGGGGCCGAGCGTGTACAACGACTACAACCGGTTCCTGGCGGAGAAGGCCTCGATCGAGGCCAGCGCCAACGTGGCGCAGCGCGCGGCGGCGGCCAACTACGTCGTCTTCGAGGACATCTACAAGCGGACGAACGGGAAGCCTTACAACTACGACCCGGCCAAGCGGAAGTCCACCAAGCCCACGGAGACGCTTGACCTGTCCATTGGCGGGCCGCTGGGCAAGAAGGGCGGGTTCTTCTACACGGGCAAGTATTCCAGGTCTTTCGGCAGGTTCCCGAACGAGTTCACGCAGACGGTGACGAACTCCCTCAAGCTCCACACCATGGCGGGCGACAGGCTGAAGCTGGTCGGGTTCCTGATGGTGGAGGATGGGGGGCTGCTGGGGGGCTGGGTGAACCGGGACTTCACGGCCCGGTTCAAGTACTTCGCCAACGGCACGGCGCAGAACCAGCGGCTCGGCGTGGTGGGCTACGGGGCGATCACGCACTTCATCTCGCCCAGGACGTTCTACGAGGTGAAGGTGAGCCGGTCGGGCCGGACGAGCGAGTTCGGCTACTCGGACGACGACAATGACGGCGTGGTGGAGGCGGGCGAGGACGGGGAGTTCCTCCAGATTCAGACCACGAACGACGTGGCGAAGTACATGACGCCGCGCTCGTTCTTCAGCCCGGACCCCGGCAACGAGCTGCCCTACGACACGAAGTACGCGCCGGGCGGGCAGGGCTACCGGCTGGGCCGGCCCGGCTTCTTCTACGAGAAGCTGAAGCGGAGCAACGTCACCTACAAGGCGGACCTGACCAGCCAGGTGGACTATCACCATCAGATCAAGATCGGCGCGCAGTTCCGCCGGCACACGGTGTCGGACTTCCGGCAGGAGAACAGCGTGAAGCCGAAGTTCGACCTGGCCTATCCGTTCTTCCAGATCGACTACAACCTGCACCCGCAGGAGGTCGCCCTCTACGCGCAGGACCGGATGGAGTACGAGGGGATCATCATCAACACGGGCGTGCGCCTGGACAGCTTTAACCCCAAGGCCAAGTCCTACGGGGACTACTCGGGGAATCTGTCCGAGGTCGTGGACCTGGCCAACGGGAAGAAGGTCCTGTCGCAGATGTCGGTCCGGACGAAGGACACACCGACGCGGTGGTACTGGAGCCCCCGCGTGGGCATCTCCCACCCGGTGTCGGCGAAGGCGGCCATGCACTACTCCTGGGGCAAGTTCTACACGCCTCCGGTGTTCGCGCAGATCTTCGAGTCCTACGGCAGCTTCCCGAACGACTCCCTGCCGCCCCTGCCCGACGTGAACCGGAGGTCGCCCACGGCCACGCAGTACGAGATCGGCATCCAGTGGTCGTTCGTGAAGGACTACGCGATGGACGTGACGGCCTACTACCGGGACATCGATCACTACCTGGAGTACGGCTTTGCGCTCACCCCGAAGGCGGGGCAGCCGGGCGGGCTCGGGGCGATCACGCTCCTGACGGACGGGGGTTATGCGGACGCGCGGGGCATCGAGGTCACGCTCGAAAAGCGGCCGTCCAGGCACTGGTCGGCCCGGATGTCCTACACCTACAGCTACGTCAAGAGCGGGTCGATCAGCGGCATCTCGAACAACCGGCCCGACATCACCTCCTACAGCATCCCGGCGGGGCAGGCGTTCAACGAGGCCGTGCTCCTGGCGAGGGACCGGTTCAGCGCCGTCTCCCTGAACGTGCAGGGCGGGGGCTCGGCGTTCGACAGCGGGTTCGACCGGACGCACCGGCTCACGCTGACGACGCTGTTCACCCTCCCCTACGAGGTGGACTTCTCGTCCATCACCACGGCGGCCTCCGGGTTCTTCTTCCTGAAGCAGTTCACGAACAAACAGGAGCGGGAGTTCGGGAGGTCCCCCTATACCCTCCAGACGGACCTCCGGTTCACGAAGGGGGTGAAGGCGGGGAATCGAGGCCGGGCCAACGTCTTCTTAGAGGTCCGGAACCTGTTCGACCGGAAGAATATCCTGACGTGGGACAGCTTCGACCCCGCCAGCAGCCGGCTGTGGGAGGAGAAGAAGGACCCGACGGGGACGCTCAACCGGCCGACGCGGGTGGACGGGACGCCGATCTACGACATCGCGCGGGAGACGTACTTCGGGATCAGTTACGATTTCTAGACCTCTTCCCCCTGAATCCCCCCTCCCCCGGAGGGAGAGGGGGGAAGACCTGATCGTTCCCCCTTCCCCAGAGGGGAAGGGGGTTTAGGGGGTTAGGTCAGATAATGCATGAAGCCGGATGGATTGACGTGTTGTAGGGGCGACCGGCCGGTCGCCCCCACAGATAAAGGAGGTTCTCTTATGAACCTGAAGTTTGCAGTTCGTTTCGTCGCGCTCGTTTTAGTGGTCGCGACGGCCATCGCCTACGCAGACCCGTATCCGGGCGCGGGCATCTTCATGGTCGGAGACATCTGGGAGACGGTCTATCCCACGGGCGTGTCCAACAAGGCGGGGGGCACGCCGGTCTACTATGAGGTCCTCACCGATCCCAACCAGATCTGGAACCTGGCGCGCCTGGGCAACCTGGAGCGGCAGTGGACCTCGCCCACGATGATGTACCCGGCGTGGAGCGACCAGCACATCCCCTGGGCGCACACGATTGAGATGGCCGAGTACAGTCCCGATCCGATCAACAACTTCACCACGTCCACGGATTCGAGGGCGAAGAACTACGTCTACGGGTTCTACCGCTCCACGGTGAAGGGGACGGTCCAGCACGACAACGCGGCGGTCTACGACAGCAAGCGGTCGATGCAGACCTACACGGCGTCGTTCCCGACCAACCTGGGCATCAACGTGAAGATGCGGGTGCGGTCCTACGCCAACAACTTCGCCAACCTGAACGACATCATCTTCCACGAGTACGAGCTGACGAACACGGGCGCGCTGGACGCGAACGGGGACGGGACGGCGGAGAAGACGAACAACCGGATCAACGCCCTCACCCTCCTCACCCGGCACGAGCTGATCAACAGCATGACGAACAACAACCAGGGCCGGCGCGGGGCGAGCGGGTGGTTCACGGGGCCGATCGAGGGCTACGACAACAGCCCGGACCCGGACGGCAACCCCTGGGCCGTGCCGGTGGTGTTCAGCGGCCCCTCGCCCGCGAGCGTGAACCAGACGAAGACATTCACGGTGAAGGGGAAGACGATCACGGTCCCCTGGGCGGCGGATGGGGCGCGGAGTTTAGGCATCACGATGAACCCCCGGCAGACCTACCAGGACATCTACGCGGGGGACAGCTTCATCGCCGTGAAGCAGGGGAAGATGGACGACGGGCCGATGGCCCCGGACAAGAAGACGATCTTCGACAGCCACCCCATCGGCTCGGGCAAGGAGCGGGGGTGGTACATGTCCCTGGCCAAGGGCTACGGGAACAACGATCATTTCGCCTTCGAGGACCACACGATGGCGATGGGGACGTTCTACGCCAACGGCGGGAAGGTCTACGACCGGACCAAGTTCGACACCTCCCCGGACCCGAACTACTTCGACGTGAGCGCGCCGGGGACGAAGGCGGGCAACCCCCTGACGTTCGTGCCCAAGCCCGCCGGACAGCGGGGGAGGCCGGACGGGAGCATGAAGTACCTCCAGGCGTTTCAGCAGAACTGGGAGCTGGGCAACCCCAACCCGGACGACGACTGGGTCGACGGTTACTCCCGCGCGCACGGGTTCGACGGGGACATGGTCGTGGGCATCGGGCCGTTCTCCCTGGAGGTGGGGGAGACGATCACGATCACGATGATCGAGTACGCCGGGTTCCGGCTGATGGGCGCCCGGAACGCGGTGAAGACCGCCCGGTGGGTCTACGACAACAACTATAAGGTGCCGGACCTGCCCGCTGCGCCGGACGTGAAGATCGACCCCAGCGTGGACATCAAGATCAACGTGAAGTGGGACGACAAGGCCGAGCAGGACGCCAGCTTCGCGGGCTACAAGGTCTACCGGTCCACGGCGTTCCCGAAGGTCAAGTCCCTGGAGGTGGGGGTCCGCACGATGGACCGCTACACGGAGCAGACCGACCCGTCCCAGAACCTCGCGTCGTTCGGGATGCCCAACAACCCCAACATCAGCTACTCGAACTACCGGGACCAGGACCCCGGCGCGTGGGGGCCGTGGAAGCTGGTGGCCAACGTCCCGAAGGCCAACCTGGCCAGTATCCTGAACGCGGACGCGGACAAGACGCAGTACAAGTATTCGTGGAAGGACGCCAGCGACCTGGTGGCGTTCGGTTACACCTACTGGTACTACGTGTCGGCCTACAGCAGCCGGAGCGGGTCGGTGGCGGGCAAGAACTACACGACGGCCGAGTCGGGGCACGTGAACGTGAACGGGGCGTCGGGCGCCTGGGAGGGGACCTTCCCCTTTGCCGTGGCCAGCTCCTTCTACCCGAAGGACTTCGACGGGCTGAAGAAGCTGGGCGCCAACTTCGTGCTGAAGGCCCCGCTGGCCGATGCGTCCAAGCTAACCTCCGGGGCGCTGAAGGTGAGGGTGAAGCCCAACCCGTTCAAGCAGCACGCCCTGCACGACGTGGGGACGGAGCACAAGCTTTTGTTCTACAACCTGCCCACGGGCACGAAGGTCACGATCTTCGACGTGTCGGGGCAGATCATCGACCAGCTCCACTTCACGGGGACCAACCCTCAGGACGGGACGCTGTTCTGGGACATGTTCTCGAAGGATGGGACCGAGGTGCAGAGCGGCCTGTATATCTACGTGGCCGAGTACCCCGGCGGGAAGCAGACGGGATATTTTTCAATCATCCGATAAAGATGTAGGGGCGACCGGCCGGTCGCCCCTACAAATCCAGGAGGTCTGTCATGAAACTCCGTCATATCCTGTTCCTCGCCCTGGCCGGGGCCTTCGCGCTCTCATCCCCCGTGGAGGCGCGCAAGTCGGGGATCACCGGCGCGGCGTTCCTCAAGGTGGGCGTGGGCGCTCGCATGGCTGCCTTGGGCCAGGCAGCCACGACCGTGACGCACGAGCCGAACCAGCTCTTTTTGAACCCGGGGGGCCTGGCGCTCAAGTCCGGGCAGACGCAGGCGACGTTCACCTACAACCGGTGGATCGCAGACATCAACCACAATGCCGGGGCGGTGGCCTTCGGCACGCGGTTGGGGACCATAGGCGTGGGGTTCGTCTCGATGGGCCTGTCCAAGATCGAGGCGGACCGGGACGCCATCCCCGGCTTCTTGCAGGGCATCGCCAAGCAGTACGACACGGGCACGTCGCCGACGTATGACTACTCGGACGTGGCCGTGCTGGTGGGGTATGCCAACCAGGTGACGGACAAGCTGTCCCTGGGGGCGAACATGAAGGTCCTGCGGGAGAGCATCGACCGGCACAGCGCCTCGTCCGTGGCGTTCGACTTCGGGGCGATCTACCAGATCGGGTTCCGAGGGGCGTCTGTGGGGGCGCGCATCAGCAACATCGGGAAGGACATGAAGTTCTTCGCCGTGGGGGTGCCTCTGCCCCTGATGTTCAGCGTGGGGGCGTCGTTCGACCTGGTCAAGCACGAGAAGCACTCGTTCATGGTGCGGGCCGACGCGGCCAAGCCGCAGGACGCCTCGCAGATCGTGTTCAGCGGGGGGGAGTACGTTTATAATGATATGCTCTTCCTGCGAGGGGCGTGGAAGTTCAACTACTCCGGGGTGGAGGACACCTACGGGGGGAGGAACCAGGGCGCCAAGATCAGGGAGACGGAGGAGAAGGGGTCGCTGGGGGCGGGCGTGAAGCTGCCGATGGGCAGGCATAAAGTGGCGGTGGATTACGCCTTCACGGGCTTCGGCCTGCTCAACAACGTCCATCGCTTCAGCGTGGGGATAGACCTGAAGTAGAACGATGAACGCGGAACGCGGAACGATGAACGAAAACCCACAAAGGCTATTTCGCTTTTCGTTCAGCGTTCATCGTTCTGACTTCATCGTTTGATCTGGGCGCTGTTGCTCATACAGGGCAGCGCCCTTATTATTGTCAGGCGCACGTGACCCGATTCCTGAAAATCCTGGGCTGGGCCGCCGCCCTCGGCGTGGTCGTCTGGGCCTTCGCCGGGGAGGAGGAGGAGGTCATTCCGCCGGGGGTGTCCGTCGTCAAGTTCGCCATCTGGGGGGGGGTGGCCGAGCGGGAGGCGTGGGCGGCGCTGGCCGAGGACTTTCACCGCCGCAACCCGGACGTCCTGCTGCGGGTCCAGATGGTCCCCGGCCAGTACGAGCAGAAGATGCTGGCCATGCTCGCGGCGGACACGGCCCCGGACGCGCTCATTCTGAGGCTGGCCGACTTCGTGCCGAAGGGGGTGTTCGAGCCGATAGATGAGCGGCTGCGTCGAGACACTTCCCTCCCGCTGGACGACCTGTTCCCCGGCGTGCTGGCGCTCGGCCAGTGGCGGGGCAAGCAGTACGCCGTCCCGTCGGCCATCGGCCCGCAGGTCCTCTTTTACAACCTCAGACACTTTGAGGAGGCGGGGCTGGAGTCGCCCAACGACCTGGCGGCGCGGGGGGACTGGGACTGGGCGAAGTTTCTGGACTATTGCAGGCGTCTGGTCAGGAAGGACGCCTCAGGCAAGGTCGTGCGGTGGGCCTATGTCCGCTACACGCCGCCGTGGACCTACCCCTACCTGTTCGGGGGACAGCCCTTCAACGACGATTTCACGGCGGCGAATCTCACGGACCCCAGGGTGTGCGAGGCGATCCAGGCGTATGCGGACCTGAGTCTCGACCACAACGTGATGCCCCCCCCGGCGCTCCAGGAGCAGATGGGGGGATGGCAGGCGTTCGCGCGGGGGCAGGTCTCCACGTTCATCAGCGGGCCGTGGCAGGTCAAGCGGCTGAAGGACATGGCCGACCCCTACGACATCGCCCCGCCGCCCATGGCCCGCGGGGGGCGCACGATCACGCTGGGCGGCGCCGGGGCGGGGGTCTGGGTCAAGAGCCGGAACAAGGAGGCGACCTACCGGTGGCTGAGTTACCTGGCCGGGCCGGATGCCAGGCGCATCTGGGCGGGGCTGGGGTTCGACATCCCCGCCTACCGGTCGCTGGCGGAGCGGGTCGAGACGTGGGCGGACACGGCGATCATCCCGAAGCACTTCCGGGTGTTCTACGACCTGGCGCCGGACCTCCTCCGGTCCCCTGTGGCCACGACGCCCTTCATCCCGGCGAAGGCCGAGCAGGTCATCAACGCGGCCCTGGAACAGGTCTGGCTGGGGCGCAAGACGGTGAAGGAGGCGCTGGCGGAGGCGCAGCCGGAGGTGAATGAGATCCTCAAAAAGAAATGAGTTGACAGGGCTATGACCTACACCCCTCGCGAGCGCCGGGAGGCGCGGGAGTTCTACCTGTTCGTCTCCCCGTGGCTGATCGGGTTCGTCGTCTTCACCGCCGGGCCGATGCTGGCGTCCGCCCTCCTGAGCTTTGCGGAGTGGGACGTGATCACCCCGCCCAGGTGGGTCGGGCTGGACAACTACCGGGCGCTGGCCCGCGACCCGCTGTTCTGGAAGTCCCTCGGGGTCACGGCCACGTACACGCTGATCGCGGTCCCGCTCCACCTGACGGTGTCCCTGGCCGTGGCGATCCTGCTGAACCAGAAGGTGAGGGGGCTGGGGGTCTTCCGGACGATCTTCTACCTGCCGACGGTGCTGCCGGGGGTGGCCAGCCTGATGCTCTGGATGTGGATCTTCTTCCCGGACGGGCTGCTGAACGCGTTCACGGGGCTGTTCGGCCTCGCGCCTGAGGCGTGGCTGGCGGACGAGCGGCTGGCCCTGCCTTCGCTGATCGCGATGAGCATGTGGGGCTACGGGTCCACGATGCTCATCTTCCTGGCCGGGCTCCAGGAGATCCCGCAGCACCTCTACGAGGCGGCGGAGATCGACGGGTGCGGGCGGTGGTCCAAGTTCGTCCACATCACCCTGCCGATGCTGTCGCCGGTCATCTTCTTCAACGCGGTGACGTCGATGATCGGGACGTTCCAGGTGTTCGAGGCGGGCTACATCGCCACGCAGGGGGGGCCGAACAACGCCACGCTGTTCTATCTCCTCTACCTGTTCCGGAACGCCTTCGAGTATTTCCAGATGGGCTACGCCTGCGCCCTGGCGTGGGTGCTGTTCTGGATCATCATGGCGCTGACGCTGCTGGTCGTGAAGTCGTCCGCCGCGTGGGTCTATTACGAGGGGAAGCGATGAGGCG
>CAYRZX010000157.1:9478-14935 GCA_964428665.1 uncultured Gemmatimonas sp.
TTCGCCTGGATGGTGTCGAGTTCCCTGCGGAGCGAGGCGGAGATGTTCCCCTACCCGCCCAACCCCCTCTCCTGGGGCTTCTGGGCGCCGGACCCGGTCCGGTGGGAGAACTACGTCAACGCCTGGGAGGCCCTGCCGTTCACGAGGTTCCTGCGGAACACGCTGATCATCACGACGGGGCGCATGGTCGGGGAGCTGATCTCCTGCTCGCTGATCGCGTTCGGGTTCGCCCGGCTGCGGGCAAGATGGCGGGACGCGCTGTTCATCGTGCTGCTGGGGACGATGATGCTGCCGGGGCAGGTGACGATGATCCCGGTCTACATCCTCTTCAGCAAGATCGGCTGGATCAACACCTTCAAGCCGTTCGTCGTCCCGGCCTTCTTCGGGGCGCCGTTTTTCGTGTTCATGCTGCGGCAGTTCTTCCTGAACATCCCGATGGACCTGGACGAGGCCGCCCGGATCGACGGGGCCTCCACGTTCCAGATCTACACGCGCATCTTCCTGCCACTGGCCAAGCCGCCGCTGGCGGTGATCGCGATCTTCCTGTTTATGGGGTCGTGGCGGGAGTTTCTGGGGCCGCTGATGTACCTCCAGGAGACGGAGAGGTTCACGCTGGCCCTGGGTCTGATGCTGTTCCGGTCCTACGGGGAGTACGCCACGCGATGGGACCTGATCATGGCCAGTTCCATCGCCGTGTCGCTGCCGCCGCTGATCCTGTTCTTCCTGACGCAGAGGCTGATCGTGCGCGGGGTGACGCTGACGGGGATCAAGGGATGAGGTCAAACACGTTGCAGGGAGGTGAGTGGCATGATCTGGTGGATCTGGCTTCTGGCGGGTCTCATTCTGGTGTTGCTCGAACTGCTGACGCCCGGCGGCTTCTACATCCTCTTCTTCGGGATCGGGGCCCTCGTCGTGGGGGCGCTCGCGGGGTTCAGGCTGGCCGGCCCGCCGTGGATGGAATGGCTGTTGTTCTCCGTTCTGTCGCTCCTGGCCCTGGCGCTCCTCCGGGGTCCGCTGCTGGCCCGGTGGGGGGCCAGGGTAGAGGAGAGGGAGGTCGACAGTCTGGTGGGGGAGACGGCGCTGGCCCTGGAAGATATCGCCGTCGACGGGGTTGGAAAGGTCGAGCTGCGGGGGGCGGCCTGGAACGCCCGCAACGCCGGGGAGGGCCCGGTGAATCGAGGCCAGCGGTGCAGGGTGGAGCAGGTCGAGGGGCTGACGCTGCGGGTGCGCGGCCAATGAGCATCTCCCGCAGCAGGCGACCCCGGATAAGCGCAACCGTTGAAAGGAGGCGGATATGAGCATCTCCCGCAGGACGCAACTTCGGATGAGCGCAACCGTTGAAAGGAGGCGGATATGACGATAGGCCCGGAAATCATCGTCGCCCTGGTCCTGGCCCTGCTCGTGATCATCATCCTGGCGAAGACCGCCGTGGTGGTCCCCCAGCAGAGCGCCTACGTGGTCGAGCGCCTGGGGCGCTACAGCAACACCCTGAACGCCGGGTTCTACATCCTGATCCCGTTTCTGGACGTGATTCGCTACCGGCATACGCTCAAGGAGCAGGCCATCGACATCCCGGAGCAGCTCTGCATCACGCGGGACAACGTGCAGGTGGGGGTGGACGGCGTCTTGTACCTGAAGGTGTTGAACCCCGAGCGGACCTCCTACGGGATTTCGGATTACAGGTTTGCGATCTCCCAGCTTGCCCAGACGACGCTGCGCAGCGAGGTGGGAAAGATCGACCTGGATCGGACGTTTGAGGAGCGGAGTACCATCAACACGGCCGTGGTGAGCGAACTGGACAAGGCCACTGAATCCTGGGGGGTCAAGGTGTTGCGGTACGAGATCAAGAACATCACCCCTCCCCAGGACGTCCTGGCCGCGATGGAGAAGCAGATGCGGGCGGAGCGGGAGAAGCGGGCTGTGATCCTGAGTTCAGAGGGCGCCCGGGATTCGGCGATCAACACCGCCGAGGGGGAAAAACAGAAGGTGATCAAGGCCTCCGAGGCCAAAAAGCAGCAGCAGATCAACGAGGCGGAGGGGGAGGGGTCCGCGATCCTGACGGTCGCGAATGCGACCGCGGAGGGGATCCGAAAGGTCGCTGAGTCGATCCAGTTACCGGGCGGGTACCAGGCCGTCCAGTTGCGGGTCGCCGAGCAATACATCACCCAGTTCGGAAATCTGGCCCGCGTCGGAAACACCCTGATCGTGCCGGCGACGCTGTCCGACGTGAGCGGGATGATCGCTGCGGCGATGAATGTCATCCGGCAGGGATCGTCCCCCGATCAGCCGCAAAGATAGACAAAAGGAGACCTGAATCGTGACCCTGACTGATGAACAGATCCGCCGATTCCGCGAGGAGGGCTACCTGCGCCTGGACCCCTTTATCCCGGCGGAGGAGCTGGGGCCCCTGCGGGAGCGGATCGACGCGATGGTGACGGGCCGGATGGCGCTCCCGCCGCAGGCGTTCCAGACGCTGGACCCGAAGGTCTACCGGACGCCAAGCGGCCTGCCGATCCCGGAGGGCATCCAGAGGCCGTCCAGATACGACGCGGCGTTCGAGGGGGTCGCGACCCACCCGGCGCTGATCGCCGTGATGCGCCGGTTGATCGGGGAGGACGCGGCCCTGTTCACGGACCAGGTGATCGTCAAGAACCCGGAGGCGGGGGTGGCGACCTACTACCACCAGGACGGGTTCTACTGGCGTACATCCGGGCAGCGGACGGTCAACTGCTGGATCGCCCTGGACGACGCGGACGCGGACAACGGGGCGCTCCGGTTCGTGCCCCGGTCGCAACTGGGGGGGCTGATCGAGCACGAGGCCTACTTCGACGAGCCGACGCTCCACTCCGGTGTGACGGGGGAGGCGTTCCGGCGGCTGCGCATCCCGCTGGAGCAGGTGGATTTTTCAAGGGAGAAGGTCGAGCCGGTGAAGGCCGGGGGGTGCCTGCTGTTCGGGAAGCTCTGCTGGCACCGGTCGGACCCGAACCGGTCGGGCCGGCAGCGCCGGGCCTACGCGGTGGCGTACCACGGGACGAATCCCACCCCCTGACGATTCACAGGATCGTCTCCCCGCCCTGCTGGACGAGGCGCAAGGGCGGATAATACTCCTCACGGGTTACGGCAACAAGTCGGCTACGCGCACGGTCGTCTGCGGGGCGGCGAGGGGGGAGACGGCCTCCGCCGGCGTGAAGATCGTGATGTTCTTGTAGCTGTGGCCGTAGGATTGCCCGGCCATCGGAGCGGGGTCACGCCGGACTTCCACCTGGCGGTCGATCAGATTGACGATCCAGTAGTCCAGGATGCTCGCCTTCGCGTAGAGGCCTGCCTTCTCTCCGCGGTCAAATGTCAGCGTGGAATCAGAGATCTCCACGACCAGCAGGGCCGTGGTCGGGTGCGCCTCTTTGTAGTCGCGTATGGCCCCCGACACGACCGCCACATCGGGCTCCGGCTCAGACAGTTCCCCCAGGGATAGAAGCCCCTGCGCCCGGACGACGTAGCCCTGTCTGAAGATGCGGCGCAGCGTCTCCTCTGCGAGCGCGACGGCTGTGAAATGCGGACCTCCTTGCGGACTCATCTCGACGATCTCCCCTTCGATCAGTTCCACGCGCTGTCCGTTGAAAATTCCAGCCTCTGCCATTCTGTGATATTCATCGCGCCTCCAGAGGCGGGGTTTCGGTTCAACGAGTTGCACGGAAATCACCTCCTCAAAGCGGTCTCCTGCTTTCCAATCCTCACCCGGTCCAGGATGCGCTGGAAATTCGCGCCCAGGATCTGGACGCGAGTCTGCTCCGGGAGGTCGGCCCAGAGCACCCAGCCGAGCTGCTGCCGGGGGTCGCGCATGGGGGCGTCGGTGCCGAACAGGACGTGCTCGTCGTCGGTGGCCTCCACCAGGAACTCCACGATCCGGTTCGTGACCGGGGTGAGGGTGATCTCGGCGTAGACGTTGGGGTGGTCTTTGATGCAGGCGGCCACCTCCTCGGCGAAGGGGTAGCTCCCGCCGGAGTGGGGGATGATCCAGCTCACCTCCGGGAACTTCGCGGCCAGGCGGCCGATGCCGGGCACGCCGCCGGTGTGGGACGCGACGTGCATCAGGGCGTAGAGGCGGTGGGCGTTTCCGAACTCCCACCAGGGCATGAAGGCGGGGTCCTCGTAACTGAGGTTCATCCGGACGTAGGGCTTCATGCCGACGAACCCCTGGCGCAGGTAGCGGAGTTGAATCTCCCTGTCCATCTCCTCCGGCGACATGTGGGTCGGGTCGACGGTGGCCACCGGGATGATGCGGTCCCCGAACCTCTGCGCGGCCCGATGGACGATGTCGTTCCCATTCTGCGCGTCGGTGCAGACCGGGCCGTTCCAGCTCATCATGGCGACCCGGCCGATGCCGCACCAGCGGTTGACCTCCAGCATCCCCTCCGCATCCCCCCGCAGCATGATGTAGTTCACCCCGGCGGTGTCCCCCCCCTCGTGCAGGACGTGGGCGTGGGCGTCCACGACGAAGACGGTCTGCGGACGGCCCGCCCGCGCGGCGGCGACGATCCGGTCCTCGCGGTGGTGTCTCGCGGGCTGCGCCGGCCCCTGCCCCTTCAGCAGGCGCTTCAGGTTGCCCCCGGCGATCTTCTGTTTGGACTCGTCGCTGATCTGCGCGTAGTCGACGTAGGCGCGGGCCGCGCCGGGGGACTTCTCGGTCATGCCCGCTCCGAACAGGAGGCGCTCGTCCCCGAAGTCCTGGACGTACTGTTCGATGCCCCGGTTGATCTGGTAGGAGGAGAACTCCAGATGGAGGTTGTCGTGGAGGGCCATCAGGCGGTGGACGTGCCGCTGGTGGGGCCAGACGGCGTCCGTGAGGAGGACGGGGAGGCGGGGGTAGCGGGAGAGGAGGGTGTGGAAGAAGGCGAAGTAGTCGGGCGCGCCCCACGACATCTCCAGCAGGGTCAGGATGCGGTCCTCCTGGAGGGCCTCGAAGGTCTCGCCGATCACGTCGGGGTGGAGGGAGAAGCCGCCCGGCACGAGACGGGCGGCGTGGATGTCCGAGGCCTCCATCGCCTGGAGGAGGTCCTCGCCGGTCTCATAGAAGCCGGGGTCGCCGAGGGGCGCGAGGCACCAGACGCCGAAGAGGCGGTCCGGGGCCTTCGCCAGTTCCGGCTTCAGCCGGGCGTTGCCATAGACGGGGTCGAAGGACCGGGCCACGCCGTGGACCACGAGCGCGCCGGCGATCTCGGCCAGGTCCATGTCCTCCAGGATGTGCTCGGTGGACCAGCGGACGCGGCGGTGCTTCTGCGGGCGCTGGCCGAGGGTGGCGTTGCAGTCGAAGTAGAGCAGGTCCATGGCATGTCCTCGCTCAAAATGTTCGTTGAAGGGCATCGTCGGGATCGCCCTCAATGTACATCGCGCCTTCCGGCGTGTCAACGTAAATCCCTTTGACACGGACGCCGGGGCGGATTATTTTATGTGTGAGAC
>CAYRZX010000158.1:0-6871 GCA_964428665.1 uncultured Gemmatimonas sp.
TTGGCATCAACGTCCTGACCTATACCGTCAATGCCTAATTTCACATCAAACGTTTTATGTTTTATATTTTTGAGGAGGGGCCACGGTAGAGGTCTCGTCCTGATGTCATTCACCTTGTCTCTCCACATCGGAGATATGGCTATGCCTGATATATTGTCGCAGGATGAGATCGACGCCCTTCTGACGAGTGTGGGAGGCTCAGGGGAGCGCGAGGTCGCCTCCCCCAAAGCGGCCTCCTTGCAGCCGGTCGTCACCTACGACTTCAAACACCCCAACCGGGTGTCCAAGGACCAGATCCGCACGCTGGAGAACCTCCACAGCAACCTGGCCCGGCTCCTGGCCGCCTCCTTCTCCACCCTCCAGCGCGCCGTGGTCGAAACCGACATCGCGTTCGTGGACCAGACCACCTACGCCGAGTTCATCATGTCCCTGTCCAACCCCTCCTGCTCCTATGTGTTCACCATCGAACCCCTGGGCGGGCCGGCCATCCTGGACTTCTCCCTGCCCGTGGCCTACTCCTTCATCGACCGGCAGTTCGGGGGCAAGGGCACCACGCCCATGGGGGAGTCCCGCACCCTCACCTCCATCGAGCGGAGCGTGATGTCGAAGGTGGTGCAGCGCACCATGGAGGACCTGGAGACCACCTGGGAGGCCCTGATCAAGATCCAGGTGTCCGACGCGGAGCTGGAGACCAACCCGGAGTTCATGCAGGCGGCCGCGCCCTCGGACACGATGATCCTGATCGCGTTTGAGGTCAACAGCCAGCACGCCTCCGGGCTGGTCAACCTCTGCTACCCGTTTTTCACCCTGGAGCCGGTCATGAAGCTGCTCAACCCGAAGTCCTGGGTGAATCGCGAAAAGGGCCGGAGAGAGAGCGAAAGGGAGTATCGCCTGGCGCAGTTGTCCCAGGTGAAGGCCCCTGTCCGGGCGGTGCTGGGGAGGGTGGAGGCGCCTTTTGGGGACGTGCTGAACCTGCGGGTGGGGGACGTGGTGAAGCTGGACACGGAGGTCAAGGACCCGACGGTGGTGTATGTGGGGTCCAGGCCCAAGTTCCTGGGCCGTTCCGGCCTGGTGGGCCGGCGCAAGGCCGTTCAGATCACCACCAAGATCCCCAAAGAGGAGGAACATTTCTACGATTAAGGCCAACCTGAATGAGAGGAGATGGATATGAGCTTCCCGATCGGCAACTATGAATTTGAGGGGCCATTCGAGTCGGCGGATGAACTCGAAGATCAGGCAGGCATCTATGCCGTTATGTGCGAGAGAGACGACAGGGTTCGCCTTCTCGATGTCGGCGAATCGGCTCAGGTGAAGACGAGCGTCGAAGGCCACGAGAGGGAGCCCAGCTGGAGAAAACGCTGTCGAGGCACCCTCTTTTTTGCGGTCTACTATACCCTCAACGCCCAGGAGCGCGAAAGAATGGAGATTGAGCAGGAGATACGCGAGGAGTTCAACCCGCCCTGTGGCGCGGAGTGATGGGGGGTGTGGGCGACGGGAGTTTCTGCTGTCGCCGGCGCCTCGGCGGGGTCCGTTTGTCCTATCTCCTCCAGAACTTCCAGGAAGGTTTCTTTGCGGCCTGACGCGCCTCCGGGATCACGGACAGCCGGCTCAGGACCTGGTCCAGCGCCCCCTTGAACAGGGAGGACGCCTTCTCCCGGTCCGTCTCCACGACGCGCAGGCTCAGTCGCACGACCTGCTCCACGTCCGATGGGAAGACGTGCCGGGCGATCTCCTCGTCCCTGAGCGCGGTCTGCCCCCCCACCCTGAGCCGGTAGGCCGCGACCGCGGCCTTTCTGAACGGCTCCACGTCCCGCCCCTCGATGGACTCCTGAATGCCCCTCTCCAGGGCCTCGGTGATCCGCTCCGTCATCTCGTCCCGGTTCATGCTGAACTCCTCCTTGAGGGAGTATATATCATCTTGCGGCATAAAAGTCAAGGATAAGACAGGCAGACCACAGGACCACAGGACCACAGGACCACAGGACCACAGGACCACAGGACCACAGGACCACAGGACCACAGGACCACAGGACCACGGCGATGGTTTTTGGTCTTGTTGTCTTGTGGTCAGTGGTCTCGTGGTCCTTTTTTTTCCTTGACATTTCCCCCCCATTTTTTATCTTACCAAATCAATATATTTAAATATTTGAATACACGATAACGGAGTGTCTATGCGTGACCTGGATGAGATGGCCGAGGTCTTCAAGGCGCTCTCGGACCCTTTGCGGCTGAGGCTTCTGGAGGTGCTGTCCAGGTCCGACGGGGCGCAGAGCAAGGACATCTGCGTCTGCGACCTGGCCGACAAGCTGGGCGTCTCCCAGCCCAACGTCTCCCACCACCTCAAGATCCTCAAGACCGCCGGCCTGGTCCGCTGCGAGCGGAACGCCGGGTTCTCCTACTACCAGGTCAACCGGCAGAAGATCAGCGAGTCCCTCTCATCGCTCAACGAGAAGCTGTAAGCTGGAAACCTTACCCTACCGCACCGTCGAAAAGCGCGTGGACCTCGGCCCCTGTTCCGTCAGCCTGCTGACCGTCGCCGACGTGAACGACCTGCTCGACCGGACCGACCTGAGCCAGGGCGACCCCCCCTACTGGGCGGAGCTCTGGGCCTCTTCCGTGGGCCTGGCGCAGCATCTCTGCAAAGACAACGGCCTTCTGGGCAGGCGCGCCCTGGAGATCGGCTGCGGCCTGGGCCTGTCCGGCATCGCCGCCGCAAAGGCCGGGGCCTCGGTGCTGCTGACGGACGTGAACTCCGACGCCGTGGCCTTTGCCCTGCGCAACGCGCGGAGGAACGGATGCCTGAACGTCGAGGCGCGGCGGCTGAGCTGGCTCTTCCCCGCGCTCGAAGGGACGTTCGACCTGATCCTGGGGGCCGACGTGATCTACGACCCCGATCACTTCGACCCGATCGCCCGCCTGATCGTAAACCACCTCGCCCCGAAGGGCCGGGCGGTCTTTGCGGAACCCCGGCGCGACGTCGCCTGTCACTTCTTCGACACCATGAAAGAACACGGCTTCACCTGCATCCGGTTCGTGGAGGATGTGGAGATGTCCGGCCACACGCACCGGATCGGGATAGCGGAATTCGATCGCGATTAACGTAAGGAGGTCCCTATGGATGATGAACGCAAGGAGCCTCAGTCCGGCCTCACCCGGCGCGGGTTCCTGAAGGGCGTGGGCGGGGGGCTGGCGGGCACGGCCGTGCTCTCGACCGGGGTCCTCACCGCCCCGGAGGAGGCGCAGGCCGCCGGCAAGGTCCTCGGCCCCGGCAAGGTCCCGGTGGCGCTCAAGGTGAACGGCAAACCCATGAAGGTGGAGGTGGAGCCCCGCGTCACCCTGCTGAGCGCCCTGCGCGACCACCTGGACCTGACCGGCGCGAAGCTGGTCTGCGACCGGGGGGAGTGCGGGGGCTGCACGGTCCTGCTGGACGGCAGGCCCGTGTACGCCTGCATGATGCTCGCCGTGGACGCCCAGGGGAAGGAGATCACCACGGTGGAGGGCCTGGCGAAGGGGGACCGGCTCGACCCCGTGCAGGCCGCCTTTGTGCAGCACGACGCCCTGATGTGCGGGTTCTGCACCCCCGGCCTCGTCATGTCCGTGCGCGGCCTGCTCAACCGCAACCCCAACCCCACGATGGACGACGTGAAACGCGCCTGCGCGGGCAACCTCTGCCGGTGCGGGACCTACCCCAAGGTGTTTGAGGCCGCGCTCGCCGCGGCGAAGATGCAGAAAGGGGGCGCATAAGCCATGGCCGTCGCATGGGGAAAACCCGAAGAGCGCTACCTGACCGGGCACGACGCGCCCCGCGTGGACGGGGCCGCCAAGGTCACGGGGAAGGCCAGGTACGCCTATGACATCAACCTGCCGGGGCTGCTCTACGGAAAGATCCTCCGGAGCCCCCACCCGCACGCCACCGTCAAGAGCGTGAATCTGGCGAAGGCGAAGGCGCACCCCGGCGTGAAGGCCGCCCTCGACTTCGAGAAGAAGACCGTGCGCTACGCGGGCGAGGAGGTCGCGGCCGTGGCCGCGGTCAGCCCGGACGTGGCGGAGGAGGCGCTCAGGCTCATCGAGGTGGAATACGAGAGGCTCCCCCACGTCGTGGACGAGGAAGAGGCCCAGAAGCCCGAGGCGCCCAAGATCCACCAGGACGGCAACGTCCGGCCCCGCAAGGACGACCCCCAGATCAGGGGCGGGGACCCGGACCCGGTGTTCGCCGACCCCGGGACGGTCTGGACCGAGGGGACCTACCGCACGCAGGTGCAGACCCACTCCAGCCTGGAGACGCACGGCCTGGTGGCGAAGTGGGAGGGCGACCAGCTGACCGTCTGGACCTCCACCCAGGGGGTGTTCGGCGTCCGGGACGACCTGTCCAAGTTCTTCAACGTCCCCGCCGCCAGCGTCCACGCCATTTGCGAGGTGATGGGGGGGGGGTTCGGGAGCAAGTTCGGCGCGGGCGTGGAGGGCACGGCCGCGGCCCGGCTGGCGAAGGAGGCGGGCGCGCCCGTCAAGCTGATGCTCTCCCGCCACGAGGAGCACCTCTGCGTGGGCAACCGCCCCTCCTCCGTGCAGCGGATCAAGATCGGCGCGACGAAGGACGGGAGGCTGGTGGCCTTTCACTCGAAGGTCTACGGCACGGGGGGCATCGCGGGCGGGGCGGGCGTCCCCCTCCCTTACGTCTACGAGTCCATCCCCAACGTCAAGACCGAGCACACGGACGTGCGGATCAACGCCGGGTCCTCCCGCGCCATGCGCGCGCCCGGCCACCCGCAGGCCGCCTTCGGCATGTGCTCGGCCATGGACGAGTTGGCGGAGAAGCTGGGGATGGACCTGCTGGAGCTCTGCCGGAAGAACGAGTCCACGCAGAACGCGATCCGGCTGAAGCAGTACGAGATCGGCGCGGAGCGCATCGGGTGGGGCCGGCGGAATAAGGTCCCCGGCGCGGGCCCCGGCCCCAGGAAGCGGGGCATCGGCCTCGGCTTCTGCAAGTGGGGGGGCGGCGGTGGGAAGGGGACCTCCGCCGAGGTGGTCATTAACCCGGACGGCACGGTGGAGTCGAAGTGCGGGGTGCAGGACATCGGCACGGGCATCCGCACGATCGTGGGCATGATCGCCGCCGAGGAGCTGGGCCTTCAGTTAAAGGACGTGAAGGCCCTGGTCGGGGACACCGTCCTCCCGCCCGGCACGGGGTCCGGGGGGAGCCGGACCTCCCCCAGCGCCGCGCCCGCCGTGAAGCTGGCCGCGGCCAGCGCGAAGGCGAAGCTGTTCGAGAAGCTCGCCCCGGCGCTCGGGGTCACACCTGATCAGCTCGTCGCGAAGGATGGGAAGATCGGCGTGGCCGGGGACGCCTCCAAGGTTTTCGACTGGAAATCTGCCTGCGCGCAGATCGGGAGCGTCCCGATCTCCGGCCAGTCGGAGTGGGCCGAGGGGCTGTCGGGCAGCGGCGTGGCCGGGGCGCAGTTCGCGGAGGTGGAGGTGGACGTGGAGACCGGCGCGGTGCGGGTCGTCAAGGTCGTGGCCGTGCAGGACTGCGGCCTGGTCCTCAACCGCCTGACGGCCGTCAGTCAGGTCAACGGGGGCGTCATCCAGGGCATCAGCTGGGCGCTGTTAGAGGACCGGATCATGGACCGGCCCACCGGCCTGATGGTCAACCCGAACATGGAGGACTACAAGATCTCCGGGGCGCTGGAGATGCCGGAGTTCGACGTGGTGGTGATGGACATGCCGGAGCGCGGGGTCATCGGCCTGGGGGAGCCTCCTGTCATTCCGACCGCCGGGGCCGTGGCCAACGCGATCTACAACGCCGTGGGCGTCCGCTTCCGGGAACTGCCCATCACCCCCGACAAGGTGCTCACGGCCCTGATGCAGAAGCAAGCGTGAGCGATCAGAGGAGATCATCATGAAGGCTTTTGAATTCGTCAACCCGTCCAGCCTGAAGGAGGTGCCCGGCCTCCTCGGCCAGAACCGGGACAGGGCCGTCCTCTTAGCCGGGGGGGTGGACCTCCTCGGCGAGCTGAAGGAGGGCCTGGTGGCCCCCGACCGGGTGGTCAACCTGAAGGCCGTCTCCGGCCTGAACGCGATCAAGGCCGACGGGAAGGGCCTCCGCATCGGGGCGCTGGCCACGCTGGCGGAGATCGAGAATCACCCGGCCATCCGGAAGGACTACCGGGCTCTGGCCGACGCGGCCGCGTCCGTGGGGTCCGTACAGATCCGGAACGTCGGGACCCTGGGCGGCAACCTCTGCCAGCGCCCCCGCTGCTGGTACTACCGGGACGAGGCGTTTCCCTGCCTCAAGAAGGGGGGCTCCAAGTGCTTTGCCGTGGAGGGGAACAACAAGTACAACGCCATCCTGGGAGGGGGGCCGAGCTACATTGTCCACCCCTCGGACACGGCCCCGGCCCTGGTGGCCCTCGGCGCTAAAGTGACTGTCCTCGGACCGAAGGGGAACCGGGTCATCCCCCTGGAGGAGTTCTTCGTCCTGCCCACCGAGGTCCTGCGCCGGGAGAATGTCCTGGCGCCTGACGAGGTCGTCACGGAGGTGGAGGTCCCGGCCCCGGCCCCCGGCGCAAAGAGCGCCTACCTCAAGTTCCAGGAGAAGGACTCGATGGACTTCGCCCTCGCCGCCGTGGCCGTGGCCCTCACGATGTCTGGGGACACGATCAGGGCCGCCCGCGTGGTCCTGGGGGGCGTGGCCCCCAAGCCCTGGCCCGCGAAGGAGGCGGACGCCGTCCTGGCCGGCCAGAGGCCGAGCGAGGACCTCCTCCGCAGGGCCGCGGACGCGGCGCTGGCCAAGGCGCAGCCCCTCGGCTATAACGACTACAAGGTGCCGCTCACGAAGACGCTCATTCAGCGGGCCGTGATGGCCGCGGCGAAG
>CAYRZX010000158.1:6971-14924 GCA_964428665.1 uncultured Gemmatimonas sp.
ACTCAAGCCCTACTGCCAGCACCTGCGCACGAAGCGGTATTACATCTCCGACGCCCCGCCCGCGACTTACCTGGCCGAGGAGACCGCCACCACCGGCTACTGGTGCCTCAAGACGATGGGGGTCGTCGGCCCCGACGACCATTTCGTCGGCCCGGCGGAGTGCAAGGCCCATCGCGCCTGCTACAACCCCACGGGCCTGCTGACCATCGCGTAGGAGAAGAGAGGGCAGGGGCACGGCGCGCCGTGCCCCTGTTTTTTTGACGGATTCGGCCAATTTTTTAGTTGTCGAAGGCGCATGATTTAATTATTTTTCTTTCAGGTCTCGCAGTCGAATCGCGGCGTTCACAACCTGTAACAGCGAGGGCATTCCCATGAAAAAAAGGAGGCGTCTGACCGAGGCCGAATGGGAGATCATGGAGGGCGTCTGGCGTCTGGGCCGGCGGGTCATCGCGCGGGAGGTCCACAACCACCTCTACCCGAAAGGGCAGAAGGCGTTCAGCACGGTGCAGACCATCCTGGGCATCCTGGCCGCGAAGGGCTTCCTCCAGAAGGAGAAGATCGGCAAGATCAACTTCTTCACCCCGGCCGTGTCGCGGGAGGAGGTCGGGCAGCAGGAGACCCGCTCCTTAGTGTCGCGCATTTACCGCGGGTCCTTCGGCGCTCTGGTGAGCCACCTCGTGGACTCCGGCGCGCTCTCTCAGGCGGAGCGGGACCGCATCAAGGCCCAGATCGAGGCCAAGGAGCGCGAGGAGCGGGGGAAAGGGGGCCGGTGACGTGGAGCTGATCAGCCGTTTCGCCGACGCCTGGATGCCGGTCTTTCTGGCCCACATGCTCGAGGTCTCCGCCTTCATTCTCCTCGTCTGCGGGGTGGACCGACTCCTGCGCCCGGGCACGCGCCTGCGCTGCGCGCTCTATTTGATCGCCCTGGCGAAGGTGTTCGTCCCGCCCGTGGTCTCTCTGCCGGCCCCCCTGCCCGGGGCGTTGCCCGCGCAGGCCGTCCTCCAGCCGGTCATCGCCAGCCTGGGGGCCGTGGAGAAGGCCGGGGGCTCCAGGCTCTCCCTCCTGCTGTTCGGCGCGTGGGCCGGGTCGGTCCTGCTCCTGACCGGCATCGTCATCCGGCAGAACGTCGCCGTGCGCCGCTGCCTGCGCCTTGCCTCGCCCGTCCCAGGTTCAAAGTTCAAGGTTCAAAGTTCAAAGTTCCAAACCTTGAACCTTGAACCTTCTAACCTTGAACCCTTCCGCGTCTTCTCCTGTCCCGCGATCTCCACCCCGACCCTGGTCGGCTTCCGCCGGCCCCGGCTCTACCTGCCGGAGGGCTGGGAGGCCTGGCCGGAGGGGCACCTCCGGAGTGTACTCGCCCACGAGATGGCGCACCACCGGGCGCGCGACCTCTATGCGCTCGCCCTGCAGACCCTGGCTGTGATTCTGTTCGGCCTGAACCCGCTCGTCTGGATGCTCCACGCCCGTCTGATCCATCTCCGGGAGTTGCGCTGCGACGAGGCGGCCATCCACCAGACCGGCATCCGGCCCGTGGACTACAGCCGGGTGCTGTTCGCGTTCGTGGACCGGCAGGGGGGCCCTCCGCTGCCGGGCCTCACGGGCATGTCTTTCTCCGAAAGCAGCTGCACGATCTCGGGTCGCTTCAACCACGTGCTCAACCTGCCGCCGGACAGGGGGCGCGAGGCCCCGTGGCACTACGCCGCGCCCGTCCTGCTGGGGCTGGCCATCCTGCCTTTCTCTTTTAGATGGGATGGCCCGCTCCCGGACGCCCTGAGGGAGGGGCCGGTCACGGAGGTCCTGGGGCGCGTCCTTCCCCCGGAGGACATCGCGAGGTCCCCCGCCCCTCCTGCTCGCGCGGAGGGTCTCTCCCCCGGACAGGCCGTCCCCCCGCAGCCGGCCAGGGCGCGCAAGGCCCGGCCTGAGCCGGAGAAGTTGCCCGCGCCGGAGGAGTTTGTCCCGGTGGAGGTCGCCCCGGTGGCCGTGGACCTGCCCACGCCGGTCTATCCGGAGGCCGCCCGTCTGAACGGGGTCGAGGGCGTGGTCTTCATCCAGTTGCTCGTCAGCGCCACCGGCGCGGTGAAGGACGTGAGGGTCATGAAAGGGCCGGAAATCTTTCACGAGGCCGCGCGGGAGGCGGCCCGGCAGAGCGTCTGGAGACCTGCCCTCCAGAACAACAAACACGTGCCCGTCTGGGTGGCCTACCCGGTCCGGTTTGTGCTGAAGTAGCGCAGCGCAGCGAGGAAATGAATTTCCTCGCTGCGTAAGAGAAGCCCGGCTGCGCCGGGCTAAAAGACCCTCAGTCCGCTTCAGCGGACTTCGCAATGGGAGCGCGGGAATTCATTCCCGCGCGATAGCAGAAGGACCGCGCCATGAATCTACGCGCAACCCTCTTGCTCTCTGCTGCACTGCTGTCCGCTGCCGGGGCCGCCGTGGCCGGGAATAACGTCTGGACGACGCGCGGACCTTATGGGGGAGAGGTCCGTGGCCTTGTGATGGACCCTTCAGATCCTCAGACAATCTATGCTGGAACAAGCAACGGTGCGTTCAAGAGCACAGATGGAGGCGATTCCTGGAAGGCGATCAACGTCGGATTGCCGAATACGATCATTTCAGCCTTTGCCGTCGATTCTTCAACCATCTATGTAGGGACAAGCAGGGGGGTGTTCAAGAGCACGAATGGAGGGAACTCCTGGACAGCGGCCAGCTCAAGGTTGACCGATACATTTGTTCGCGCCCTTGCAGTCGATCCTTCAAAAGCTCAGACGATCTACGCCGGGACGAGCACCAGGGGGGTGCTCAAAAGCCTGGATGGGGGCAGCTCCTGGACGGCGATGAACACAGGATTGACGAATGCGGACATCCGGTCCCTTGCAGTCGATCCTTCGAGGTCTCAGACCGTCTACGCCGGGATATTTGGCGGGGTCTTCAAGAGCGCAAATGGAGGCAATTCCTGGACAGCGGTCAATGCCGGGCTGGGGAGGACACCTGTTCGAGCCCTGGCGGTTGATCCATGGAGCCCTCAGACAGTCTATGCCGGGAGCAATGAAGGCGTATTCAAGAGCACGAATGGAGGCAACTCCTGGATGGCCGTCAATTCAGGACTTACGGATTTGAACGTGTATGTTCTTGCAGTCGATCCATGGAACCTTCAGACAGTCTATGCCGGGACTTTCAGGGGTGTGTTCAAGAGCACGGATGGGGGCAGTTCCTGGGCAACCGTCAACTCAGGATTGACAGATACCTTTGTCCAAGCCCTTATAATCGATCCTTTGAGCCCTCAGACGGTCTATGTGGGGACGTTATATGGAGGCGTATTCAAGAGCACGGATGGGGGCAGTTCCTGGACAATCGCCAACTCCGGGATGACGAATACCTACATTCAAGCCCTGGCATTCTCCCCTTCTGCCCCCCGGACGATTTATGCCGGGGCAAGAGGAAGCGTGTTCAAGAGCACGGATAGGGGCAATTCCTGGACAGCAGTCAATGCAGGGCTGATGAATACCGATGTCGTCGTCGCCCTCACGGTCGATCCTTCGAACCCTCAGATCCTCTATGCTGGGACGACTTTTGGTGGCTTATTCAAGAGCACGGATGGGGGTAATTCCTGGACCGCGATAAACACAGGGCTGACAAACATGAGTGTCTATGCCCTTGCGGTCGATCCCTCAAACGCTCGGATTGTCTACTCAGGTACATTGGGCGGCGGCGTGTTCAAAAGCACAGATGGGGGAAATTCCTGGACGCCAGCCAACACGAACCTGACCAACAGGAGGGTTCGTTCTCTGGCGATTGATTCATCGCGCCCTCAAACCCTCTACGCAGGGGTGGCCGTAATTTCAGGGACGGCGGATGGAGGGGTGTTTAAAAGCACGGATGGAGGCAATTCCTGGTCGTTTTTACAGACGATCAACGTTGGGACAAACACGGACGTCCTCGCCCTGGCGTTTGATCCCTCAAATCCTCAGACGGTCTATGCCGGAAGAAACCTGAGCGGCGTGTTCAAAAGCACGGATGGGGGTAGTTCCTGGACCCAGGTCAATAAGGGGCTGACGGATACCAACGTCTGGGCTCTTGCGGTCGATCCTTCGACGCCACAAAATGTCTATGCTGGGACGCGCCAGGGAGGGGTGTTCAAAAGTGAGGATGGTGGCAACTCCTGGATGGCCCTCAATTCAGGACTGACAAATACTTTCGTTTACTCTCTGGCACTCGATTCTTCCAGCCCTCAGACCCTCTTTGCCGGGACGGCCGGCGGAGGCGTCTTTGTCATCACGCTGAAGGCCGGCCTGGCCGCGGACTTCGACGGGGACGGCAAGGTCGGCTTCGACGACTTCTTCCTGTTTGCCGCCGTGTTCGGGAAGAAGCGGGGCGATGCGGGGTTTGTGGCAAAATACGACCTGGACGAGGACGGGGAGGTCGGTTTCAGCGACTTCTTCATCTTCGCCGGGGACTTTGGGAGGTAGATCCCTCCCCCGTCCCCGTAGCGAGGAAATAAATTTCCTCGCTACGTAAGAGAAGCCCGGCTGCGCCGGGCTAAAGGCCCTCAGTCCGCTTCAGCGGACTTCGCAATGGGAGCGCGGGAATTCATTCCCGCGCCAAACAAGACGCCGAACCGGGAATTCATTCCCGCGCCAAACAAGATGCCGGATCGGGAATTCATTCCTGCGCAAAAAGGAGAGGGAAGAAGAGATGGCAAAAGCATACACCGAGCTGTACTACCACCTGGTATGGGCCACCTGGAAGCGACACCCGTTTCTGAAAAAACAGGTCCGGCCGGCCCTGTACCGCTATGTCGCGCATAAATGCCAGGCGTATGCCTATCACCTCCACGCGGTCAATGGCGTGGAGGATCATGTACACGTCGTCCTCCGGCTGGACCCCGCTGTCTCCGTGGCAGAGGCCGTTCGCAAGCTCAAGGGGAGTTCATCGCGTTTCTGCAACAACGAGCTGGACATGGAGACGGAGTTCAAATGGCAGGAGGGATATGGGGCGTTCACGGTTGGGAAAAGAGACCTGCCAGAGGTCATCGCTTACGTCGAAGATCAGGAGATACGCCACCGGAGCGGTCAACTCGACAACCTTTTCGAAGAATATGGTGAACCATGAATCGCTTTATGGGCGCGGAGATGAATCTCCGCGCTACAACTGAGAAGCCCGGCTGCGCCGGGCTAAAAAGACCCTCAGTCCGCTTCAGCGGACTTTGCAGGTATAGCGCGGGAATTCATTCCAGCGCTATACCTGGGGCCGGGCCAGGAATTCATTCCCGCGCCAAACAGGGCGTCGCGTGGGTCGTGGCGCTGCTATGGTTGCTGTCCTCAGAGGGCCTTTCCCAGGAGACCTTCGTGGCCCGCTCCCCGGACGGCAAAACCGCCTGGGCCGTGGTCCGGGAGAGGGCAGAGGGGGAACGATCCGGTGGATCGTTCGGCAGGGAGGCTGCGCTGACCGAGGTCTGGGTCGCCGATCCGGGGGGGCAGCCCCGGCGCATCAGGACCTTCCCCGGCAGGCCGGAGGGCCTGGCCTGGGATGGAGACCGCCTCTGCTACCGGGATCAAGGGCTGAGACTGCCCGTGTTTCAGGGGCGGCTGGCCGAGGCGGGCCTGGACGTGGAGGTGACGCCGGGGCAGTGGTGGGTGGTCGCCCTGAATGGCGGCGAGGATGCGCCGGTGACGGAAGAGCAGTCTCAAATCTCAAGTCCAGAGTCCAGGGTCCAGGGTCCAAAGTCAGAGCCTATGACTCTGGACTCTGGACTTGGGACTCTGGACTTGGGGGTGGCAGGGCCGGAAGTGGAGCGTGCGCTGACGGCGATGTGGCACGGCCTGAACGTCGCTGTGTCGGCTTACAGCACGGCGCTGGTGGGCGATTTCAAGGGGGCGTCGGTTGCCTACGAGCGGGCGGCGGAGTGGTTTGAGGGGATGCCCCCGGAGTTCCGGAAGGTCGGCATGTCCAGGGCAGTCTGCCGGAGCTATGCGGAGGCCCTGCGACGCCTGTCGAAGGCGGACGGGCAGGGGATGGGCCGGGGCGTCTGCGCGGATCACCTGCGGGCCATCGGGGGCCTCCTGAAGGGCTATGCCGCAGCGCACGGCGACCGCTTCCCGAAGGACCTGGGGGCGCTCAAGGCGTGGACGGAACAGCAGCACGGCTTCACGGGCCTGCTGTTCCGCGCCCCGGTGGACGCCGACTCGGCGGGGATCAGCTACGGCTATCGCCTCCCTCAGCCCGGAGACCCGGACGGGACGCCGGTGGCCTGGAGCTACTCCTATCGGGGTCGAGCTGTGGAGCTGGTGCGGTCGGGAGACGGTCTCCGGGTGATCGACCGCCCCCTGGGAAAGACGCAGGTGGACTCGCTGTTCGCCGTGGGCCTGCGCGCCCTGGAGGCGGACAGCCCGGCCGTGGCCGTGAGGGCGCTGAAAGGCGTGACCTGCGTGGCGCCGGACTTTGCGCCGGGACACTGCAAGCTGGGCTACGCCCACCTCATGGCCGGGGACCTGGACCGGGCCGAGGTCGCGTTTCAGAGGGCGATTGAGGTGGATCGCCGGCTGGCGGAGGCGCACTACGGCAGGGGGCTGGCGCTGATGAAGCGGCCTCTGTCGCTCCAGTGGGCCATCGAGGCCTTTCAGGAGGCCCTCAAGTGGAACCCCAGATACGCCGAGGCCCGGTATCACATCGCGGAGATCCGGCTGAAGCTGAGGCAGTACGACGCTAAAACGGACGCGGAGAAGGCCATCGCCCTGGACCCGAAGTATGCCCCGGCCTACCGGCTGATGGGGGAGTGGTGGGAGGAGATGCAGGACGACTACGAGAAGGCCATCCTGTGGTACATCCGGTATATGGCCATGCGCCCCGATGACGTGGAGGCGCGCATCCGGCTGGGCAAGGTCTACCTGAAGGCGCGGGACTTCGAGGGGGTCACGAAGATGCTGATGGACTACGCGCAGGGACACCCGGAGGAGGTCCACATCCTGCCGGTCCTGGCGCAGGCGTGCCTGGAGATGAAGCGTCTGGACTGGGCGCAGAACTTCTTCCGGCGCTACTTAGACGGGGTCGATGCCGGAGAGCGGGCGCTCTACGAGGACATCCGGCTGGTGTCCCCCCCGGAGGGGGTCGGGGAGTACGAGGCGGCTGTCCAGGCCGGGCAGGGGGAGGCGTTCCTGAGGCGCTTCTGGGCGAGTCGGGATCCGGACCTGATCACGCCGGTCAACGAGCGGCTGCTGGAGCACTACCGGCGCGTCTGGTATGCCCGGACGAATTTCTCGGCCAGGAAAAAGCCGTGGGACCGCCGGGGGGAGGTCTACGTCCGGTTCGGGGAGCCGGACCACCGGTCGCGCTCGGACATGGTCAACTTCCAGCAGAGTCTGGCCGTGCAGCGGGTGAAGGAGGCGATGGCGCAGGACCTCTACGGCAAGAACGCGGACATCGGGACCTACGTCGGGCCGGTCTACCCGATCAAGGGCCCCCGGCACTACGACCTCGCTTTTATAGCCGATCAGCACCTGCAACAGGAACTCATGATAGCGAAAAAGGAGTCTCAAAACGCGCAGCAGGGAGGTAGCCTGCCCCCGCAGGAGCAGGCACAGAGGCAGATGCAGGACAGGCAATCCCTGATGAATGACCCCGAGGTCAGCGCCTTCAACACCACCGGCATCGGTGTGGAGGGGAACTTCTCCTCCACCGCCACGGCGCAGGAGGGCACGGACCTGGCGCCCTGGGAGACGTGGGTCTACACGAAGATCGCCGGGGGCATCGAGATCACCTTCACGGACGAGATGGGCAGCGGAAACTACGACTACGCGCCCCAGGTCTTAGACGCCCGCATCCCCCCGGAGCGCCTGTTCAAGTTCAACTGGTACGCCCCGGAAAGGGTCTTTTCGCGGGCCGCAATGGTCGCGCCGGACTACTATGCGCCGAAGATCGACGCCCCGCCCCTCAGGTTCTACTACGACCTGGCCGACTTCC
>CAYRZX010000159.1:0-6854 GCA_964428665.1 uncultured Gemmatimonas sp.
TGGGAGGTGTGGCATGAAGTTTTCGATCCGGGAGAACATGGTCCCCGGCAGGACCCTGCGGGAGAAGTTCGACAACCTGGTCAAACTGGGCTTCAAAGGGATCGAGATCACGAGGAGCAGCAGGCGGGAGCATCTGGAGGAGATTCAGAAGGCGGCGCAGGCGACGGGGATCTGCCCGAACATCTTCTCATCGCAGCACCTGGGCATCCTGGACGCCCGAAGGTCGGAGCGGGACGAGGCGATGAGGGCGATCAAGGAGGCCATGCAGCTCTGCGGGGAACTGGGGGGGGTCGGGGTGATCCTGCCGCCGCTGATCGAGGTGCATATGCACGGGAAGCCGCGCATCCCGGACCTGTCGCCGCTGTTCACCACGCGGCACCTGGAGAAGCAGTTGCTGATCGAGCTGCTGAAGGAGCTGGGGGAGCACGGGGAGAAGGTCAGGGGGGCGGTGGTGATCGAGGCGCTCAACCGGTACGAGCAGCCGTGGCCCTGCACCCTGCAGGAGGCGACGGAGATCTGCGAGGCCGTGCAGAGCCCGGCCGTGGTGACGATGGCCGACTTCTTTCACATGAATATCGAAGACGCGGACCTGGCCGCAAGCATCCGGCACGCCGGAAAATGGGTCCGGAACGTCCACCTGGCCGACAGCAACCGCTGGCTGCCGGGCTACGGGCACACGGACTTCGGGCCCGGGCTGAAGGCGTTGAAGGAGGTCGGCTACGATCTCTACTACGGGTTCGAGTGCCGGGTGACCGGAGATCCGATGGTTGAACTCAAGAAGTCGGCGGACTACATCCGGGAAAAGGCGGAGTAGGGGCGATGCGTGCATCGCCCCTACTCATGCCCGCACATCCAGACCGATCTTGGCCTGGCCCTCCTTCGGCGCGCCCTCATCAGGGGCGGGCGGGCGGACCTCACACGCGACCCTGCGCACGGCGTAGCCGCACCCCTCCAGCCCCGCTCTCAGGTCCTCCTGCGCCTCGCTGAACAGGTCCCGCTGCGCCTCGCCCTCCACGTCGATCCGGCAGTCCACGGTCCGATTCGTCACGCGCAGGTCCACCTCCACCCGCCCGAGATGGGCCAGGTCCAGGCCGAGGAGGAGCCTCGCGTTCTCCGGGTCGATCTGCCTTCGCCCCTCTTTTTCGGCGTAGAACACCCGCAGGTCCGCCGAGGTCCGCTCCTGGCCGAAGAGGAGCGGGATCTGGAGGAGGAGGTGGGGGGCCGGGTCGCGCTGCGCCGGGAGGTTGAGGAGCTGGAGGTGTTCGAGGTGGCGCAGGGCCTCGTCCGCGCGTCCGCGCAGGGTCTCCAGGAGGGCTGTATCGTCCGCGCCGATCCGGGCAGGGTCGTTCAGCGCGGCCCGGAGGCGGAGGAGGGCGGCTTTCAAGTCGGTCTGCGAGAGGCGCTGGAGGTCCTGCGAGTCCGGGGGGCGCTCTGTCAGCGCCCTCAACTTCCCCTCCAGCCCCAGGCCGAGGTCGTCGATGAGTCGCCGGAGGTCCCCGGCGTCCAGGCCTTCCGCGCTCATCAGGAGGGCGGAGAGGGTCTCCTCCAGGGCGCGCAGATTGGCCTCTGCCGGGGAGCGGAGGCCGGGGGAGAGGCCCCGGATCAGGTCCAGCAGGTTTCCGATCATCCCGCCCAGTGTTGAGGGGGAAAATGCAGTCAGGGCCGCCTCCAGGGACGCGGGCGTGATGGGGACCGAACGGGAGGCGAGCAGGAACATCGCGTCGACGGCCCTGTCCACCTTCTCCGCGTCCGACAGGTCGAGGCCCATCCGCACCAGCGCATCCCGAATGCCCTGCACCGCAGGCCCATTCAGGGGGAGCTGCCGGGCGATCATCCGGCCCAGCACTGCGCGGCCGGCGGGGTCATCGTCGAGGCCGAGGTCCCTGAGGGCGCGGGTCAGCGCCTCCTCTCCGGCGGCCTCTCCGTCGAGGAGGGACAGGACCACGGGCGGGCCGAGGGTCTCCACCCGCGCGGACACGACCTGGCCTTTAGCCAGCGGCAGACGCGACTCGGTCAGGAGGTCCTGACCCCGAATGCGGAGCACCCACCGCCCGTCCGGCGCCTGGTCCACGACGCGGGCCTGCACGGTCTGCCCTTCGCGGAGGGACCGGAAGAACGCGGCCCTGTCTTTCTCCGACGCGAAAGAGAGGGACAGGGTGCGCGAGGAGGTGTCGAGGCGGATGGGCAAGGGAACCCCGGCGGTTATAAATTTTTGGCGGGAGCGTGTGGGAATCGAACCCACCCAGCGCGGGATCACCGCGCCGCAACGGGTTTGAAGCCCGCGAGGGCCACCAGCGCCCCATGCACTCCCGCCGAAAAAAGTGATGAGTGATGAGTCCTGAGTGCTGAGTAAAAGCAAAGAACAGCGTTTTGGCTTTTACTCAGCACTCGTTACTCAGGACTCAGGACTCAGGACTGCCTCTAAGATATGAAGATCGCGCGGGTCCGTCAAGGCTTCTTTGGGGGCCGTCCGCGCGGAATATGGACTTGACTTCATCGAGAAGGTCATTATATTGGTTATTCTTATACCTGTCTTTTAACTATTTTGCAAGGAGTTTTCGCATGAAGACACGTCAGGACATGATCGACAGCGCCAAGGCCGTCATCCGGGAGGTCACGATCCAGGACGTGAAAGAGGCCCTCGACAGGGGCCAGCGGCCAGTCCTGTTAGACGTGCGGGGCAGGGAGGAGTACGAGGCCGGGCGCCTGATCGGGGCGGTCCACGTTCCGAGGGGCCTGCTGGAGCTGGAGGTGGAGAAGGCGCTGCCCGACAAGTCCCGTTCGGTCGTGGTCTACTGCGCCGGGGGCGTACGGTCGGCGCTGGCCGCGCAGACCCTCCGGGAGATGGGATACAGGGAGGTCTCCTCCATGCTCGGCGGCTATGACGAGTGGGCCGGGGCGCAATACCCGGTGGAGAGACAGCCGGAGGGGAGTGAGCAGGCGCAGGCCCTGGAGCAGGAGATCGACCTGCTGGAGCGGCAGGTCGAGGAGAGACGAAAGCGGCTCGCGGCGTTGAAGGGGTGACCGGCATGCTCATGCAGCGCACCATCAAGGTGGTGGAGCGGGATGGATTCCTGCGGCGGTCTTTTCCCTGTACGACGGTCGCGGAGTTCGGGCGCGGGCTGTTCCGCCCCGGGGACCCCTCTCGTCTGTTTGACCCTGCCGGGAAGGAGCAGCCTGTCCAGGTGGACGTCGTACGCTCGTGGGAGGACGGCAGCGTGCGGACGGCGGCGATCACCCTGCCGGTCACCCTTCCGGCCAGGGGGGAGGGGGCATGCCGGTTCGAGTACGGAGACGGGGCCACGCCTGCGGCCCGGTTGCGAAATCCCGTGGTGGTCCGGACCTCCGGCGAGCCTATTGAGGTTCAGCAGGGGCCGGTGACCTGCCGGGTCCGACGGCAGGGGTTCAATCTGGTCGACCAGGTCGTGTTCAACGACCGCGCCTTTCTCCGCCCAGGGGCGCGAGGGGCCGTCCTGGTCCTGAAGGACGGCCAGGAACTCTGCCCGGAGGGGGAGACGCGGGTGACGGTCGAGACACAGGGCCCCTGGTCGGCCCGGTTGCGCGCGGAAGGGGCCTATCCGGGCGGATACAGGTTCATCACCGCGCTCACGTTCGTGTCGGGCAAGTCATGGTTAATGGCCGAACACGAGGTGGTCTCGGGAGACGTCGCGCAGGTCGCCTCCGTCGTCGTGGAGGCCGACTTCAACCTTCCGGCAGGGCCTCTGTCCACGGCGTTCGGGGCGCGGAGACGGGCCGATGGGAGACCCACGAGCTGGGTGGTGGTGACAGACGGGGTTCTGACCGTGGACGCGGCCACCGTGGGGGCGTGGTCCGAGACGGGGTCGGTGCGCCACGAGGTGGAGCCGGACGGGCGCTTCCGGGCGATCTTTCCTTTTGAGAGCAGGTCCTGTGTCACCTACTTTCACTATCTGCTCTGTCCCCCGGACGACGTGAACAACACCCCGGCCGCGGCCATGGCCGCGGACCCGGAGTGCCGGGTGATTCTGATGTAAAGAAGGCGCCTCACAGGGAGGGGAACACGTGCTGCTCAAACGGCCCAGGAACGTCAACTCCACGCGGGCGGCGGGCATGCTCTACGGGGACTGGGGGACGAGCAAGGCCTACGTGACCGGCATCGCCTTCGCCCTGGCCGGGCACTCCTCGTTCTACCTGATCCTGGCGATGTCGGTTCTGACGACCATCATCGGGATCAACTTCATCTGGGTCTGCAAGCACTACCCGGACGGAGGGGGCGTTTACTCCTCGGTGCGGCACCGGAACCGGACGCTGGCGGTGATCGGGGCGCTGCTGCTGACGGCGGACTATATCATCACCGCGTCCCTCAGCACCCTGGACGCCTTCCATTATCTGGGCTTTGAAAACCCGCAGTGGTGGGCCATCGGGTCGATTCTCCTGCTGGGCGCGGTCAACGCCTACGGCCCCCGGCACAGCGGCAGTCTGGCCATTTTCCTGGCCGCGCCGGCTGCGCTCGTGGTGGTCAGCCTGGCCGGCGTCTCGCTTTTCCACGTGGACCAGGTCCACCTGGTCCCCCCGCCGGGCCGGTTTCACGACACCTGGTTCAGCTTCGTGGAGATCATCCTGGCCCTGTCGGGCGTGGAGGCCATCGCCAACATGACGGGGGTGATGGAGACGGACCGGGGGAGTTCCGAGGACCACCCTGTCATTCACAAGACCGCCCGGCGGGCCATCCTGCCGGTGATGTTCGAGGTGACGGTCTTCACGACCCTCCTGGGCCTGGCCATGCACGCGGTCCCGAACCTGTCGGGCCACACCGAGGATATGTTAAAATACCTTGGTGAATACTATGTAGGCCCGTGGTTTGGGCAGGTCGTGGGGATCGTGTTCAGCTTTCTCCTCCTCTCCGCGGCCAACACCGCCATCGTCGGGTTGGTGTCGATCCTCTACCTGATGTCGCACGACGGGGAGATGCCCAGGCCCTTCCGCCGGCTCAACCGCTACGGCGTGCCCCGCATTCCCCTGATCGTGGCGGCCCTGGCGCCCGCCCTCGTCCTCCTGATCGAAAAGGACCTGACCCGGCTGGCCGCGCTCTACGCCATCGGCGTGGTGGGGGCAATTACGATCCACCTCGGCGCGTGCGCCACCAACTTCAAGCTCGGTCTGACGCGGCTGGAGCGGCCCGTGATGATGGGGACGTTCGCGATGATGGGTCTGATCGAGCTGACCATCGCCTACCGGAAGAGCCACGCCCTTCTGTTCGCCGTGGTTGTCTTAGGCGTGGGACTGGCCACGCGCACGGTGGCCCGCACGCTGCACGAGCGGCACGAGCGGCGCCTGGCCCTGGCCCCTCCGGCGCCGATTCCGACCCTCGCCCCCGCGCCCGTCCGGGCCGCGCCGATCCCGGTGACCTCGCTCCTGGTGGCCATCAGAGGGCCGACGGAGACGCTCCGATTCGCCGTGGAGCAGGCCCGGCTGTATGGGGCGATGCTGTTCGTGCTGGTGGTGCGGGAGATCGCCGTGCTGGTGGACGCCGGGGAGTCGCTGGCCGAGGACCCGCAGGCCCAGGCCACCTTCGAGGCGGCCGGGCGGCTGGGGGAGGAGTACGGGGTGAAGGTGGTCCCGCTCTACACGATCAGCAGCGATCCGGATGCGGTCATCCTGGACCAGGCCGCCACCCTCGGCGTGGACTATCTGATCTTAGGCGCCACGGCCCGGCACCGCATGGTCCGGCTGCTGAAGGGGGACCTGATCGCCCGGATCGCGGAGAAGCTGCCGGAGGAGATCAAGCTGCTGATCTACGGGTAAGTGTAGGGGCGACTCGGTGAGTCGCCCCTTCTTGACATTCCGGGGCCGTTTGGCTAAATTCTTCAGCAGGGGCGACCAGAGGGTCGCCCTTACCTACATGAATGTCCATCGAACAGGAGTCTCTCCGTGGCCCATTCCACCGGCTCCCCCGCGGTCGGCATCGACCTGGGCGGCACGAACATCAAGACGGCGCTCATCAGCCGGGAGGGGCGCATCCTGGCCAGGGACCTGCGGCCCACCGGGGCGCAGGACGGCGCGGAGGCCGTGGTCCGTCACATGGTCGAGGGCGTGGAGGCCACGGCTGCACAGGGGGGGGTCGCGCTGAAGGACCTGGCAGGCGTGGGGGTCGGCGTGCCCGCCGTCATCTCCCGGCAGGGGGTGGCGGTCCTGGCCCCTAACCTGCACTGGCGGGACTTCCCCGTGCGCGCCGCGCTTCAGGACCATCTCCCCGCGCCCGTGCGCGTGGACAACGACGCCAGTGTGGCGGCCCTGGCCGAGGCCCGCGTGGGGAGCGGGGCGGGCTGCGCCTCTCTGTTCTTCATCACGATCGGGACCGGCATCGGCGGCGGCATCGTGTTCGACGGGAGGCTCTACCACGGGGCCTCGTTCGACCCCGGGGAGATCGGGCATGTCTGCATCCTGCCCGACGGGCCGCTGTGCGGCTGCGGCCAGAAGGGGTGCTTAGAGGCCCTCTCGTCGGGGACGGCGATGGTCCGGGACGCCCGCGCGGCGCTCGCAGGGGGCCGGCGGTCGAAGGCGCTGGACCTGGCGGAGGGCCGGGCCGAGCGGGTCACGCCGGAGGTCATCTGCCACGCCGCGCAGGAGGGGGACGGGATGGCCCGGGATATTGTGAGGTCCGCCGCCGAGTACCTCGGCATCGCCGTGTCCAACGTCATTCATCTCCTCAGCCCGGAGGTGATCGCCATCGGCGGGGGCATCTCCGAGGCCGGCCCCATCCTGCTCGATCCCCTGATCGAGACCGCCCGGCGGCGCACCCTGCCCGGCATGTTTGCGCATACGCGGGTGGTCCAGGCGCAGCTGCGGAACGACGCCGGGGCCATCGGCGCGGG
>CAYRZX010000159.1:6954-14877 GCA_964428665.1 uncultured Gemmatimonas sp.
GTCCTGGACAACGGCCTGACGCTCCTGACCAAGCCGTCGCAGGCCAACGACATCGCGGCCGTCACCGTCATGCTCGGCATCGGGAGCATCCGCGAGACCGACGCCCAGGCCGGCCTGTCCAACCTGACGCAGGCCCTCCTGCTGAAGGGGACCGCCTCCCGCACCGCCGAACAGATCGCCGTGGAGATGGAGTCCACCGGGGCCAGGGTTTCGGCGTACGCCTCGCGGGACTACGGGGCTGCCTCCCTGATCGCCACGTCCGACGGTCTGGCCGAGATCCTTCCGATCTTTTTCGACGTGCTGCTGAACCCCTCCTTCCCGCCCGACGAGGTCGCGCACGAGATCGCCCAGACCCTCCAGAAGATCCGGGCGAAGGAGGATCAGTTCATCCAGAAGGCGATGGAGTTGCTGGCCGAGGCCTATTACGGGGCGCACCCCTACCACAAACCGCTCTTAGGCTATCCGGAGACGGTCTCGGCGTTCTCGCGGGAGACCGTGGGCGACTTCTTCCGCGCCCACTACAGGCCCAACAACGCAATCCTGTCCGCCGTGGGACACTTCGACCGGGCCTGGCTCGTAGGCCAGGTGGAGGCGCACCTGGGCGCGGCGGACCCTGGTCCCCTTCCGGAGGCTGACGGCGCGTCCGTGACGCCTCTCTCCGAGCCCCGGCAGCGCATCGAGTCCCGCGAGAGCCGGGCCGCGTGGCTGGCCGTGGGGTACGGCGCGCCCTCCATCACCGACGCCGACTATCCGGCGATGGAGGTCCTGGACGCCGTCCTGGGGGGATCGATGAGCTGCCGGCTCTTCACCGAACTCCGGGACCGGCGGGGGCTGGCGTATCAGGTGGGCTCCACCTACGCCGCCCGGCCCGGCCCGAGCGCCTTCGTGGCCTACATCGGCACCGGCCCCGACCAGTTTGAGGTCGCCCGGGAGGGCATCCTGGAGGAGCTGCGGAAGGTCTGCTCCGAGCGCGTCACCGAGGAGGAGCTGCGCATCTCCAAGACCTACCTCAAGGGAACGTTCATCATGGGGCAGGAGCGGAACAGCAGCCAGGCCGCCATCCTGGCGCGCTACGAGTCCGTGGGACTCGGCCACGATTACGTGCATCGTCACCCGGACCTGATCGACAGGGTCACGGCCGAGGACGTCCTGCGCGTGGCCCGGACCTACCTGAGCGGGGCCTACGCGCTTGGGGCGGTGGCGCCGAAAGCGAGTGAGACGTGACAGCCCCTCCGCTCCGGCGCCCCGACCGGGAGCTTCCGTCCACGTGGGTCGTCCGCCTGATCGACGACTTCGCGGATCGGTACCTCGCCTTTCGGCGGGAGATGGCGAGGTGGAGGTCCCTGGTTCTGATGAGCGTTCTGTTCTACCCGCCCTCCCGTCTCCTGCACGAGGTCGGGCATCTCACGGCAGGGCTCCTGCTGGGAGCGGGCATCGAGGGGTTTCACGTCGGGGGGAGCTGGCCGCTGGACACGGCTGTGGCGGTGGCGTCGGTCAAGGTCAGGGCGCTCGATCTCTATCTCCGCGTGGAACCGAATCTCCTGGCGGGGGGGCACATGCGGTGGGACACCAGGGAGGTCTGGTGGGTCGTGAGACCCCTCCTGACTGCCGCAGGGCCGGCGGTGACCTTTCTGGTCGGGCGCTTCGCCTGGAGGGCCTATGTCCGGGACCCCGGCAGGCGGTGGGCCCTTGCCCTGTATGCCGTCAATCTGGCCCTGTTCCTGTTCGGTTTCGTCATTCCGCTTCCGGGGACGGATGGGCTCCAGTTCTGGCGGATGGTTTTGAGAAGAGAATAGCCATGGGCAACACCTTCGGTCATCTGTTTCGGGTCACGACCTGGGGGGAGTCGCACGGCGGGGCGGTGGGGGTCGTGATCGACGGCTGCCCCCCCCGGCTGGCGCTGTCGCCCGACGACGTGCAGAGGGACCTGGACCGCCGCCGGCCCGGCCAGAGCCGGATCACGACGCAGCGGCAGGAGGAGGACCTGGCGGAGATCCTGTCGGGCGTGTTTGAGGGGGAGACGCTGGGCACGCCGATCCTGATGCTCGCCCGCAACAGGGACACCCGGTCGCGGGACTACGACGAGATGCGGGAGAAGTACCGCCCCTCCCACGCGGACTATTCCTACCAGGCCAAATACGGCATCCGGGACTGGAAGGGGGGGGGGAGGGCCTCGGCGCGGGAGACGTGGGGCCGGGTGGCCGCCGGGGCGGTCGCCCGGAAGGTCCTGCGCGAGCGGTGCGGCGTGGAGATCGTGGCTTACGTCAAGCAGGTGAAGGACCTGGTGGGGGAGGTGGACCCGTCGTCCGTCACGCTGGATCAGGTGGAGTCCAGCATCGTGCGGTGTCCCGACGCGGGCGTGGCCGAGCAAATGATCGCGCTGATCGAGGCGGCCCGAAAGGACGGGGACTCGCTGGGCGGCGTCGTGGAGTGCGTGGCCCGGAACGTCCCGACGGGGCTGGGGGACCCGGTGTTCGACAAGTTAGAGGCGGACCTGGGCAGGGGGGTGCTGTCACTGCCGGCGTGCAAGGGGTTCGAGGTGGGGTCGGGGTTCGGGGGCGTCCTGATGACCGGGTCCCAGCACAACGACCCGTTCTACAACGCGGGGGGCCGGATTCGCACGCGGACGAACCGCTCCGGGGGCATCCAGGGGGGCATCTCCAACGGGGAGGAGATCGTCCTGCGCGCGGCGTTCAAGCCCACGGCCACGATTTTGAAGCCGCAGGAGACGGTGGACATCCACGGGAACGCGGCCACTCTGCAGGGCCGGGGCCGGCACGACCCGTGCGTGCTCCCTCGCGCCGTGGTGATGGTGGAGGCCATGACGGCGCTGGTGCTGGTGGACCACTATCTGAGGCAGAGGGCGCAGTGTGAGTGAGCGATCAGCTATCAGCCGTCAGCTATCAGCAAGACCGAACCTGCTTTAGCTGACTGCTGACCGCTGATCCAGGGCCATTCAGTTCTCGGCGAGAGGTCATTCTGAGCGACCGAAGGGAGCGAAGAATCTCGTTTTAAGCGGAAGAAGACCCTTCGCTACGCTCAGGGTGACCCCCCAAAAGGGAAAACTGAATGACCCTGCCGCTGATCGCTTGTTGTTGACAATCCCTCTCCGATATGGTATATTTTTTCCGTCGTGGGGGCGTTCCGGTTTCGACGGGGGTGGATGAGGTAGAGACTGCGCGCCGAGGTCCCAGTGGCTCGTAAAACAATTGGGAAAAAGTTTAACTGCAGACGACTATTCGTATGCAATGGCGGCCTAACTAAGTAGGCCTCCCGTCCCGCCCGGTCCCGTCCGCAGGGCTGGACCGGGGCGTCATCTCCTGCGGACTGGTCGATGGCCCCTGGCCCGGGGACCGCCGACGAGAGCTGGAGGGCTGGCCCTTCGTTGACCCTGTCCGCCGGGGCGACGGGGGGTGAGATCAAATGACGGACTATGCGCGTAGAGGTCTCCGCTGAAATGCCTCCGGACGCGGGTTCGACTCCCGCCGCCTCCACCATCTTTTTTATGACGCAACTCCATATTTTAGTGGAGTTGCGTTTTTTATTTTCCCGGAACTCTCCTGGTGCACACATGTTGCACACTTACAGGGACACCACCAAAGCTGTCACGGGTAGCTCCCAGGTTTTGGCGGGACGGGCCTCGAAGCCTCGATGGCCACGCCTGGTGAACACCCGGCGTCCGGCGCCCGCAGGCTCGACCTCGCGGATGAGGTAGCCGTGTCGGGTGTCGCCATCGATCGCAAAGAGCGTTTGACCCCGCAGCCTCTGGATCTCTAACCTATCGCCATCGATATCGAAATAGGAATGGCCGCCTCCGGATCCGCTGGAGAGAATGCGGCCGCTCAAGACCGCCTTCGGCGCGGTCAGGTCCAGGCCAGGCGCAGACAGGCTCGTGCCGCCCACGAGGCACGCCGAGGACGGTCGTCCGCCTTCGGCCAGAACAGCGGCCAGCCGACCGTCGGTAGAGACGTCGCCGACGTCCGTCGGCACGGTGATCGCGGCGGGGTCCAGCATGCTGATGACGATGTCGGCGCCGTGAGCCGTCTGGACCGCAATGGCGACGGCGCCCTCGGGCGCATCGGCAGGGAGGGGGAGGACGCGAATGGCCTCTATCAGCGTCTGGCGCCCACGGCTTCCCACGAACGCGGCTGCGAACACGCCACTCCTTCCGGCGCCCTCAAGGCGGCGGATAACATAGGGCAGCGTGGCGCCCACATCGGTGTTGCGGTGGTCTCGCTGCCCCCACCCGCTCCCCACGAAGACCGCCTCCTCCGCACAGCCCGGAGCGAAGGCCTCGAAGGTGTAGCCGTCCTCGAACGTCCAGAGGACGCTCCAGGGGTCCTGTCCGCGCCCCCGGAGAACTTCTGTCAGAACGGGACCTGCTTCTCCGAGCGGTTGGCGCTGCTCGTCCGGGGTCTCAGCGCTGAGAGAAAGACCCCTGATGCGGTAGTTGGAGTGGGGGCCGTGGAAGATGTAGTCCGCCCTCTGCCCTCCGGATGCGCGGAAGATGTCGAGGAGATACGAGCCGGCCGGGCCCCGGTCGATCTGCAGGCAGGTCCGCCGGTAGACCGAACCCGGACCGTACCCGTCTGAAGACGCCTCCATCGCTTTCACGGTCGGTGTGACCGAGAACAGGTGGAAGGTCCCCCGACGCCCCCGCCCGGTCTGATCCTTTCCGTCGATCATCACGAGGTTGTGGGCGCTCGTTCGCGCCGTCTGGTATTTGTCCGGATGATCCCAGAGGTAGCCGAGGTCGGACAGCAGTTCGTGCCCTTCTTTCCAGTAGTAGAGATTCAGGCCGTCCAGATGGTGGTGTACGCCGTGGTCCGCCGCATTGAGGGTCACCACGCTCTCCCGCCCGTCCTCCCCGGTGCGCAGATAGCCCTGTGACAGGTAGGGAAAGACCACATCCGGCAATTCAAAGGGCGGTGCTGGACGCGATGCCAGATCGGGGTCCCGATAGAACACGGCGTTCTGGTGGGGGCCGCCGGACTCGTCTTTGGCGATCAGCTCCTTGAGCAGCGCCACGTGGGCGTCGGTGGGGTAGGCGAGCGCGAGCAGGTCGGCGAAGGGCAGGCCGATGGCCGTTGACCGGTAGGAGTCGGCGGAGGGGGTGAAATGAAGGTCGCCCTGAAGCGTCCAGACCAGCGCCTGCCAGCAATTTCCGTAGAGCGTGTCCCGGCAGGCGTCAAAGCCGTCGAGTCGACCCGGACCCGCATAGTCAGGCGGGTCGGAGTAGCCCCGGAACGCCAGGGCAAAGGGCCGGATGCCGTTCATGGTCATCATCGCGTAGGCCGGCGACTCCGAGGTGCCGCCGTCGGGCAGAAACCACCCGTCCACAGCCCGAACAAAGCCATCCAGGCCGAAATGGACGAGACCCGGATGGCCGACGCACATGCCCGCCACGGCGGCGCCGGCGCGATTGCCAACGGACTTGTTGTTGATGGCCGGATCGCAGGCGGCGAGATACGTGCTCTCGAGCAGCACGTCTCGTTCGACCCGGAGTCGCTCGTCCCGGTCGTAGACGGGCGTCCCATCCTCCTGCGCCGTGCAGGTCAGGCTGTAGGCGTCCGAGACCCGGACCACCCACCCGCCGTCCATGCCGGATGTGCCGATTCTGCTGGCCGCCCAGTAGCCGGCGAAGACCTTCCGATCCGGCCTGTTGGGCGGGTAGACCAGCTCGTCTTCGGGCAGGTCCAGGATGCGCTCCGCCGCGACGTGCGGGGCCATGCCTGCGTACTCACCGTAGCCATAGCCCGCACGCACAAGGTATTCCGGGAACACGTCGGCGAAGCGGAGCAGGATCGCCTTGGCTGCGCGGGCGTAGCGCGAGTCTTCGGTGAGGACGTGTGCGATCGCCAGGCTCTGCAACTGCCCCGTCACATGGCTGACCTTCCGGGCCCTGGTGATGCCGGAGAGGCTGGGCCTGGCGTCGTGGTAGGCAAAACACCGGAATGTCTCTCCGCCGACAAAGGTGAACGTCTGCCCCCTCCCCCAGGCGCACTCGATGACGATGTCCTCGGGGAACTCGGCGTTGGGGAAGACCGTGTCACACACGGCACAGCGGAGACGGTCCGGGTCCGACGGAGACCACGTCCACTGTCCGTTGGGATGCCACGGCAATCCTTTGGCGCGGCAGGCAGGACAGGGACCGACGCATCCGGGCGTGGTCGGCTCGATCATGTTTTCGAGGTACTCCGGAGACACCTGCTTCACGATGCCGTCCGCGGATTCCCGAAGCCCCTCCGCGTAGCGCTGCGCCCAGGCGTGTCGCTGAATGTTGTCCCTGGCCCGTTCAAGGTCCGTGGGTTTGATCGTGGCGGCCGGATGAACCACCTGGTCCCGATATTTCTCCCAATCCGACCAATCTTTTGGGTCCGTGGCTTTACCAGACATAGCGTCGTGTCTCCCTTGAGTTGAGGACCTCCACAACCTCGCACGCCAGGGCCGGGTAATCCCGCACCGTGATGGATCGCCCCGCGGCGGACTCGATTTCGTAGCCTGTGCCCCCAGCCAGCAGATAGGCCCCGACAGGCGGCATATCCTCGGGTATATCCTCTTTTAGCGAGAAAGTGCGCCCTTCGACGGAGGCGACCCTGAGCGGCATGCGCGCCCACGAGAGCGCGAGCTTCTGATCCCCGAAGCGAAGTTCCGCGCCATTGAGCAGGTAGGCCCGGAGCAGCCGGCCTTTCGGGTCCACGGAGACAAAGCCGAAGCGTCCGGCCATGACAACCGGCCCGTACTGGCGCGCGCCGCCGCGCGGGGACGAGAGGAGATAGTCCGTGCCCTCCTCCCGCTCCACGGCCACGGCCATGTCCCCGTTGTCGGGGTCATCCACGATGAGCCGGGCCGAAAGGACCGGAGAGGAACCGCCCGTGTAGGGCGACATCACCGCCGCGAACTGGCTGACGGTAAGCGATTCATCCCGCCGCTCCGCCAGGATTTCCTGCACGGGCGGGGCGTGCAACTCGCTCCCCACGTTACTCCGCCATCCCGGCGCGTCGGCCACGAGCAGCCGGTGGATCGGGTTCAGCAGCGTCAGAGTCATCTGGACGCCACGGTCCTCCCACGTCGCCCGGAACGCGCCCGAAGGCCTTGTCTCCCGCAGGTTGCTCAACCATTCGATCTTTTCGTCCACCGGCGTCAGTTCCGCGCCCGGAATCCCGATCAGTCCGCCGTTGCAGTGAAGGGTGTACTGATGCAACTTCCCGCCCCGCACCCGGAACAGGTCCACCGCGTAGGTCCGGTCCCCTGGAATCTGCACCAGCGCGCACGTGCGCTGATAGCGGTCGCACTGCGAGTAGGCGTTGGCGGACGCCTGCACGACCTCCACCCCCGCCCCTCTTCCGAACAGCTCCAGAGTCGAGCCGCACCCCTTGCCGTTCTGACTCGCCCCGTCCACCGTCACCAGGTTGTGGGCCAGCGTGCTTCGCGTCCAGGCGTTGCGCGGGTCGTCCCAGATGTAGCCCCGGTCCGCGGCCATCTCCTGCCCGTGCGCGACGTAGATGATCCCCAGGGTGTCGGCATGCCGGTGCCCCCCGTGCGAATATCCGTTCAGATAGAAGGCCGTGTGTCCGCTCGCAGGCCCCCCCCGCAGGACTGCCACGCGCCATCCGGGGAACCACTCCGAGCAAAGCGGCAGGTCCAGGGCCTTCTCCGCCTTCAGGTCCGGGTCGCGATGCCACAGGGCGTACTCGCTCCCCTTCTCCGACAGCAGAGCGCCCTGCGCCCTCTCCAGAAGCCCCGCGTATCGGCCTCCGTAGTGGTCCGCCAGAATTTCGGCGTAGGCATCGTCCAGCCCGCTCTCCGCACGCGTGTCCCCGATCACCGGGTAGCGCAGGTTCGGGTCCAGCATCCGCACCATGCTCTCTAAATAGCTTTTCATGAATATTGTGCACAGGTCAGGCAGCCCTGGGGATGGTC
>CAYRZX010000160.1:0-14868 GCA_964428665.1 uncultured Gemmatimonas sp.
AGAGTCCAGAGTCCAGAGTCATAGGCTTTGACCCTGGACCCTGGACCCTGGACCCGCGACCTGTTCCAGCACATCGAGGATCATCCGCGTCGAGCGTTCAATGGAGAACTGCCCCGCCCGCTCCAGGCCCCTGGCGCGGAGTTCCGAGCGGAGGTCCGCGTCGGTCAGGACCCTCGCCAGGGCGTCTGCGATGGCCTCCGGGTGGCGGGCGTTCACGACGAGGGCGGCCTGGCCCACGACGTCCGGCAGGGGAGGGGCGTCGGAACAGACCACCGGGGTCCCGCAGGCCATCGCCTCCAGGGGGGGGATGCCGAACCCCTCGTAGAGGGAGGGGAAGACGAAGGCCGAGGCCCCCGAATAGAGGGCCGGGAGGTCCTCGTCCGGGACTGCGCCGGGGAAGACCACGCGGCGCTCGATGCTCCGCGCGGCTGCGGCGCGCCGGACCCCTTCGCCGAAGGCGTCGAGGTAGCCGCAGAGCAGGAGGCGACACCGGTTCTGGAGGGGCTGCGGGAGCCGCACGTAGGCGTCCAGGAGGGCCTTCACATTTTTGTGGGGCTTGAAATTGCCCACGTACATGAGGTAGTCCCCCGAAACGCCGTATCTGTCCTTCACCCGGCCGATCTGCGACCTGTCCTCCACTCTGCGACAGGTCCCCGTGACGGCGTTCGGGACGATGCGGATGCGCTCCGACGGGACGCCGAACAGCGCAACGATGTCGTCCCGCGACGCGGCGGACACGGTGAGAATGGCCGCCGCCCGGTCGAACGCGCGCCGGTGGAGGAGGACGTAGCAGCGGTCGTAGAGGACGCGCCGGACCCCGCGAAACTCCGACAGGGTCAGAAAGAGCAGGTCGTGGACCGTCAGGACGAGGGGGCATCGGCCGCGCAGGGGGCCTTTGTCGTAAGGGGAGAAGAGGACATCGACCCTGTCCCTGTCCGCCGCGCGGGGGAGGGAGACGTGGTCCCACCAGGGCGTCGCGCGCTCCGGGAGCACCCGCAGCGTCGCCGGAGGGGGCACGGCCCCGGCGTCGGTCCGCTCGTCCCCGTAGACGATGACCTCGTGGGGGGGCCTGAGGAGGGCCACGCCTTCGAGAAAATTCCGGAGGAAGCGGCCGATGCCCGTGATTCGCCCCCGCAGCAGTTCGCGTCCGTCGATGCCGATGCGCATAAGTAAGGATGAACGATGAACGATGAACGATGAACGAAAAGCGCTGTTTGCTTTTACTTCAGCGTTCATCATTCCGCGTTCCGCGTTGATTTAACACCTCTTCATACACCTGCACGATCTGCTGGACGTGTTTCTCCACCGTAAACCGCTCCTCGAACCGCTCTCTCCCCCGTCGAACGAGGGCCTGGCGTCTCTCCCCGTCCCGGAGCAGGGAGAGGGCGGCTGCGGCCAGGGCCTCGGCGTCGCCGGGGGGGACCAGGACGCCTGCCTCGCCGCCGTCGAGGATTTCGGGGAGGCCCCCGGCCCGCGCGGCCACCACGGGCGTCCCGACGCCCAACGCCTCGGCTGCGACCCGGCCAAACCCCTCGCTCTTGACGCCGCCGGATGTTTGCAAGACCAGAGATGGGATGAGCAGGAGGTCGAGCTGCCGGATGACCTCCGCCCCGTCGGGCCGGAAGCCGAGGAAGAAGAGGTCGGACTCCAGGCCGAGGTCGCCGCTCAGCCGGCGGAGGTCTCGCTCGTGCGCGATCTCCTCCGGGGATTCGCCCGGACGGCCTGCGATGACGAACCGGGCCTCGGGCCTGCTGGCGCGGATGCGGTCGGCGGCCCGGACGAAGACGTCGAGGCCCTTCCAGGGGTCGATCCGGGCGACGGCCCCGACGAGCGGGGCGTCCGATGACAGGCCCAGCTCCGCGCGGAGGTCCGACGGCTTTGAGCTGTTTTCGGGCAGGGCGACCGGGTTGTAGACGGTCGTGAACCGCCCCCGCAGGTCCGGCGCCTCCCGGCAGAAGTGGTCCCGCGCGGCGTCGGACACGGCGATGACGCGGTCGCACAGCCGGGCGAACAGCCGGTCCACATAGGTGAAGGGGAAGATCACCCGGAGGTGCCCCACCAGCGGGACGCCGGCCCAGCGCGCGGCGATGGCCGTCCGCAGGTCGAAGGTGTTGGCGTGGACCAGGGAGACCCCCCGCCTCCGGAGGAGCCGGACGAGCCGGGGGATGAGGGTTAGGTCTCGCCGGAGGACCTCCCCCTCGACGCCCAGGTCGCGCATCCGCCCGACGAGTTCGCCGCCCTCGCAGGTCACGACCAGGGGGTGAAAGCAGTCGCGGGGGAGGCGTCCGAGGAGCGTCAGGAGGCTGATCTCCCCGCCGCCGAGCCGGGCGGGGGGGCTGACATAAAGAACAGTCCTTCTCATGGACGATAAACCACGAATAAATACAACGATGAAGTATGAACGATGAGCGATGAACGAAAAGCAGAATCGGTTCAGGTTCTTACTTCATCGTTCAGCGTTCTGACTTCTGCGTTTTTATTTCAGACGGATTTCGTAAATCGTCACGCGCGGGGGGGCGGTCTGGTGGACCGGACGGAAGTGCGATGCGCCCTCGCGCAGGACCGCCGTGAAGCGCTCCGCCAGGTTGACCCCGGCGATCGGAAAATCGTTGATCAGGAGGTGGGTGGCGCCTGCCCTGCGCGCGGTGGCGAACACCTCCGCCGCCGGCTGAGACCCGGTGTACCACCACGCCCTCCGGCCCGACCAGAAGGCGGCCTCGCGGGGCTTCCGGCAGAGCAGGACGGCCTCCGGCGGCGTGCGCTCCTGAACCCAGAGACACGCCTCCCGGTAGCGGGCCATCTCGTCCGTGTAAAACTGGACGCGGTTGTCATAGGCGACGCTGACGCACCCCGCCAGCCCGAAGACCGTCAGCAGGCCAGCCGCCTCTCCGGCCAGCCGCCTCAGACGGATGCGCCCCCCCAGGGCCTTTGCGCCCCGCAGCCCGTGCTCGAACAGAAAGGGGAGGACGGGCAGGAGGAACCGGGCGTCGTGGTAGGGCCAGATCAGGCAGACGCCCACGTAGATCGGGAGGTAGAGCAGCGTGGCATCCGCGTTTTGAACGCTGAACGCTGAACGCTGAACGCTGAACGCTTCCCGCGCCGCCGCGCCCAATCCGACGACGATGCCGGCTGTCAGGATGAGGCTCAGGGCGATCTTGAGCGGATGGTAGGGGTCCACGTCGGTCAGGAAGGGGTGGAAGAAGAGGTCCGCCGTCACCTTCCCGGCGTAGCGCGGGGCGTTGTAGAGGAGGCGGGAGGCCCAGAGGAGGGGGCCGGAATGCCCGCCCGTCCCCGCGAGGGGCGCCTCGAAGAGCTGGGAGAGATAGGAATTCCGGAGGGCGATGCTTCGCCAGATCCAGGGCGATGTCAGGAGGAGCGCGATCCCGGCGAGGACCAGGGCCTCGCGTCTCCTGCGGCTGAGGAGGAGCGCTGCGCAGCCCGCCGGGACCAGGGCGACCCCGATGGATCGGGCGTAGATCGCGGCGGCGACCGTCAGCCCGGCGAACGCCGCCCTCCCCGCCCCGCCCTGCTCTGCGGCGCGGCGGACGAGGAGAAGGGCGAGGGCGGACAGGGCGACGTAGGTCGTCTCGCTCATGATCTGGGTGGAGATGGACAGGAAATAGCCGTTTGTCCCGGTGAGCGCGGCGATCAGGAACGCCCGGTCGGGGCCGAGCCGGGGGCGCAGGAGGGCGAAGACGGCGATGAGCGCGAGCGCCCCGGCGAGGACGGGGATCAGCTTCAAGAGGAGCAGGTTCTGGCCGAAGACGGAGATGACCGGCGTCAGCAGGAGGGGGAAGAGGGGGGGGTACTGGAGCTCCGGCGGGTCGCCGGGGTAGACGGGGTTGACGTAGCCCCGGCCCGAGGCGAGGGACTGCGCCAGGGTGACGTAGCTGACGTCGTCGCCGTCCGGGGGGAGGTCGGGGGTCAGGGCGGCGCCGGCCAGGGTTAGAAAGACCAGCAGGAGCGCCGCCATCCGGGCCCGGTCTCCGACCCGAAGGGGTTGAAAGAGATTGACAAACATGAAAGATTTGGGTAAACTCATAAATTATCGTTCAAGGTTCAAAGCTGAGAACCTTGAACCTTGAACTTTGAACCTTCTGTGGGAGATTTATGTCCGACAGCCCTCTCGAACGCCCCTCCGACGCCTCCTCGGGAGAATACCTCCGCGCCCTCTCCGCGCTCAACGAGATCGGCCTGGCCCTGACGTCGGGGTTCAACCTGGAGGCCCTGCTCCGGCGGATCGCCGACATCGCGGTCTCCGTCCTGGGCGTGAAGGGATGCTCCATCCGGCTGCTGGACGAGGGGAGCGGGGAGATGATCCTCCGCGCGGTGTCCGGGCTGAGTCAGAGCTACGTCAACAAAGGACCTGTCGTGGTCTGGAGGAGCGTCTTTCGGGAGGTGTTTGAGAATGGCGTCGTGACTCAGGTCCACGACGTGAAGACCGATCCTCGCATCCAGTACCCCGACGCAGCCGTGGAGGAGGGGATCGCCTCGATGCTCTGCGCGGGGCTGATGCGCGAGGGGAGGGCGTTCGGGGCGATCTGCGCCTACACGGAGGCGCCGAAGGTCTTCGACGACGAGGAGGTCCGCCTGTTTCAGGCCATCGCCAACCACTCCTCGGTGGCCATCCAGATCGCCCGCCTCCACCTCGATCTGATCGAGGCCCAGCGGATCGAGCAGGAGCTGGCCATCGCCGGCGACATCCTGCGCAACCTGCTGCCGGCCTCGCCCCCGACGCCGGAGGGGTTCGACATCGCGGCCCTGAACATCCCCTCCCGGGAGGTGGGCGGCGATTTCTATGACTTCATCGAACTCCCGGCGCAGCACTGGGGGATCGCCATCGCCGACGTGGTGGGCAAGGGGATCCCCGCGGCCATCCTGATGGCCGGGGCGCGCGCGGCCCTGAGGGGCGAGATCGAGGACGTGTACCGCGTGCGCGACGTGGTGGGGAGGGTCAACCGGGCGCTCTGCCGCGACACGCGACCGCACGAGTTCGTCACCCTCTTCTACGCGGCCCTCAACGCGCGGGAGGGGGTCATCACCTACACCAACGCCGGGCACAACCCGCCCCTGCTTTTCCGGAACGATCTGGAGATGTTCTTAGACGACGGCGGCCCCCCCATGGGGCTGTTCCGGGACGTGACCTACCGGGAGGGGCAGGCGCAGCTTGAGCCGGGGGACGTGCTCCTGATGTTCACGGACGGCGTGACCGAGGCCGCCGACGCGAATCAGAACCTGTTCGGCGAAGAGCGCCTGCGCCGCGTCCTGCACACCTACAGGGATGCCTCCGCCGCCGACCTCGTCGGCCATATCCACGATGCCATCGAGGCTTTTATCGGGGATGCCCCGCAGAGCGACGATCTGACGCTCGTGGTGGTGAAGGTGAAAGAGCAGCGATGAAGTCAGAACGATGAACGATGAACAAAGATAACGATGAAGTCAGAACGATGAACGATGAACAAAGACAACGATGAAGTATGAACGATGAGCGATGAACGAAAAACCAAAACAGAACTGTGTTTTTACTTCATCGTTCCGCGTTCATCGTTCCGCGTTGCTCTTTCTGCGTTCATCGTTCCGCGTTCTGCGTTGCCTTTTCATCGTTCCGCGTTCATCGTTCCGCGTTGTTTTTTACCACTCCTTCTTCCAGAACAGGTCGAGGGCGGTCTTCTTCTGGTCGTCCACGCTGCCGCTCAGGCCGAAGCTGCGGCTGAACTCGTACTCCACCGACACCTTCCTGCCCAGCCGGTCCTGCCCCTGTCCCTCGATGAGGTCCTGGCTGAAGGTCAGCAGCAGGTCCCGGCTCACGTACTTCCCGACCGCCAGGTGGGTGAGGGTCTCCTTCCCCTGCCCCATCTCCACCTCCAGCACGTCCAGGCCGAGTTCCCGGCCCACGGTCTGCTTCAGGCGGTTGGCCGCGATGCCCACGGCCAGGTTCTGGGCCTGCGCCTGAAAGTCCGCCGCGCTCCCGCCGTTGCCGAGGGAGCCGAGCAGGGTCTGGCTGGAGGGCTGGCCGAACAGGGCGTAGGAGAGGAGGTCGGCCTGGTCGAGGGGGGTGGGCGCGTCGCTTTCGAGCGAGACCTGGGGCTTGTTGAGCGTGCCCCCCACCACGATGCTGATGGTGAGGTCCTGACCCGGACTGCCGCTGGCGTCGGGGAGCACGCGCGGGAGGCGGCGCACGCCCACCAGGTAGAGGTCCGGGTCCTCATCCGGCGTCCCCCGGAACCGGAGCTCCCCGCGCGCGATGGAGAACCGGGCGTTCTGGAAGATGTACTGCCCCCGGATGGCCTCCAGCCCGCCGAAGAGGATGAAGACGGGCCCTTCCTTGACTACCTCGATCTCCCCCTGCACCTCGGCGTTGAAGTCGCTGCTGCGCACCCAGGCGTTTCGGGGAACCCTCAGTCGCCCTTTACAGGTCATCCCCCGGACGAACTCGGAGTCGTAGATGGAGGGGGAGGCCTGCGCCGGCCCCTCCTCCTCCGGGATGGGGAGGAGGGCGCGCTGGACCGTCAGGTCCCAGGTCAGGTCGGGGCGCGTCGGCGTGCCCGTCAGGCGGAGGTCCCCGCTCACGTTCAGCTGCGCTTCCTTCCGGTCCAGGGCGTCGAAGTCGTCCGCCTTCACCAGGGCGTCGAAGTCCTTCACCCGCAGGCCGTCGAGGCGCATCTCTCCGCGGCCTTCGAGCGACCCCCCCCTGGTCCTGAGCGTCAGGCCCGACAGGGTCAGCCTGCCCGGCGAGGCGTCGAGGCGCAGCCGGGCGTCCGTCAGGCGCAGCCCGATGCGGGGGACGCGGAGCCTCCCGGAGGGGACCTCCAGGAAGCCGGAGAGGGCCGGCCGGCGCGCGGTCCCCGTGAGGGTCAGGTCGCCCCGGAGGCTCCCCTCCACGTCCCTGAGGTCGGGGAAGGCGGTCTGGAGGAAGGCGAGGTCGAGGCCGTCCGTCAGGACGCGAAGGTCGAGGGCCCCGTCGGAGGAGAGGGCGGCGGACCCGCGCAGGGTCAATCCCTTCGGCGACGAGGCCTCTCCCTGGTCCAGCCGGAGGTCCACCTGTCCGACGCCCTTGCGGTAGTCGAAGGTCCCGGCGAGGCGTCTGTAGGCGAAGTCCGCGACCTTCCCGTCCGCGATCTGCACGGACCCGGACACCTCCGGGTCCTTCAGCCTGCCCGAGGCCGTGGCGGTGACGCTCAGCACGCCCGCCAGCCCGTCCCTCCGGCCGAGCAGGTCCTCCCATCGTCTCAGGTCCACGCCGTCGAGACGGAATTCGCCCTGAATGCGGCCCTTCTCGTCCACCTCCCCGCTGGCCGTGAGCGCGCCCCCCTCCTGGACCATTCGGAGGCTCTCCAGGCGCACGGCCCCGCCGTAGGCGTACCGGAGGCGCCCGTGCCCCTCGCTGCGGACCCGGAGTTTTCTGGCGTCTACGGAGAGGGTGTCCAGGCGGGCGACGAACCCCCCCGGCGCAAAGGCGATGCGGCCCGCCGTGTCCAGGAGCGCCCAGTCCTCCGGGGCGACGTTCAGGGCCAGGTCGGCCACGCCGGGGGTGAGGTGCGCCCCGGCGATCAGGTCGTTGAGCGCGAAGGAGGAGACGGCCAGCCTGCCGACGCGCACGGTGATGTCTCCCGAGACGGTCGTGTCCACGCCGGCGCCCGGACGCCGCAGGTCGAGGCCCCTGAGGCTCAGGTCGAACGCCGCGTCTCTGAGGGCGACGGCCCCGGAGTCGAGGCTGTCGGCGTGGCCCGTGGCGGCCACGCGCAGGTCTGCGAGCCGGCCTTTCAGCGTCCCCGACGCGCCTCCGCTGAGGGCGAGGCTCAGGCCGCGGACAGGGAGCAGGAGATGGCGGACGCTCAGGTCGGCGCGGATGTCGAGGGAGTCGGACGGCCCCACGGTCCCCGTCAGGGTGACGTCTCCGGCCGCGCTCTCCATCTGGAGCTTCTCCACCCTCCAGGCCCCCTGCCGCACGCCCCCTCCGGCCGTGAAGCGGTGGATGGGGATGTCCAGGAACCTGGAGGGGTGGCCCTCCGCCCGGAGGCTCATCTCGTCCATCCCCTCCCCGGCCACGGCTACGGTCGCGTTCAGGTCGCTGCGCAGGGTCGTGTCGCCCGTGACCGCGGCCAGGTCCAGGCCCGACACCTCGACCTCCCCGCCGTAGGTCAGGGGGCGGTCGGGCGGGAAGAGGACCTGCCCGGTGGCCTGGCCTCTTCCCGCGGGGGCGCGAAGGGCGAGACGGTCGAGGGTCAGCGCGCGTCCCCGGTAGCGCCCCCCGGCCTCCAGGCCGTCGATGCGGCGGCCTGCGATGCGAGAGGGGCGCAGGAGGGCGCGGCCCTCCAGGTCGAGGCCGTCGAGGGCCAGCCCGGAGCCGCTGACCTCCACCCGGCCCGACAGGCTGCTCTGCCAGGATGGGTCTCCCGTGAGGGGGGCGAGGTTCAGGTCGGCCACGTCGGCGTCGATCCGGTAGCGCAGGGGCGCGGCCCTGAGGTCCAGGCGGCCCTCTCCCCGGAGGTCCCCCCATCCCTCGATGCGCAGGCGGGCCTCCGCGTCAAGGATGCCGTCCCGCAGGCGCAGGCGGGCCTCCGAAGCCTCGAAGGCGGCCCCGCCCACGGAGGAGGAGGCGGTCACGAGGGAGGCCGACAGGTCCGCATCGGACGCGCTCAACCCTTTCCCTGAGGCGGAGAGGGAGAGGTTGAGGTCCGTGGAGGTCGTGCGTCCGGGGAGCAGCCTGGCGAGGTCGAGGCCCCGCGTCTTCAGGGTGAGGTCATAGGCCACCGGCGTCGCGGCGAGGTGGAGACGCCCGCGCCCCTCCAGACTCCCTCCCTGTGTCCTCAACTCTGAGACGACGTCCAGCCCATCCCGCCCGCCCTTGAGGGAGGCGGTCAGGTCGAGCGGTCCGGTCAGGGGGAAGGTCGGGAAGAATCGGCGGATCTCTTCGGGGGAGAGGCGGTCGGCGTTGAGGACCAGGTCCACCCGGGGGTCGGAGAAGTTCCGGATGTGGCCCCTCAGGCGAAGGCGGGAGGCCTCGGTCTCCAGGTCGAGGGTGGTCAGGTCGAGGCTGTCCTCCTGGAGGACGGCGGCCGCGTCGACGCGCCGGATGAGGAGGGGGGGGGAGAGGAGGGCGGAGTTCAGGCGGCTGAGAAGGAGGGCGTGCCCCTCGCCGTCGGGCCGGACGCCGAAGTCGAGGTTGAGGCTGTCGATCCCGACGCGCGCGGCCCCCGTTGCGATGGAGAGGGACCCGGCCCGGAGGGTCCCGTGGCGGACCTCCAGGGACCAGCGCAACGGATTGTCTATCCGTTGCAACGGATGCCGCCCTTCTCCCGAAGACGTATCCGTTGCCGCGTTCAGGGCGGAGAGGTTCCAGCGGCCCTTTGCGTCGCGGCGCAGGTGGAGAGAGGGGGCCGCGATCTCCAGGGTATCCAGGACGACCCTTTGCCGGAGGAGGGCCCAGGGGGAGCCGACGAGATGGAGGCGATCGAGGCTCGCCATCCTCGCGCCGTCCTGCTCCACCCTGATCCCCTCTGCGGTCCACGCGGACAGGCCGCGCCAGCGGAGGTCCCGGATGCGGACCTGCGCACTCAGGACCTCCGACAGGCCGGCCTCCACGCGCGTCTTGAGGTCGAAGGAGGCGACATAGGCGACGCCTGCGATCAGGACGGCGGCGAGGAGGGTTAGCAGGACCGGGCGGGGCCGGAGGCGGGATTTGGGGGGGGTATCGGGCATGATAATCCTTGCGGGTTGGGATAGGCATGCATATTTTACAGGGTTAGAATGCAGACCCTCACCCTCCCCCAGCCAAGGAGAGAGGCCCTTATTGCCCCCTCCCTCTCCCGTACGTACGGGAGAGGGAGGGGGAACGGGGGTGGGTGAGGGCCGATCCTCTCTTTTCTAATTCTAACCCGATTGCGCCAGGGAGGTTCCCATGAAAATCGCGAACGTGGAGCCGATCATCGTCAGCGTGCCCTACCGGCACCGGGAGAACAGCTCGCGCGTGCAGCGGGACGGCGTGACGGACGTGCTGGTCAAGGTCACGACGGACGACGGGCTGGTGGGCTGGGGGGAGAGCTGCCCCGGCTCGAACGTGGAGAGCCTCTATGAGGTCATCCGGTCCGCCGTCCCTTACCTCAAGGGGCGGGACCCCTGGGACCGGGAGGCCATCGCCGCGGATTTCTTCGAGACCGCCCACTGGTACAACCGCGCCATGACGGGCAACTTCGCATTCTGCGGGATCGACACGGCGCTCTGGGACCTGTGCGGCCAGGCGTGTGGCCAGCCCGTCTACAACCTGCTGGGGGGCCTGCGCCGGCGCAGCGTGGACTATTTTTACTACCTGGCTTACGGGACGCCGGAGGACGTCGCGGCCCAGGCCCGGCGGGGGGTGGAGATGGGCTACTCGGTGTTCTACGTCAAGGTGGGCATCGACTTCGAGGCGGAGCTTCCGATGGTGGCCGCGCTGCGGGAGGCCATCGGGCCGGGGCGGAAGATCCGGGTCGACGCCAACGGGGCCTGGTCCCTGAACGAGGCCGTGCGCTATCTGACGGAGCTCGACCGCTACCGGATCGACTTCGCCGAGCAGCCGGTCTGGCCCGACCCCGTCCGGGACATGGCCGAACTCCGGGGCCGCACGCCGGTGGCCCTGGCGGCCAACGAGGGGCTCTGGCGGGTCAGCGACGCGCACGAGGTGGTCCGCAGCCGGGCGGCGGACGTCCTCTGCTTCAGCAGCGCCTGGGTGGGGACGCTGGCGCAGTTCCATCGCCTGAGCCACCTGGCCCACCTGGAGGGGCTGCGCGTCTGCAAGCACACGCACGGGGAGCTGGGCGTCATGGCCGCGGCCATGCACCACGCCTGCCTGACTCTGCCGAATCTGGTGGACGGCAATCAGCAGACGGCGGAGATGATGACGGACGACGTCCTGACCGCGCCGCTTCCGATAGCGACGGGGCCGGCGTGGGGCGCGCCCAGGGGCACGGGGCTCTGTGTTGAGGTGGACGAGGAGAAGGTGAAGAAGTACCACCGCCTCTATGAGGAGCGGGGGCAGTTTTTGCCGTATCAGCCGTCGATGTTTGCGCGAGAAGAGTAGCTACTTCAGCGTCCGGAGGAAGGACGGGCTGAAGGTCCCGCGCGCGACCTCGGCCACAGGGCCTTTCATGGTCAGGTTGAAGTCCGGGGCCACGTCGATGTGCAGGGTCCCCCCGCGGGCCTTGACCACCGCAGGGCTTTTGACCAGGCCGAGGCGGACGGCGGCGCTGGCCACCGCGCAGGCGGAGGAGCCGGAGGCCTGGGTCTCGCCCGCGCCGCGCTCCCAGATCAGGATAAAGAGCTCGTGGGGGCCGGTGGGGACGGCGAGCTGGACGTTGGCGCGCCTGGGGAAGATGGGGTGGTTTTCGAGTTCGGGCCCCAGCCTGAGCAGGTCCTCGCGCGTCCACTTCTGGCCCCTGGGCTTGAAGACGACGCAGTGGGGGTTGCCGACGCTGACGCCGGTGAAGATGACCCTCTGGCCGGCGGCGGTGATCGGGCGCTGGATGAGTTCGTCCACGGCCAGGGTGCAGGGGAGGGCTTTGGGCTGGAAGGTGGCCTGGCCCATCTCGACCGTGGCGGCGCTGGCGTCGCCGCGCCGGTCCACGTGCAGGTCGACCTTCACGAGGCCGCCCCTGGTCTCGACGGTGAACGTCTTGCGACGGGTCCTGCCCGTGGCGTGCAGGTAGCGGGCGAAGATGCGGAGGCCGTTGCCGGACTTCTCGGCCTCGCTCCCGTCGGGGTTGAAGATGCGCAGGCCGAAGTCAGCCTTCTTCGACTTTTCGAGCGTGAGGATGCCGTCGCTCCCCAGGCCCCAGTTGCGGTCGCAGATCGCGCGGATGTTGGCCGGGGTGAGGCGCACCTCCAGTTCTGAGGGATCAATCACGATGTAATCGTTTCCGAGACCATGACCCTTGAAGAAACCGTTCTTCATGTCCCTCCTCCAAGCTACTCGTACAGATCATTTACGTCCGCAGCCGCCAGTTCGATCAGAAACTCGCCGATTTTTTTCGTGACCGCCTCGAAGTAGCGCCGGCCCTTGTCCGGCGTGGCCTTCGCGGGGTCTCCCACGCCCGTGTCCGCGGTCATCTTGGTCCACTCCCGCTGCGTCCAGGCCCAGCCCTCCCGCAACCCTTTCACTTTGAACCTGCGCTCCGCGCCGTCTCCGGCCTCGGACAGGGGGAGCGCCCACTCCGGCGCAAAGACCTGCATCAGGCTCGTCTCCATCTCTCCGGCGTGGTCGCCGGGCTCGTCGAAGAACGCCTTCAGGTCCAGGATCTGGTACCAGCTGATTGCGCAGATGAAGAGGCGGCGCCGGGGCAGGAGTTCGCGGATGATCTGCCGGAAGTCGTTTCCGCCGTGGCCGTTCAGGACGAGCAGCTTGGGGATGCCCTGACGCGCCAGGGACTCCGCGACGTCGTTCAGGACGGCGAGCTGCGTGCTCGGGTTCATGTTGATGTCCAGCTTCACGTCGAGCTGGCCGGTGTTCACCCCGAAGGGGACGGTGGGGAGGGCCACCACCTTCGCCCCCCGCTCCCACGCGACGCGGGCGGCCTCCGTCGCGATGCGGTCGCACTCCACCACGTCCGTCGAGTAGGGGAGGTGGTAGTTGTGGGCCTCCGTGGCCCCCCAGGGGAGGACAGCCACCTCATAGGCGGTCTGCTTGACTGTCTTCCACGTCGTCTCGGCGAGCACGTAGGGCCGGCCGGGCATGGGCGATGACCTCCTGAGCAGACAGCAGGGGCGTTCCACGGAACGCCCCTGCTGATCTATGAGCGTTTACACCTTCCCCATCTTCTTCAGGTTCTCGAAGCTCAGGCGGGCGCTGTCGATGGGGCTGCGACGGCAGCGGTCCTGCTCTACGATGTACCAGGCCGCGCCGCCCGCCTCAGAGGCCTCGAAGATGGCCTTGAAGTCCAGGATGCCCTCACCCACCTCGGCGAAGAACCGCTCCTGGCCGGGCTCCATGTCCTTCAGGTGGATCAGGGGGGAACGCCCGGCGTACTTCCGGATGTAGGCCGCCGGGTCCTCGCCGCCGTGTTGCACCCAGTAGGTGTCGATCTCCCCCTGCAGGAAGCGGGGGTCGGACGCCTCGTAGAGGATGTCCAGGGCGTACTTCCCGTCGAGTTTCTGGAACTCGAAGCTGTGGTTGTGGTAGCAGAGCTGAATCCCCTGCCCCTTGCACGCCTCGCCGATCTGCGACAGCCTTCGGGCCGTCTCCCGGTAGCCGTCGGCGCTCCCCCGGCGGTCCTGGGGCACGGAGGGGCAGACCACGTAGGGGTTGCCCAGGGTCAGGTTGTCCTCGATGACCCTGTTCAGGTCGGACTCCAGGGCCGCCCAGCCCACGTGGCTGCCGGCGAGCTTCAGCCCCAGGTCGTTCAGGAACTTCTTCAACTCCGACGCGGTCCTGTCGCCCGTGCCCGCAAACTCCACGCCCGCGTAGCCGATCTGCGCCACTTTCCGGAAGGTCCCCTCAAAGTCCTCCTTGAGCTGGTCTCGGACGGTGTACATCTGAAGCGCCACAGGGATCTTCGCCATCGCTCCACCCATCCTTTCTGGTTCCACATTCCGTATGTTCTGGCCTCAAAGGGCGCCACAGAGGCGCGCCCTTCCCTCAAAAATAACACATCCCGCTCAGACATGCCACAGCTATTTGCGGGGCCGTTCGACGGCCTTCAGGGCGCCCCTTCCTCGATCCGGCGGATGACCCTCAGCGCGATCCGGCCCACGCGCCCCATCGTCCCGGCGTCGAGGCGGTCGGGCGTGTCGCGCGGGGTGTGGATCGTCAGGGAGTCCCGGCCGAAGGCGGCGAGGGTGACGGCCTCGATGCCCTCTCGGACGAAAGGGAAGTGGTCGGCCATCGCGCCGATGACGAAGGCGGGGGAGCGCACCCGGACCCCCTCCGCAGCGCCGGCCTCCCGGATGAGTCTCGTGAGGCGGGGCGACCGGGGGCGCAGGCCCGTCTTGGAGGAGGCGTAGACCTCTCCGGCGACGCCGGGGCCGTCGAAGTTGAGGACGCAGACGCGCCGGCCGCTTTTCAACTCCTCCGCGTGTCCTTTCAGGAAGGCGAACGCGCCCTGCAGCCCCACCTCCTCCGCGCCGGTGGCCACGAACACGATCTCTGCGCCGGGGAGGCATTGGGGGTCTTTGCCGACGGCCTCGGCCAGGCCGAGCAGGACGCCGACGCCGGAGGCGTTGTCCACGGCCCCTGGGGACCGGTTGTCCGCCCGCATGGGGGCCGTGGCGAGGGCGGAGAGGGCGGCGAGGAGGCCGAGGCCTGCCGACAGGGGGTCGATGCCGCTCAGGGTCAGCGTGGCTGCCCAGACGGTTCGCAGGAACAGGCCGACCCCTCCGACGGCGAAGGTCAGGAACAGCAGGATGCGGAGGGGGAGGGACATGCCCTGGCCTTTGGAGTCGTAATGGGCCATCAGGACGACGAGGGGGCCGTCCTTGCCCGCATCCGAGGGCCGGCGGGCCGTCAGGTTGCGGGAGCGCCCCAGGCCGTCCCCGCCGGGCACCTCCTCAGCGCCCCGCACCGCGCCGGCCAGCAGGCGCAGCGTGAGGGGGCTGGAGAGGAGGCCCAGGGTCACGGGCAGCGCGGAGAGGAGGCAGGCGAGGAGGGGATGCCGTCCCACGGCCCAGGCCGCGATCAGGGGGGTCACGGCCGACAGGGCCAGGGCGACTCTCAGGACACTCCACGGCCGGGTCGAAAACCCGAACGGCTCCTCGGTCACGACGAGGCCGGAGCGCCGGAACTGGTCCGCAATGTAGCGGACCGCGCGGGCCTCTCCCGGGCTTCCGACGAGCCTGGGGAAAGCGAGCGTCGAGGCGTGCTGGCGGGCAGAATGGGGGTTGAACGAGGGCAAGGGTATG
>CAYRZX010000161.1:0-14855 GCA_964428665.1 uncultured Gemmatimonas sp.
AGCAGGTGCTGAGGAGGTTTGAGGAAATGCGTGAAGCGTGACAGCCCTCACCCCGCCTCGCTGACGCTCGGCTTCCCCTCTCCCGTGTACGGGAGAGGGGAAGCCGAGCGTCAGCGAGGCGGGGTGAGGGCCTGTGCGTCAGGCGATATCGTTCCATGCACAAGATTTAGGAGGATTCATGAGCAAACGAGCAAGGAGGGCAGCGAAGGCCAGGCGCATGGTCATGACCTTCGTGAACGAGGGCGTGTCTGTGGAGGCGGAGTTGCTGGAGGACCGGGCCCCGCGCACGTGCCGGACGATCTGGAACCTCCTGCCCCTCGAAGGGGAGGTCGTCCACGCGGTCTACTCCGGCAGCGAGGTCGTCTACAAGTTCCCGAAAATGATCTCCATCCCCCCGGAGAACGTCACCAGCCGGGCACTGCCCGGCGACGTGGCCTACTTCTCGATCCAGGGCGGGACCTCCTACTTCTACCCGGAGAGCCTTGCGGAGATCTGCTGGTTCTACGACCGGGACGCCCGGCCCAGCTCCCCGGAGGGGCCCGTGCAGGTGAGCGTGTTCGCCCGCATCGTGGGGGACGCGACGGAATTTTACAGGGTCTGCAAACGAATCAGGCGGGAGGGCTACAAGATCATCCGTTTCAGCCGGGCGTGAACGAAGGAGAAAAATGATTGCCGAGAGCGATTACAAGGCTGCCGGGGCGTTGAAGGATAAACTGCTTGACCAGAGCGGCGGGCGGATTCGCCGGATCATCCTCTATGGCTCACGGGCGCGGGGCGCTGCCGCACCTCACAGCGATTTCGACCTGCTGGTCATCGAGGCGGACCCGGTGTCCAGGTGGGAGGAGACGCGGCGTCTGCGCCGGGCGCTGGATGATCTGTCCTACTCGGTGGATATATGGGTGATGGGAGAAGAGGAGTTCGAGGAGACGAAGGACGTGATCGGCGGCTTTGCCTACCCGGCGCACAGGTACGGGGTGGTGCTTTATGAGAACGCCTGAGCAGGTCAAATGGGACTTCGTTCAGCAGTGGCTGGACAGGGCGCACAGAGACCTCCGGGCGGCCTCGATCCTGCTCGGAGGCGATTTTGAGGACTACGAGAACGTGGGATTCCACGCCCAGCAGGCCGCCGAGAAGTTCATCAAGGCGTGTCTCGTCCGCCATCAGATCGAATTCCCGAAGACCCACAACATCGCGCTCCTGCGGCAACTGATCGCGCAGGTGGATCAGGCCCTGGCCGGGCATCTGGCCCCGGCAGATGTATTGACGCCTTACGGGGTGGAGTTCCGCTATCCGGGGGACTTTGCGCCACTGTCCCGCGACCAGGGCGAGCAGGCCCTGAAATTGGCGGAACAGACCCGTGACCTCATCCTGGCTCACCTTAAGCCCTATCTCGATGTTGGGAGGCCGGTCGATTAGGGGTGTATCCGCTCCATCAACCTGTCCAGATTTATGTGCCCGGCGACGCGCCGGACAAAGTCCTCCGGCCCCGCCCGCGCCAAATCCAATCCCTCCGCAAACGGCACGATGCCCAGACACGGCTCGCCCGACAGCCGTTCGACCACCTCCGGGTTCGTCCGCTCCGCGATCCCCTCCTCCGTCCTGACCGCATCGTTGTAGACCACGCCCGCCACCGCGATCCCCCTCCCCTTTGCGCACTCCATCGTCATCAACGTGTAGTTGATCGTCCCCAGCCCGCGCCGGGCCACGATCAACAGAGGCAGGCCGAGCCTCAGGGCCAGGTCGGCCACGAAAAAGTCGTCCCGGATCGGGACGAGCAGGCCGCCGGCCCCCTCCACGACGAGCAGGTCGTGTCGCCGTGAGAGTTGACGGGCCGCCCGCTCGATCCCGGCGATGTCGACCGAGACGCCTTCGATCTGCGCGGCCACGTTGGGGGACAGCGGGTGACGCAGGCAGACCGGGTTGATCAGGTCCGGGTCGTCGTCCGCCCCGGAGGCCAGGCGGAGCAGGTCCGCGTCTTCTCGCCCTCCTGCTGCGACGGGCTTCATCACGCCGACGTCGAAGCCCCGCGCCCTCAGCCCGGCGGCGATCCCGGCGGCGATGACGGTCTTGCCCACGCCGGTGTCCGTGCCGGTGACGAAGATGCCCTTCACGTCTCCGTCACCTCGCGGATCGAATCATAGGTGATGTCCAGCATGCGCCTCAGGTCCGCATCCCCGATGCTCAGGGGCGGCATCAGCGCGATCACGTGCGCCAGGGGCCGGATGAGCAGCCCCCTCCCCCGCGCCTCCGCGCAGACCCGGACGCCGACCCGCTCCTCCCACCGGCAGGGCGCCCGCGTCTCGCGGTCCCTCACGAGTTCGATCCCCACCATGAACCCGCACTGCCGGACCTCCCCCACGTGCGGCAGGTCCCGGAACCGCTCCAGCCCCTCCGACAGCAGGCGAACCCTCCGGCGCAGGTCCTCCCAGAAACCCTCCCTCTGAAGCAGGTCGAGGTTGGCCAGGGCCGCGGCGCAGCCGAGGGGGTTGCCCGTGTAGGTGTGGCCGTGGAAGAAGGTCCGGCGCTCCGCGTAGTCCCCCAGGAAGGCCCTGTAGACCTCGTCCGTGGTCAGGGTCGCGGCTAAGGGGAGGTATCCGCCCGTGAGGCCCTTGGCCAGGCAGAACAGGTCCGGCGTCACCCCCTCGTGTTCGCACGCAAACATCCGCCCCGTGCGCCCGAACCCGGTGGCCACCTCGTCGGCGATCAGGAGGACCTCGTAACGCCGACAGAGGTCCGCCACCCTTCGCAGATAGCCCGGCGGGTGCGTGATCATCCCGGCCGCGGCCTGCGCGAGGGGCTCCACGATCACCGCCGCGACCTCCCCGGACCGCTCCTGAAGCGCCCCCTCCAGCGCGTCTCCGCACGCCCCTGAGCAGGCGGGCTGACCCTGACAGAAGGCGCACCGGTACCGGTGGGGCGACGGGACGGGGATGGACTCGAACAGCAGGGGCCGGTAAGCCGCGTGGAACAGGTCGATGCCGCCCACGCTGATCGCGCCGACCGTGTCGCCGTGATAGCTCGCCTCCAGACGGACGAACCTCGTCTTCCCCGGCCTCGGGTCGCGCCGCTGACGCCAGTACTGGAAGGCCATCTTGACGGCCACCTCCACAGCCGTGGCCCCGTCGTCCGAGTAGAAGACGCGGGTCAGGCCCGCCGGGGCGATCTCCACCAGGCGCTCGGCCAGGCGGATCGCCGGGACATTGGAAAGCCCCAGCAGCGTGGTGTGGGCCACGGCGTCTAACTGCGCCCGGATCGCCGCGTCGATCTCCGGGACGCGGTGGCCGTGCACGTTGCACCACATGGAGGCGAACCCGTCCAGGTAGCGATTGCCGTCCACGTCCTCCAGATAGACCCCGTCCCCCCTCGCGATGACCACCGGCGCCTCGCGCGCGTAGTCCTGCATCTGCGTGAAGGGGTGCCAGACGAATCGCCGGTCGGCGTCTTTGAGATTTTGTGTATCAGTAAAAATGTCTTTGTACATCCTTCATTGCGCCTAGCAGACAGACTATATCCTCCTCGTCGTGCGCCGCAGTGACCGTCAGCCGCAGCCGGCTCTCCCCCTCGGGCACGGTGGGGGGCCGGATGGCGGACAGGAAGATGCCCCGCTCATGCAGAAAGTCCGACACCTCCACGGCCCTCTTCGCGTCCCCGATGCGCACGGGGATGATCTGCGTCTCCGACCCCATCAGGTCGAAACCCATCGCCAGCAACCCCCGCTTCGCCTGCCCCACGTTTTTCCAGAGCCGCGCCCGGAGTTCAGGCTGCGAGGCCACGAGGTCGAGGGCCGCGGCCGCGGCCGCGCAGGCGTCCGGCGGCAGGGCCGTGGTGAAGATGAAGCCCCGCGAGCGATTGATCAGGTAGTCGATCAGCCCCCGGCCCCCGGCGATGAACCCCCCCGACGCGCCCAGGGCCTTGCTCAGGGAGCCCATCAGGACATCCACCCCCTCCAGACCGTGATGTTCGAGCGTCCCCAGCCCCCTCTCCCCCAGCGCGCCCGTGCCGTGGGCGTCGTCCACCATCAGAATGGCGTTGTGCTGCCGGGCCAGGGCCTGAATCTCTCGCAGGGGGGCGATGTCCCCGTCCACGCTGAAGACGCCGTCCGTGACGATCAGCCTCCGGCGGAAGGCCGTGTGACGCCCCAGGACCTCCCGCAGCCGCTCGACGTCCCGATGGGGGTAGACGAGCAATTTCGCGCCGGACAGCCGCGCCCCGTCCACGATGCTGGCGTGGTTCAGGCGGTCCAGAATGACCGCGTCCCCCTGCCCGACCAGGGCCGGGATGACGCCGACGTTGGCCGCGTACCCGGACGGAAAGACCAGCGCCGCCCCGGTCCCCAGGAACCCGGCCAGCCGCCCCTCCAGCGCCACGTGCGCCTCCATCGTGCCGGAGACCAGGCGGGACGCGCCGGTCCCGTAGCCATAGCGCTCAACGGCCTCCTTCGCGGCGGCGATGAGCGCCGGGTGGTTCGCCAGGCCGAGGTAGTCGTTGGAGCAGAACAGCCGCAGCGCCCGGCCCTCCACGGTCACGCGAGGCCCCTGAGGCCCCTGCACGGCGCGGAGCCGGCGGCGGAGGCCGCGCCCCTCCAGATCGCGGAGTTCGTCGTCGATGAAGGCGAGGGGATCAGACATAAGAAAAACCCGTCAAACGTCAAATGTCAAACGTCAAACGTAAAGGCAAGACACCTTCCGTTTCACGTTTCACGTTTCACGTTTCACGTTTGCCGTCTCACTTTGAGGCAGCCATAAGGCCGTCGCAAAGAGGGCGAGGGCGGCGGGGGCCACGGCCAGCAGAAAGACAGGGGCCATCTGGCCGGTGGACTTGTAGATCGAGACCGCCATCAGCGGGCCGATGAACAGGGAGAGGTCCATGACGGAGTCGAACGCCCCCATCGAGGTCCCCATGTGCCTCTGCTCGAAGGCCTCTGTGGCATAGACGAAGCAGAGGAGATACGTCTCGGCCAGGACCCCGGTGAAGAACTGGGCCAGGACCACGGTCGCCAGGGCCGCGGAGACCACGATGGGGACCCCGGCCGCGTCCGCCCCCAATTCCTTCGACAGTTGAGGCAGGACAGGGACCCCCACCATGGTGCTCAGGAAGAGGATGAAGGCCATCAGGCCCACGCCGTACATCCGGCCCAGGTCGTCTCGCGTCAATTACACGAATCCCCATTCAACGATCTGCCGCACCATGGACTGACGGCGAGGGCCGCCACCGGACAGGAACTCCGGCAGATAGACCCCGCGCGGCCCCAGGGGGTGGCCCTGCTGGTGCTGGAAATGGCTCTGGTAGAGGTGGCGGTGGAGGGCCTCGTGCGCCCCGGTCGTGGGCCTCGAGGCAAAGTTGAGGGTGAACATCCGCCTCCGGCTGCTCCCGCCGAACGAGGCGTGCCAGAGCCCCTGGTTCAGCAGGACCACGTCCCCCGGCTCGGACTCCAGCGGATAGCAGGGGATCTCAGAGCCAGGGACTCCGAAGGGGTAGACGGGCGGGACCCTGCGGTGCTGCATTATCGGCTCCAGGGCGGTGTGGAAGGGGTCGAGGTGTGAGCCGGGGATCACCCGGAGGCAGCCAGTGTCCTTTTCGACGGGGTCCAGGTAGAAGGCGATCTTGACGACCGGATAGCTGCTGGTGACGCTGAAGGCCGGCTGCCACCGCTTCATGTCCGGGTGCCAGGAGGTGTCGCCGACGTAGTAGTTGCCGTCGCTGGTGATCCAGACGAAGTCCGGGCCGAGGAGGTCCTCCAGGACGCCGTAGATGCGGTCGTCCTCCACCAGCCCGGCCAGCTCGGGCCGGCGCTCGATGCAGCCGAGGACCATGTGACGCCGCTCACCCGCAAAGGGCCGGCCCCCGAGGTTTTCCTGGAGCACCTCCTCGAACGCGCCGGTGATCCGGTCCATCTCCGGGGGGGAGAAGTACTGGCGGAAGATCAGAAAGCCAAAAGTATTGTAGAAACTCTTCTGCTCAGGAGTCAGCACGGAGATTCTCCTTCGAGGATTCACTTCCCTGCCCCTCCTTTTCCAACTTTTCTTGCTTGCCCAAGAAAAGTTGGACAAAAGAAGGGCACTCCTCAAACGCCGGAGAGGCTTGCGCGACGCAAGGGCATGGCTCCAGAAGACGGATCATTTAGAGGTGTCCACTGCCACCAAATGCTTCACCTGAGCCCTGGTGGTTAGCCCTTCTGCGTCGCGCTATTAGTCATTTTGACAAGGCTGTTCCCCCTCTCCCTGCCTGTCCTGAGCGAAGTCGAAGGATGGGAGAGGGGGTTAGGGGGTGAGGTCTAGAAACTCGGCAGCCATTCGGCGTTGGCGGACAGAGATTCGGACAGGATACGGCGGGCCGCGCTCAGGGAGACGATCTGGGCGTCCAGGAGGAGGCCCCGGAGCGCGAGCCTCCGGTCCCCGCTCAGGGCCGCATCCACCAACAGCTCCTGCTGCGCGGCGCGGCTCGACAGGACCTGGGCCACCGGCTGGGGGAGGGGACCGATCTTCAGGCCCCGCGCCCCGGCAGGCCCCACGTGCGCCGGAAGCTCCACGACGGCCTCCTCCGGGAGGTTGTCGATCAGCCCGGCGTTCGGGACGTTCACCATCTGGAGGCCTGGCGCCGAGACGCCCGTGAGGGCCGAGACGATCTCCACGGCGCTCTCGCCGGAAGGGGCCAGAAGCGGGTCGAGGGGCGCCCGTCCGTCGGCCAGGGCCTGTCGCTCCGCCCTCCGCGCCTCGACCTGCTCCTGCGTGGTGTGCCGGGTGACCAGGCCGTAGTCCGCGCCGCCCCGCGTCTCCGGCGTGAGGAAATAGGGGAAGAACTCGGCGACGTGGGCCTCCGTGCCGGTGGGCCAGAGCCCGAAGGCGTCGTAGACCTCGCGAGAGACCGGGAGGGTATCGAGGATGGGCTTTCCTTCGGGGGCGTGGAGGCGGCGAAGGGCCTCGGGCAGCGCGTCCCGTCCCCCATGATGGAGGGCCAGCGCCCAGGTGAGGTGGTTGATGCCCACGGACAGGCAGTCGAGCGCGTCTGGGGACACCTGGAGGGCCTCCGCAAAGGGCCGGAGGGTCACCTTCCACTGCTCGCAGAGGCCGATCACGGTCAGGCCGGTCCCCCGGATCATGGAGCGGCAGACCGCGGACAGGGGGTTGGCCAGGTTGAGGACCACGGCCTCCGGGCAGAGGTCCGCGATGTCCCTGGCGATGGCCCCGGCGTGGGGGATCACCCGCAGGCCGCGCGCGAACCCGGCGGGGCCGACGGTCTGCGAGGTGGGCTGGTAGACGCCGTAGCGCTCGCCCACGGCCACGTCCCGCTCCCGCGCCCAGGGCTCCCCCACCGAGATGGAGTTCAGGACGAAGTCGCTGCCGGGCAGGAGGTCCCGCCGGTGGGGAGACCGCTCGACCCGGAGGTCCGCGCCCGTCTCGGAGACCATCCGCCCGGCGATGCGGGCCGAGAGGTCGAGGGCGTCGGGGTCCGTGTCCACGAGGCCCACGGCGCTCCCGGCGAAGGCGGGACAGCGGATCAGGTCCGCGACGACCCCGAACGTGAAGCGGGAGCCGGCGCCGATGAGGGTGAGCTTGATCCGGGGCAAAAGGCCTCCTCAGATTCCTAACCCGAACACCACGCCCGCCTGGAAGGCCACGTCCCGCACGACGAAGGCCCCGTTCCCGAAGGTGTAGAAGTACTTGACCTGCGCGAACAGGCCGGCCGTGCCGGGCAGCTTCACGTCCGCGCCGGCCACCAGGTCGAACAGGCCGTGGGAGTCGGAGGTCCCCCCGCCGGAGATCCGGCTGATCCCGCCCCCGGCGCCCCCGTAGGGCTTGACTAAGGGGAGGGGCAGCTTGAACATCAGGTTCCCCCCCATGTTGAACGTGGTCGCGCCGGACTTCCGGAAGACCTCGACGAACGGGCTGAGCGGGCCCAGCTCCACGGCGGCCATCCCGCCGGGGACGCCGTTGTTCCGGATGACGCCCGCCCCGAGCTTCACGGAGACCCCGACGATGGCGTGCGCGTCGCTGGACGCGAACAGCGTGACCCCGACCAGGGTCAGCAGAATGACGACGTATCGGACCATGATCTTTCTCCTTCTGTAGAGGGTTTTGGCCCTCCCTCTCAGAGAGTATACGAAGAAGGAGGAGGTGTGTCAAGGGAGAAGGACGCGACGCGGACCTTGCCTTGCGGGGCGATTGAGACTATATTCTTGCCTGGAAGGCCCGCCTTTGTGGCAGGTCAGAGATTGCAACGCCTGTGTCGCGGGATGCCCGATGAATCTGAGGGAACTGAAAAAACTCGTCATCCAGGGCGAGTCCGACCGGCTCGAATTCAAGCGATCCACAGGCCAGCGCACCGAGGCCGCGAAGACGGTCTGCGCCATGCTCAACGGCCTGGGCGGGTTTGTCCTGTTTGGGGTCACAGATCGCGGAGAGATTGTGGGCCAGCAGGTCTCCGGCAAGACGCTGGAGGAGGTCGCCAGCGAGCTTCGCCGGATTGAGCCTCCCGCCTTCCCGGATATCGAAACGGTCTCAATGAGGGGCGATCAGGCGGTGGTCCTGTTGCGGGTTCCTGGAGGAGGCGGCCCCTATACTTACGATGGCCGCGCCTATGTGCGGCATGGGCCTTCCACCCACCGGATGCCGCAGTCGCGGTATGAGCGGATGCTGTTGGAGCGGATGCACGCGGTCCACCGGTGGGAGAACCAGCCCGCTCGCGGGCTGGCGCTGAAGGATCTGGACAGGTCCGAGATCACCCGGACGGTGGATGAGGCGATCCGCCGGGAGCGCCTGGAGGAGCCGGGGACGCGAAACGCCACCGCCCTCCTAACGGGGTTGGGGCTGATTCAAGACGGACAGCTTTTGAACGCGGCGGTCGTTCTGTTCGGGAAGGCGGAGCGGCTGCTGCCGGGGTATACGCAGTGCCTTCTGAAGATGGCCCGGTTCCGGGGCGTGGACAAGACGGAGTTTATCGACAACCGCCAGGAACACGGCAACGCCTTTGACCTGTTCCAGCGGGCGCAGCGGTTCATCCGCGACCATTTGCCGGTGGCCGGGCGCATCCTGCCGAACGTGTTCGAGCGGGTGGACGATCCGCTCTATCCGCCCGCCGCGCTGCGCGAGGCCCTGGCGAACGCGATCTGTCACCGGGATTACAGCATCGGGGGCGGGACGATCAGCGTCGCCATTTACGACGACCGCCTGGAGATTTCCAGCACCGGCGTGCTGCCGTTCGATCTCACGCCGGAGGACCTGACGCGGCCCCATGCCTCGCGTCCCTGGAACCCGCTCATCGCACGCGCCTTCTATCGCCGGGGGATCATTGAAACGTGGGGACGCGGGACGCTTAAGATGCGGGAGATCACTGTGGCGGCAGGGCTGCCTCCACCCGAATTTGAATGTCAGCAGGGAGAGGTGATCGTGCGTTTTCGGCCGGCTGAGGGACGCATGATCGGTCCGCCGACCCCGCAAGTCGGCACCAAGTCGGCACCAAGTCGGCACCAAGTCGAAATTCTCGCCAAGTGCCTGAAGGAGCAGCCGCTTGTGGAGTTGATGGCGATTGTCGGCAGATCGGACCGCACCAAGTTCAGGCGCCAAGTACTCGGTCCCCTGCTGGCGGAGGGGTTACTGGAAATGACCATCCCCGATAAACCCCGGAGCAGCAGACAGCGATACCTGCTGACGGAAAAGGGAAGGGCGTGGTTAGAGGAACATGGGAAGATTCACCCTGAGGCCTGAATACGGAACTGCTGTTCAAATACGAGTTACGCACTGGCCCCTGAAGGTCCAGAAAAGGTCGGTTTAAATATGTGTTGTAGGGTGGATGGTGATCCTCCCGGCGATCTTCGGCCAAAGACTTCCTTGCTCTGTGAGATGGTAGCATGGCACGAGGAACCTTGTTGACAAGCCCAACTGATGAAGGTACATTCGGGATGCGCCAGTTCAAGGTTCGGCTGTGGCGGATGGGATATCCAGAAATATTCTGGATAATCACAACTTGGATTACGATGCAATAGGGGTTAATGTTGATAAGGTAGCCTCGAAAGTCAGATGAGATGCGTCATCCTGTTTCTGCCCACTGAATGGGGAAGGATGTTGACATGGACACACATTCAAGAACCAAACCTTTTTACGAAACCAAACATGGTCGGATGTACTGCGTGGACTCGCTGGAGTTCATGCGTACCGAAGTGGATGACGCCTCTGTTGACCTCATCGTGACCAGTCCTCCGTTCGGCTTGGTCCGTAAAAAAACCTATGGCAACGTCGATGCCGATAACTACCTGAACTGGTTCCATCCCTTCGGTCTCGAGTTCCACCGCATCCTACAGCCACACGGTTCCCTCGTCGTCGACATCGGTGGTGCGTGGAACCGCGGACAACCCACCCGGAGTCTCTACCATTTTGAACTGCTCATCATGCTATGCAAGGACCTCGGCTTCCACCTCGCCCAGGAAATTTTCTGGTGGAACCCCTCGAAACTGCCGACTCCTGCAGAATGGGTCACCGTCCGCAGAGTACGCGTCAAGGACGCTGTCAACTGTGTCTGGTGGCTGTCCAAGACTTCCTGGCCCAAGGCCAGCAATCGCCGTGTACTTGCTCCATATAGCGACTCGATGAAGAGCTTGCTTGCAAACGGGTATAAAGCGAAGAAGCGACCCAGCGGTCATGACATCAGCACCAAGTTCAACATCAACAACAACGCATCAATCCCTCCGAATCTGCTGGCCATCCCCAACACCGAAAGCAACTCGCATTACCTGCGTTACTGTAAGGAAAGGGGCCTACCACAACACCCGGCCCGGTTCCCGAGCGACGTACCCGAGTTCTTTATCCGTATGCTGACCGATCCGGGGGATCTGGTTTTCGATCCCTTTGCTGGAAGTTGCGTGACTGGGGAAGTCGCCGAACGACTGAAGCGAAGATGGATCTGCTGCGACAACGTGAAAGAATATCTCACCGGCGCCCTTGGCCGCTTCGAAAATGGAGAAGCAACGCTTTTCCCCGACCTGCCCGAAACTAAACCTGCAAAAGAAATCTTCTACAGAATCTGCCATCCTTCTGCCATGTGGAACCGTTTGGAAGACGATCCGCTATCCGAAGATGGAGGTCAGAACCGACGGCTCAGGTCGAAAGATAGGTGTTCCGAGCCGGACATTAAGGGCAGACCGGCGCCCCTCCATGAGGGACCGGCCACGTATCGCACGAGATTGAAACGACATATCAAGACAAAAGCGAAAGCATCCACCAAGCCCAAAAAACAAAACACGAGAGAGAAAACCTGACCCATGCCCGCAATCGATGCCCTCAAGCTTGTGAATGCTATCCTCGATGCCTTTCAGGACTCGGGGGCCTCCGGTATCCTCGTATCATCCCTTCGGCAACACCCCCGGAGGTTTATCGTCGAGATGGAAATCGGAGGAGTGGAAGCCTGGGTCTATGCGTGGACACTCACCCATGGCGGAAGGCCGAGTCTCCCCGATGAATATCGAATCCAGATGACGACCGTCTCCTCGCCACTGCCCCTCAATCCCAAAGGCTACACCCTATTGCTTGGATATGAACCGAACCTGAGAATGTTTGCAGGTTTTGACCTGATTCGTCATCGCACGTTCACCACGGGTTCTCCGTCCGTTCAAATCGACATCAAATGCATCCATAGAGCTTTGGAGGACGGTATTTCCTTCGATAGAAAGAGCAACCAGGAAATAGCCGTCGGCATTCGACCCGATCAGATGTTGAACTACATGGCCAATTCCGGAGACCTTCACCGTCTGGGCAAGAACGCCGCCATGTACAAACTTCTGTCCAAGGCATCGGCGCTTGAAGAGATCGCCGAGAAAGAGATCTCCAAACTTACCCCTAAACGTCAGAGAATTCTCTCCACCGTTAACCGATGGGCTCGATCAGCCTCCTTCCGCCGGCAAGTGCTCCATGCCTACGACAATAGATGCTCCATTACCCGGATGCAGATGCGTCTTGTCGACGCAGCCCACATCCTGCCGGTTCAGGCTGAAGAGGCTGCCGATGACGTGCGTAATGGCATAGCTCTGTCACCGACTTACCATCGGGCGTTTGACGGCGGATTGATTTACCTTGACGAAGACTATGTGATGAGAATTAATCTTGAACAGGAACGGCAACTCGAGGCCCTTAAACTGCATGGAGGGATAGAAGACTTCAAACACTTCTTGGACGAGCGGATCTATTTACCCCCGGATAAACAGCAATGGCCTGGCATTAGCATGATTCGAAAGGCCAATAGGTACCGGCGTATTTGTCAATAAAGAGCGGGAATTTCTTTGAAATGTCCACCCATCTCGTCACATCCGACTACCCATCCCTCCGCCAGGAGGTCGTCCGGCTGCTCCTGAGCGGCCGGCAGCGGGCGCAGCAGGCCGTGGAGCGGGAGAAGGCGCAGACCTACTGGGAGATCGGCCGGCTCCTGCACAGCCACGTCCTGGCGAACCGGGCGCGGGCGGACTACGGGGAGCAGGTCGTGGCGCGGTTGGCGGAGGACGTGAAGATCAACCAGAGGGTCCTCTATGAAATGCTGGAGTTCCACCGGGCCTTCCCAATTTTGCGCTCAAGCGCAAAATTGACCTGGACTCACTACCGGAGGCTGACCAGGATTTCGGCGAAGGCGGAACGGCGGTTCTACGCGCAGGAGGCGGCCAGGTCCGGCTGGACCGTCCGGGAGTTAGAGGAGCGGATCAAGGGAGATGCGTTTGGGCGAGGGGAGACGGAGACGGAGGCGGTCCCTGGCAAGACAGACGGCCCCCCGTTATCCCCGAAACGCGGACGGCTCTACACCTACCGCCTCCTCCAGCGGCCCACTCTTCACGAACGGTCGGGAGAGGTCCGGCTGGACCTCGGATTTGAGGTGCATCTGACCCAGGCGCTGGATGGGGCGTCTAAGCCCGGCGCCGTCGTGGAGTCGATTGGGGATGGGGACGGCTACCGGCTTCAGGTGAGCCGGGCGGGGCCGGGCCGGCTCTACACCTACCGCGCCGTCGTGGAAGAGGTGATCGACGGGGACACGCTCCGGGTCGAGATCGACTGCGGGTTCCAGGTCTGGGTGCGGCAGAAGCTCCGGCTGCGGGGGATCGACGCGCCGGAGATGCCGGGCGCGGCGGGAAGACGGGCGAAGGCGTTCGTGGAGCGGGCGCTGTCAGCGGTTCCATTCGTGGTGATGACCACGACGAGGCCGGACAAGTACGACCGCTACCTGTCGGACCTGTTCTACCTGCCCGGCGCGACCGACCCCCAGGCGGTCCTGCAAAATGGCCTGTTCCTGAACCAGCAGCTTCTGGATGAGGGGCTGGCGGTCCGGTTTCAGGCGTGAACGGAGAACGCATTACAGAAGGAGACCCTTCGCTACGCTCAGGGTGACCCCCAAAAAGGGAAAACTGAATGGCCCTGGCCGGAAAACGTCCCTCTTGACATCTCCCCCGTTTTTTATTACATTCTGGTGCAGTGGTGATTTGCGACATATTGCGGCCACTCTAAACAAGTCGCTAAAAAGTCAATCTGGTTGCTCCATCATCGCCGGCCCCGGAGGCCGGAGCCCTCAAGGGGGTTGAAGCCCAGCCTGCGCTTTTTGGTGCGGGCTTTTTTTGTGAGAGGCGATCAGCTCATGTCCGAAAAAATGTCAGCTATCCTCAAGAAGCGCCCCGAGCCGGGCGTCGTCATAGAGGACGTGGACATCCCGCGCATCGGCCACCACGACGTCCTGATCAAGGTCCGGACCACCTCGATCTGCGGCACGGACCTCCACATCTACTCCTGGGACCAGTGGTCCCAGAACCGCATCCGGCCCCCGCAGATCCTGGGCCACGAGTTCTGCGGCGACGTGGTGGAGGTCGGCAGCGCCGTGGAGTCCATCCGGGTGGGCGACTTCGTCTCCGCCGAGACCCACATCGTCTGCCACGTCTGCTTCCAGTGCCGCACCGGCCAGGCCCACGTCTGCCAGAACTGCAAGATCATCGGCGTGGACCGGGACGGCTCCTTCGCGGAGTACGTGGCCGTCCCCGAGCTGGCCGTCTGGAAGAACAGCCCGGCCCTCCGCCCCGACCTGGCCAGCGTCCAGGAGCCCCTCGGCAACGCCGTGCAGGCCACGCTCGTGGAGGACGTGGCCGGCAAGACCGTGGCCGTGCTCGGCTGCGGCCCCACCGGCCTGTTCGCCACCGGCGTCGCGAAGGCGTGCGGCGCCACGGCCGTCTTCGCCGCCGACGTCAACGACTACCGCCTGAGCCTGGCCCAGAAGATGGGCGCCGCGCAGACCTACAACCCCAGAACGGGCCGCCAGACCCTGTCCGACTGGATCGTGGAGGCCAACGAGGGCTACGGCGTGGACGTGGTCCTGGAGATGTCCGGCAGCCCCGACGCGACCCGCAGCGCCTTCCGCGCCGTGCGCAACGGCGGCCGGGTGACCCTGTTCGGCATCCCCTCCAAACCTGTCGAACTGGACGTGGCCGAGGGCATCATCTTCAAGGGCGTGACCATTTACGGCGTCACCGGCCGGAAGCTGTTCGACACCTGGTATCGCACCCGCTGGTTCCTGGAGTCCGGCCTCCTGGACATCTCCCCCGTCATCACGCACCGCCTGACCTTCGACCGGATCGACGAGGCGATGGGCCTCATGGCCGCCGGCCAGTGCGGCAAGATAGTACTAACACCGTGAAAAGGGAAAGGCCGAAACGGAGAAGGGAGAAACGGAGAACCGGGGAGATTTTTCCCCGTTTCCCCCTTCCCCGCTTCTCCCCTTCTGTTTCTTGAGGAGGCGTCATGGCTTACGAACGCTTCAGGGAACACCTGCTGCGCGAACTGAAGGGCATCTCGGAGGCCGGGCTGCGCAAGACCGAGCGGGAGATCACCTCCCCGCAGGGG
>CAYRZX010000162.1:0-14583 GCA_964428665.1 uncultured Gemmatimonas sp.
CGTTCAACCCGGCCACGCAGATCTCCTACCGGGCGCCGGTGGACGGGAATGTCAAACTGGTGATCTATAACATTCTGGGACAGCAGGTTCGGACGCTGGTGAACGAGTTTGTGCCGGCGGGGGCCTACACGATCACGTGGGACGGCAAGGACGAGGTGGGGCGGCAGGTGGCCTCGGGAATCTATCTCTACCGGATGCAGGCGGAAAAGTTCAGCGCGGTTCATCGGATGACGCTTTTGAAGTGACAGACGCACGAAATAGAGAAGTTCGAGGCGCACCTCAAAGAGGTGCGCCTCTTTTTTTGCCCTCTGTCTGTGTGAGATGGGACATCCGTGTCCCGCATTCGCTGCCCAGGAAGGGGACCACCCCAGAGCAGAATAAAATACAAGCTATTTAATATAAACGTCTTACTCTATACTACAAAAATTTTTAGGAGGTGGCACTGAGCTTGCTTTTCTATACACCCCACAGGACATTACACTGCTAGGGGATGCGACTTTTCTCTATGGAGAGGAGTGCCATGGCACGGACAAAGGTCGTGGTGACGGACTACATCGAGGCGGACCTGAAGTGGGAGTCCGAGGAGATGGAGAAGCGGGGGGTGGCGTTCGAGGCGTATCAGCTCAAGTTCGCCCCGCAGGCGGAACTCATCGCCAAAATTCGGGACGCGGACGTGGTGGTCGTCAACATGGCCCCCATGACGGAGGGGGTGATCGGGGCGCTGGAGCAGTGCCGGCTGATCATCCGGCACGGGATCGGCTACGACAACGTGGACCTGAAGGCCGCCACGCGCAAGGGCATCCGGGTGGCCAACATCCCGGACTACTGTCCCGACGAGGTCGCAGAGCACACCGTGGCCCTGATGCTGGCCTCCTGGCGGAAGCTGTTCGTGTCCCTGGAGGTCCTGAAGGAGTCGAGCCGGAAGGGGCAGTGGGATTTCCAGCGGTGCTACCCCATCTTCAAGCTCTCGGGCAAGACGGTGGGCATCGTGGGGTGCGGCCGGATCGGGAGCCGGGTGTTGCAGCGGATGCGGGGGTTCGACGTGAACCTGCTGGTCTGCGACCCCTACCTCTCCCCGGAGCGCAGGCGGGAGCTGGGGATCGAGACGGTCTATCTGGAGACCCTTCTCCAGCAGTCGGACATCGTGACCCTCCACACGTCGCTCACGCCGGAGACGCGGGGGCTGATCGGGGAGCGGCAGCTCCGGGTGATGAAGAAGACCGCGCACCTGATCAACACCTCGCGGGGGCCGGTGGTGGACGCGGGGGCGCTGGCGCAGGCGCTGCGGGAGGGGTGGATCGCGGGCGCGGCCATCGACGTCTACGAGAAGGAGCCGCCGGACCCGGAGATGGAGCTGTTCCGGCTGGACAGCGCGACCCTGGCCCCGCACCTCGGCTGGTACTCGGAGGAGTCCGGGTGGGACATCCGCTCCAAGATCGTGGAGGACATCGAACGGTTCCTCAAGGGGCAGCCGCCCAGGTTTGTGGTGAATAAAGAGGTGGAAGAATTATTAAAGTAGGGGCGAGGCATGCCTCGCCCCTGCCGGAGACACGACATGGCGACCATCGAAAAAAAATCTCACGTAAAAGACCGGCTGCCGGGGCCCAGGTCGAAGGAGTACCTGGAGATATCGGCGAGGGTGGAGCCCCGCTGCACGACTCAGCAGGCCCCGGTGGTGTGGGACCACGCGGAAGGGGTCGTGGTGACGGACGTGGACGGCAACCGCTACATCGACTTCACGTCCGGGGTGCTGGTGACGAACGTGGGGCACAGCCACCCGAAACACATCCGCGCCGTCCAGGCGGCGGCGGCGAGGCTCATGAACTGCTACGACTTCCCCACGCCTTCCCGCGTGGAGCTGGCGGAGCGGCTGGTGGCCCTGGCCCCGGAGAACCTGGACCAGGCGTTCATGCTGACGACGGGGAGCGAGGCCACGGAGGCGGCGGTGCGGGTGGCCAAGCGCGCCACGGGCCGGCACGAGGTCCTGTCCTTCTACGGGGCGTTTCACGGGCGGACCTATGGGGCGATGAGCCTGGCGGGCAAGACCGGCACGAAGAGGCAGTTCGGGCCGACGCTGCCGGGTTGCCTCCACGCGCCCTATGCTTACTGCTACCGCTGTCCGTTCAAGATGAGGCCGGAGACGTGCGGGTTCCACTGCGTGGACTTCATCGACGACGTGGTGAACGCAGAGTCCACCGGGGACCTGGGGGCGATGATCGTGGAGCCCTACCAGGGGGCGGCGGGGTTCGTGTTTCCGCCGGAGGGGTATCTGACGCGGCTTCAAGAGTGGTGCAGGGACCACGACGTCCTGTTCATCCTGGACGAGGTGCAGTCCTCGTTCGGGCGGACGGGGAAGATGTTCGCGCTGGAGTGGGAGGGGCTGAGGCCCAACCTCCTGTGCGTGGGCAAGGGGATCGGCTCCGGCGTGCCCACGGCGGCGCTCCTGGCCGAGTCCCGGCTGTTCGCGTCGCTGGGGCCGGGGGAGATGAGCAGCACGACGGGGGGGAATCCCCTGTCGTGCGCCGCAGGGCTGGCCGTGCTGGAGATCATGGAGGAGGAGCGGCTGGCGGACAACGCCCTGAAGGTGGGGCGGATGATGCTGGAGCGGCTGCGGCGGATGGCGGAGACGGTGGAGGCGCTGGGCGACGTGCGGGGGCGGGGGCTGGTGATCGGCCTGGAGTTCGTCGAGGACAGGGCGAGCCGGACGCCGTCGGAGGCGCTCACCAAAGAGGTCGTCCATCGCTGCTGCCAGGCCGGCCTGCTCGTGGGCCGGGTGGGGGTCTATGGGAACGTCATCCGGGTGGCCCCGCCTCTGGTCATCACCGAGGAGGAGGCGGAGGAGGCGCTGGACATTCTCGGAGAGGTGTTGAAGGGGATGGATAAAAATTGAGGATAAGACTATGGGCTTGGACATTCGCGCCTACCTGGAGACCCGGCGAAAAGAGGCCGTGGACCTGTTGTGCGACCTGATCCGGATGCCCTCCACGCGGGGGAACGAGGGGCCGGTCATCCGTTACCTGTACGAGCGGTTCCGGGGCCGGGCGGACGCCTGTGACCTCGTCCCGACGCCGGAGTCCATCGTGGAGGACGAGGACTACTCGTTCCCCCTGGAGGGGGTGACCTATTCGGACCGGCCCAACCTGGAGGTCGTCCGCAAAGGGGAGGGGGAGGGGCTGTCCCTGGTCTTCAACACGCACGTGGACGTGGTGCCGCCCTCGCCGGGGCAGGAGCGGGCGTTCGACCCGGAGGTCCGGGACGGGGTCGTCTACGGGCGCGGGGCGTGCGACGCCAAGGGGCAGGCGGTCGCCCTCTACCTGGCGCTGTCCGCGCTTCACGACCTGGACATCCGCCTGAAGGGGGACGTGACGCTCCATATCGTGATCGAGGAGGAGTGCGGGGGGAACGGGTCGCTGGCGATGGCCCGGCGGGGATGTAAGGCGGACGGGGCCGTGGTGCTGGAGCCGTCGGACCTGGTCCTCCTGCCGTCCGTGCGCGGGGCGGTCTGGTTCGACGTGGTCTGCACGGGCCGGGCCGGGCACAGCGGCCGGGCCGGGGACGTGGTGAGCGCTCTGAAGAAGGCGGTCCAGGCGATGGACATCCTGGAGCGGTATCACGACCGGCTGCTGGCCGCCTCCAAGGGGCATCCGCTGTTCGACCGGTACGCCAACCCCATGCCGATCACCTTCGGGGTGATGCGCGCGGGGGACTGGCCGGCCACGGCCCCCAACCGGGCGGAGTTCAAGGGGGTGTTCGGGTTCCTCTCGAACGTGACGCGGGGGGAGGTACAGCGGGAAATGCGAGACGCCGTCGTTCGAGAGGGGGACGAGTGGCTGCGGGAGCACTTTGAGCTGTCGTTCCTCTACCGCCACGATGGGAACGAGATCCCGGTGGACCATCCCCTGGTGAAGGCGGCGGAGGCGGCGTGCTGGGAGGCCGGGCGGGAGCCGAAGGTCGGGGCGATGCCCGCGTCGTGCGACGCCTGGCTCTACAACAACCAGCTCAAGATCCCCACGCTGGTGATGGGGCCGGGTTCGCTCGGCTACGCCCACACAAACGAGGAGCAGATCGGGGTGGACGACCTGCTCAAGGGGGCCGAGATCCTGGTGCGACTGATCGCCTCCTGGTGCAACCAGAAGAAGCCTGGGGAGTGCGGGAGACCGTATTAAGGCAAGAAACGGAGAAGGGGGAAGCGGAGAAACAGTGGGGCGGAACGATCCTGTGAATCGTTGGGGGGGTGGGAGGTTCTTTTCCCCGTTTCTCCGCTTCTCCGCTTCCCCGGTTCTGATTTTATGGAGGTTCGGCATGGGCAGGGACGTGGGGTTTGGAGTGGTCGGCTGCGGCGTTGTGGCGGGGTATCACATCCACGGGATTCTGGAGACGCCGGGGGCGCGACTGGCCGCGGTCAGCGACGTGGTGGAGGGGCGGGCGCGCGAGTTCGGGGAGCGGCACCGGGTGGCCTGGACGACGGACTATCACGACCTGCTGAAGCGGGAGGACATCGACGTCATCAACGTCTGTACGCCCAACGGCATGCGATTGCCCCTGGCCGAGGAGGCCGCGCGGGCCGGGAAGCATCTCGTCGTCGAGAAGCCCATCGCCATCTCGCTGAAGGAGGCCGACCGGATCATCGAGGCGTGCGAAAAGGCGGGGGTCCATCTCATGTGCGTCTTCCAGCTCCGTTACGGGAGGGCGGCGATGGCCCTCCGGCGGGCGATCCAGGAGGGGCGCCTGGGAAGGATCGTCCTGGCCGACGCGACCATCAAATGGTTCCGACCTCAGGCTTACTATGAAAGCGCGGCCTGGCGGGGGACGTGGGCGCAGGAGGGAGGCGGGGCGCTGATGACGCAGGGCATCCACACGGTCGACCTGCTCCAGTGGATGATGGGGCCGGTCCGGGACGTGAGCGCGAGGATGGCCACCCTGGTCCACCGGATCGAGGTGGAGGACACGGTCGTGGCCGCGCTCACCTACGCCACCGGGGCGATGGGGGTGATCGAGGCGACGACCGCGGCGCACCCCGGCCTGCCCGCCAAGATCGAGATCTGCGGGGACCGGGGGACGGTTGCGCTGGAGGCGGATCAGATCACCACCTGGCAGGTGGAGGGGATGGAGCGGCCTGTGGATATAGGAGAGGGGTCTGAGGTCGGCAAGGCGGCGTCCGACTCGAAGACGTTCGGGGCGGAGGGGCACCGGGCGCAGATCGCAGAAATGGTGGAGGTCGTCCGGGCCGGGAAGCGCCCGACCATCGACGGGCCGGAGGGGCGGAAGGCCGTGGAACTGGTGCTGGCGCTCTACGAGTCGGCCAGGACGGGGAGGACGGTGGAGCTGCCGTTGAGGTAGGTCCGCTTGCCGTTTGCCTGTTTACACAAAAAGGGCCGCATTCCTTTGGGAGTGCGGCCCTGTTGTTTTTTCGGGACTTGCTCGCACAGTGAGCTTGACAAGCGCGATCTGATTCTCTACATTAAGGTTATGATTCTCTACATTAAGGTTATGTGGCCTGATGAACAGGGATAGGACAGGATAGAGAGGATGGGGAGGGGGGAGCTATCCTGTCCATCCCTTCGACTATGTTCAGGACAAGCCTGTCTATCCCTGTTAAATCTCAAAAGGCCCCTGAAGGGTTCACCTGGCTCGCTTGGGAGGGAGGGCACGAGTGGGGTGAATGGTCCTTCAGAGGCCTTCGTTGAGGTTAAGACGTCCAACATCAGGAAAGAGTTCCCATTTTTTTTATTTCGGGGAGGAGGTGTTTCATGCCGAGGGATCGGGACCTGAAAAGGTTACTTGAAAACATTCATAACAATTTGAAAAAAGAGGACATAGTTTGCACGGAACTGATGGGGCATCCCGCCCTCAGGCGTCTTCGCAACCGCATCGCATCGGACGGAGAGGCCCTGGAACGTCTGGCGAATGCACCCGGCGTGAGGGGGCAGGCCGACGACCTGGTTTTGGACGCAGCCTTCCTCAGTGCGCTGGAGAGGGAGATGGCCGGAGAGGCCGGAGAGAGGTTCGTCAGGGACCTCAGACAGACCCTGAACTCGGTCCTGCACCTCACCCGGTTTAGCCGGGATGGAGAGGTGTTCAAGCAGGCCTTGATGTCCCTTTTTCTGCTCGATAAAGGGTCCCCCCACGCACATCCGCTGGTCCGGCATCTCTTTGCGGATGCCGTCGCCGGCCTGCAAGAGGAGAGAGAGGCGCCTCCACAGGCGTTCAGCCGGTCCTCTCTCCTGGAAATCTATGCGCAGAAGAAGAGATCGGAATATCGGCGCAAGGCCACGGAGGACCTGGTGGAGGACCTGGCCGCGGCGAGTTGGCTCCCCCAGGAAGAGCTGATGCTCGAACTGGTCAGGAGGGGGCGAGAGGCCCTGGCCCCTCTCATCTCCCTGGTCTGTCGCAGACTGGCCGAGGCAGAGGAGATGGACGACGCGGGAGAGGAGGAGCCGGTCGGCCCTGCGTGTGCGATCCTGGGCGAGATCGGCGATGCGCAGGCCGTGGAGACGCTGATCCGGTGCCTGAAGATGGACCCCGACGAGGAGATCGCGCTGGCCCTGGCCAGGATCGGCGCAGGGGCGCTGGAGGGTCTGAAGGGCCTCCTGATGGATGCCGAAGAAGACCCGGATGCCCGCACTCAGGCGGTCCTGGCCCTGTCCTACCTGGCATATCTTCACCCGGAGACGCGCAGCGAAGTGGTGCGGGCCTTCCAGGATGTCCTGTCTCACGAACGGGAGGATGACCCGGAGGTCTACGAATGGGTCATAAACGGGCTGGGGGGGATCGGGGCTGCCGCCGAGAGTCAGGACGCCATCCGGAGGCCTTTCGACCGAGGGTTGATGGCAGATGCCGATGTCGATCTGGAGGATGCCCTGAAGGGGGGGTACGGCTGGGTCTCGGTGCAGGAGGCCGAGGAGGACCTTCTCCAGCCGTATCGGTACGTGGACGAGGAGTGGGACGAGGAGACGGAGGAGCAGGTTCCCAGCGCGTCGGATTTTCTCTTAGGCGCCTTTCCTGAGCCCCAGGAGCCCGTTCGGGTGGGGGAGAAGGTCGGGAGGAACGACCCCTGTCCCTGCGGCAGCGGAAAGAAGTACAAGCGGTGCTGCGGACAATAAAGCAGACCACAGGACCACAGGACCACAAGACCACAAGATCACTGACTCTGGTCTTGTGGTCTGTTGTCCTGTGGTCCTGTGGTCCCTCATGAGGGGAGCGATGGACTACCGGAAGTTGTTTAAACGATGCGGCGAGGGCGTGGACATTCACCCGGACGTGGTGATCGAACACCCCGAACTGTGGGAGGTGGGGGACCGCGTGACCGTCTCCAAGGGGGTCTACGTGAAGGGCGGCCCTGCCGAGGTGCGAGTCGGCAGCCACGTCACCCTCGAGCCCTATGTGTTCATCGTGGGGAGGGGCCGACTGACCATCTCGGACCACGTGGGCGTTTTTTTCAGCAACTACCTCTCCATCGGAGGGAACTTCATCGAGATCGGCCCCCACACCCACTTTGCGCCCGCGTGCAGCCTCTATGGAGGAGGGGGGCTGAAGATCGGGGCGCACTGCGCCTTCTCGACGCACGTGGTCCTGGCCACGATCTGGCAGCACTGGCGGGACACGGAGCGGCCCATCGTCAGTTATCCGGGGGACAAGGGGCCGATCACGATTGAGGACGACTGCTGGGTGGCGGCGAACGCCGTGGTCTGCGGGGACGTGACCATCCGGTCCGGGTGCGTGATCGGGGCCAACGCCGTGGTCACAAAGGACACGGAGCCCTACGGGTTCTACGTGGGCATCCCGGCGACGCTGAAGGAGAGGCGGCGGACATGACCTATCTGCTGGGCATCGACATCGGCACGACGGGCGTGCGGGCCATCCTGGTCGACGAGACGGGGCGCGTGGCGGCGGGGGCCACCGTAGGGCATCCGCTCCACACGCCGAGGCCCAACTGGTCCGAACAGGACCCGGAGGACTGGTGGCGGGGGACGGTGGACGCCATCCAGGCCGTCCTCGGCAAGGTCGGGGCGGGGACGGGGCGTCAGGTGATCGGGGTCGGTCTGTCCGGCCAGATGCACAGCTCGGTGTTTCTGGACCGGCAGGACCGGGTGATCCGGCCGGCCCTGCTCTGGAACGACGGCCGGACGTCTGCGCAGTGCCGGTGGATCACGAAGCGGGTCGGAGAGGCGGGGCTCAAGCGCCTGGTCGGAAACCCGGCCCTCGAAGGGTTCACCGCGCCGAAGGTGATCTGGCTGCGGGACGAGGAGCCGGAGCGATACCGACAACTCAGGACGCTGCTGCTCCCGAAGGACTACATCCGATTCCGGCTGACCGGCGAGAAGGCCACCGAGGTGTCCGACGCGGCGGGGACCCTGCTGTTCGACGTGCGGCGCCGGCAGTGGTCGCGGGCCCTTCTGGACAGGCTCGGCGTCTCGCCCGACATCCTGCCGCCCGCGGTGGAATCGACGGACGTCTGCGGCAGGGTGACGCCGGCCGTCGCCCGACGGACCGGGCTGAAGGCGGGCACGCCCGTGGTGGGGGGCGGGGCGGACAACACCTGCGGGGCCGTGGGCAACGGGATCGTGAAGGAGGGCCGGGCGCTGGCCAGCATCGGCACGTCGGGCGTGGTCTTCGCCCAGACCGACCGCGTCAAGATCGACCCCCGCATGCGCGTCCACACGTTCTGTCACAGCGTCCCTCACCGGTGGTATCTGATGGGCGTCACCCTGTCGGCGGGGAACTCCTTCCGGTGGTTCCGGGACGCCCTCTCCCCGCTGGAGGTCCAGGTGGAGCGCATCTCCGGGATCGACGCTTACACCCTTTTGACCGAGGAGGCGCAGATGGCCCCGGCGGGCAGCGAGGGGCTGATCTTCCTCCCCTATCTCACCGGCGAGCGGACCCCCCATCGGGATGCGGCTGCCCGCGGCGTGCTCTTCGGGCTGAGTCCCAGGCACAGCCGGGCGCACGTCGTCCGGGCCGTGATGGAGGGCATCACCTGTGCGATGAACGACTCGCTGGGGATCATCCGGGGCCTCGGCGTGGGCGTGGAGGAGGTCCGGGCCACGGGCGGGGGCGGGCGGAACGCCTTCTGGGTGCAGATGCAGGCGGACGTCTACGACCTCCCGGTGGTCACGGTGGCCGCGACGGAGGGGCCGGCGTTCGGGGCTGCCCTGATGGCGGGCGTGGGGGCCGGGGTCTTCGGCGACCTGATCGACGCCACGGACCAGTTTGTGAAGGTGATCGGCGCCACGGACCCCAATCCACGCCACGCCGCGCGCTACCGCGAGTCCTGCGCCCTGTTCCAGTCCCTCTACCCCGACCTGAAGGCGTCCTTCGCGCGGGCGCAGGCGATGGTGGAAAGACAGGCGGGGGAAACAGAATAGCGCAGAACGATGAACGCGGATCGATGAACGAAAAACCACAAAGGCCATCTCGCTTTTCGTTCATCGTTCATCGTTCTGACTTCATCGTTATCTTTTTTCGAGGATTCTATGCTCTTCAAACCGGTCAAGCGGCTGTCCAAACGGCAGATCAAAGATGATAAGTTGGTGATCAGGACGGCGCAGGCGTGGGAATGGATTCAGGAAAACTACCCGAAGATCATCGGGGGCGCCGCAGGCGCGGTGGTCCTGCTCCTGCTGGCGATCTACCTCATGGGGCGGGGCAAGCGGCAGGCGGCGGAGGCGGCGGAGGCCTTCTCAAAGGCCCAGATTGCGGCGATGGAGGGGCGCATCGGGGACGCCCTGCTTCAGGGGGAGGAGGTCTCCAAGCGACACGCCGGGACCGGGGCCGGGGCGCAGGCGCTGCTGCTCGTGGCCAACACCACCTTTGAGATGGGGCGCGTGGCGGAGGCGAAGGCGGCCTTTCAGAGGTGCATCGACGACTACGGGAAGGACCCGGTGATGGTCTACGCCGGGTGGAACGGCCTGGCGGCCTGCCTGGAGCAGGAGGGGAACCTGCGGGAGGCCGCGGCGAAGTACGAGGCGTTCGCGCAGAGATACGACCAATCCCCCTTCGCCGGGGCTGCGCTGAAGGAGGCCGCCCGCTGCTACGGCCAGGCCGGCGACCGGGAGAAGGCGCGAACGCTCCTTCAGGCGATCACCGAAAAATACAAGAACACCCCCCTGGCCTCGGAGGCGCAGGCCAGGCTGAAGACGATGTGAGAGAAAAGGCGAAAGGCGAAGAGCGGAAGGCGAAAATAAGACGGCTTTTTTTCGCCCTTCGCCTTCCGCTTTTCGCCTTTTCTACACGTGCCACACGTAGAGGTCCCGGTTGGCGATGGGCAGGGAGAGACGGATGTTCCCCTGCCGGTGGCTCTCAGCCACGGCCAGGCAGACCTCCGTGGCCCGGTGCGTGACCTCCGCGTTGCCGAGCGTGGGGCGGCCCTCCTCGAAGGCCCTCACGATGTCCTCCAGCAGATAGACCGTGGCGCTGAAGGGCGCGGGCGGCTGGTAAGGGGCCGGGCGGAAGAAGCGATGCCTGCCGGCGGCCTCCACCTTCCGAAGTTCCCAGTCCGCGCCGTTGTTCATCCCCCGGATGGCCCCCTCCGTCCCGATCACCTCAAAGTCCCAGTTCCCGGCAGGCACGCTCCACGCCTCCACCCCCCCGGCGAAGGCGATGTGATACACGGCGTTCGGGTCTCTGTCGAGCCGGTTGTTCTCAATCTTCGTGTCACGTGGCCGAAGCTCTCCAGAGACGCTCTCCACCTGCGGGTCGCCCAGGAGGTACATCAGGGTGTCCACGGAGTGGATGTGGCCGTGCAGGAGGTTGGTGGCCGCGTAATGGACGGCGACCCTCGGCTGCCCGATGTCTCCGCGGGCGATGGCCTGGCGCGCCGCGTGGTAGCGGCTGTCGAAGCGGCGCAGGACGCCGGTGTTAAAGGCCAGGTCCCGGCAGGCATTCAGGACGGCGTCGGCCTCTTTCATGGAGCAGGCGACGGCCTTCTCGCAGAAGATCATCTTCACCCCCGCCTGGGCCACCTGGACGGACATCGAGGCGTGAAGCTCCCCGCGCGTGCAGATGGCCACCAGGTCGGGCCTCTCCCTGTCGATCATCTCCAGGTAGTCGGCGTAGAGGGCGCTCACGCCCCACCGCCCCCGGAACGCCTCCCGCTTCTCCGGGAGGATGTCCGCGCCGGCCACGCACTCGAGGCGGGGGCTGGCCTTGCAGGCTGCGGCGATGGAGTAGGGGAGGGCGATGGAGGGGTAGCCGACTACCTCGTCGTCGATGGTGCTCGCCATCCGGCCCAGGCCGACGATGGCCACGCGATACGTTTTCATGATAGCCTTTCCTTTCATCACAGCCAGTGCGCTGCCTTCCAGAGCGTGGCAGAGCGGGTGAAGGTCGCATTCAGGAGCGCGTCGGTCTCCGAGAGGGGGTCGTGGCCGTAGCGGCGGACGAACTCCGCCTCGATCTGTCGCTCCAGTTCCGTCGGTTCCTTCAGGGGCAGGGGGACCCAGGCGCTCCCCAGGCGGGCGCTCTCGCGGACGGCCAGGCAGATCTCATAGTCCCTGAGGCCGTTCTCCGCGCCGTACTGCGGCCTTCCTCCCTGCGTGACGGCCTCGTGGAAGCTGACCAGGATGCTCGCCTTTGCGACGTCGTCGGGCGACCCGACTCGATAGCGTTTGAAGGGGTTCTCGTAGATGAGCGGAGGATCGGTCTCCACGCGCACATGCTCCAGGACGCGCTCGCCGTCCATCTCGACGTAATGCTCCCGGATGTCGTAGGTCCGGCTTTCTTTGGGCCCGTAGAGCGTGAGCCGGTCCCGGTCCCAGTGTCCGGCCGGGCCCTCCACCTGCCAGCCCACCGGAAAGGTCCGGTGCGGAAACGGGAAGATGCGGGGGGGTTTCTCGAACAGGCAGACGGCCCCGCTGGCGAACTCGACTACGGCGCTGTCCCACCTGAGCGTGGTCTCCGGCTCTCCGCCGTAGGCCACGTAGGCCCCGGTCTCCACCTCGCCGCAGTAGCCGAGCACGCGCGCGGCCTCGCAGCCGAGCAGGGCGCGGACGGCGCTGAAGCCGTGGTACTGCCCGGTCTGGTACCAGAGCCGGGCGTGGGTGGCCTTTCCGATGAGGCCGGACTCGATGACGCGCCGCTTGAGGCGCTCCTTCGGCCAGAGCCAGACCTGCTCGGCCACCTCCCAGAGCACGCCGTTTTCCCGACACGCCTGGGCGAGGGCCTCCGCGTGGCGCTGCGTGAGGGCCACGGGGATCTCCGTGATGACGTGTGCGCCGCGCCGGGCCGCGGACAGCGCGATCACGATGTGGGAGTCCTTCGGGGCCATGCTCAGGACGACGTCGAACTTCTCCGAGTCGAGCAGGGCGCGGGCGTCCGCGTGGCGGGACTTCACTCCGTGCTCATCGGCGACCTGGCGGAGGGCGTCGGCGTCCCGGTCGCACAGGGCGGCCAGCTCGTAATGGTCCGTCAGGCGCGACAGGGTGGAGATGTACTGCCGGGCGCGCGAGCCGGCCTGCGCCCCCACGCCGATGACGGCGATGCGGAGTCTGCGCATGTCATCTTCTCCTCTCTGTAGAAATGGCCTATAAGATAAGCATATCCTCTCCCAAAAACAACAACGGAACATGTTCACAGGCTCCTCCGGAACGCCTGAAGAAACTGCTTGACTGGAAGGGAGTTCGGGTTATCATAGGGAGAAATCCATGTGACTCAAAATGGAAAATCCTGCAATAGGACGGCAAAATCATGAAGGTCCTGCTGACATTTACCGGGTTCCAGGACCCCTATACGATGGGACTGGTTGGACAGGAGGAACAGCCCGGACCGATTCTTTCTCTGGTGTCTGCAAGACCTTTTGACCGTGTCGTCCTTTTTTCCACACCTAACACAGAGACAAATACATCCGCCACCAGGGATGTTTTGTGTTCGTCCTATCCGGGCGTGGATGTCGAGGTCAGGGATGTCCCGTTAGACGACCCGACGGACTACCTCACGATCCTGAAAGGTCTGCGGACGCACCTGCGGTCCATTTGTGACGGGACACCGGAGGCAGAGTATTTTATCGCCGTGGCCTCCGGAACGCCCCAGATGCACGCCTGCTGGGTCCTGCTTGCCGCCAGCGGAGAAGTCCCCGCCCACCTCCTCCACGTCCGGCCCCCCCGGTTTGTCAGCAAGGACCGCTCCCTGGTCTCCGAGGTCGATCTGACTGCGCCGGACTTCCCGCTGGTCCGGTCCATCGTCTGCGAGATTAAAACTTCGTATACTCCTTTCCCCGACCTGAATACGGCCATTCGAGAGCTTGGCATTGTGGGAGACCACCCCTCTATGCGAAGGTCCCTGGAAATTGGCGCAACACTTGCTCCCTCGGCTGTTCCCATCCTCATTCTGGGCGAAACAGGCACAGGAAAGGAACTGTTTGCCAGATTCATACACTGGCTCAGCGGCCGTCCGGGGGATCGTTTTGTGCCTCTCAACTGTGCAGCAATCCCTGAGGACCTGGTCGAGAGCATCCTTTTCGGGCATAAAAAGGGATCGTTCACTGGAGCAACTATCGACCAGGCCGGGAAGTTCGACGTGGCTGACGGAGGCACTCTTTTCCTGGATGAAGTGGGGGAACTCCCTTTGCCGACTCAGGGAAAGCTACTCCGGGTCCTGGAAGACGGTCTTGTAGAGCCGCTTGGGGAGAAGAAGGCCCACAAAGTGGACGTGCGTATCGTGGCTGCCACGAATCAAAATCTTGGGAGGGCCATCCGTCAGGGGAAATTCCGGGAGGATCTCTACTATCGCCTGAACGTCGGTGAAATCCAATTGCCGCCTTTGCGCGAACGGAAAAGCGATATTCCCAAGATCGCCCTGCACGTTCTGGACCGCGTCAACGCTGGGCTCAGGGGGCCGAAACGTCTTTCTCAGGGCGCTCTGTCGCGACTTCAGAGTCATTCGTGGCCGGGAAATGTCCGTGACCTTGAGAACGTGATCGAGCGTTCGGTGAGGCTGGCGAGGAATGACGTGCTGGAAGCCGACGATCTGCTGATTTCAGAGCCGGTGACTTACGCCGATCCTCTTGCTGCCCTTCCTGAACCCCATAGGGGTTTTTCGCTTGAGGAGTACCTCGCCAGCGCCCGAAAGCAGTTGATGCTGCGTGCTCTGGAACTGTCTGAGGGCAATCACAGCGAAGCTGCGAGGCTTCTGGGGATAAGCCCTCAGGCGGTCCATAAATTTTTCAAAAAGCCCTGAGTCGATTTCAACCGTGGTTGAAGATATTTCAACCGTGGTTGAAGAAAAAATGTCTGGACTACAGCGTCAAAAAACCCTAACATTCTGAAAAAGCGTCTGTTGTTTATTTTGCAAAGACATGGCACGTGGCTTGCATCTTATGTATAAAGGCAAAAGTAAACCAGACCTTTATACAAGGAGGCAAGCCATGGCAGCGTTCACAGTGGTCAGCATCATCGACGGCGATACGTTCGACGTCAGCCCGGTGTGGCAGTGGAACGGGCAGTCAGGATCGCGTGTCCGGCCTACGGGCTACGACGCGCCGGAACTCCACGCTTTCGGCGGACAGGCTGCGAAGGACAAGCTATCCAAACTCATTAAGGATCAGAAATTGAATAACTTCACCGATCGAGCAGTTCCCGGAAAGAGCCT
>CAYRZX010000163.1:0-14531 GCA_964428665.1 uncultured Gemmatimonas sp.
TGTGGTCTGTGGTCGATTTTCACGTCTCACGTCTTTTATGGAGTCATCGCCCATGTCCCGCTTCAAGCTCATCTCCGACTTCATCCCCAGGGGGGACCAGCCGAGGGCCATCGAGGAGCTGACGGAGGGCCTGCGGCGCGGGGACAAGTTCCAGACCCTGCTGGGCGTCACGGGGTCGGGCAAGACCTACACCTGCGCGAAGGTGATCGAGAACGTGCAGAGGCCCACGCTCGTGATCTCCCACAACAAGACCCTGGCCGCGCAGCTCTACGGGGAGTTCCGGGGGTTCTTCCCGGAGAACGCCGTGGAGTACTTCATCTCCTACTACGACTACTACCAGCCGGAGGCCTACAAGCCGGTCACGGACACCTACATCGAGAAGGAGGTGGACATCAACGAGGAGATCGACCGCCTCCGGCTGCGGGCGACGAGCGCCCTGCTGGAGCGAGAGGACGTGATCATCGTGGCCAGCGTGTCGTGCATCTACGGCATCGGGTCGCCGGATGAATACAAGAACATGCACGTCATCCTGGAGGTGGGGCAGCGCATCGACCGGGACGACCTGTTGCGCCGGCTCGTGGACATCCACTACACGCGGAACGACTTCGAGTTCGCGCGGGGGACGTTCCGGGTGCGGGGGGATGTGGTGGAGGTCCTTCCGGCGGACGACGAGCAGGCCGTGCGCGTGGAGCTGTTCGGGGACGAGGTGGAGGCCCTGTCCGTGATCCACACGCTGACGGGGGAGGTGGTGGAGGAGAAGGGGCGGGCCGCGATCTACCCGGCCAAGCACTTCGTGACCACCGGGCAGAAGATCGAGGCGGCGTGTTTCGACATCGAGAAGGAACTGCACGAGCGGGTCGAGTGGTTCAAGTCGCAGGGGAAGCTGCTGGAGGCGCAGCGCCTGGAGATGCGGACGCGCTACGACATGGAGATGATGCGGGAGATCGGCTACTGCTCCGGGATCGAGAACTACTCCCGCTACATGGACGGGCGCTCCCCCGGCTCCCCGCCCCACGTCCTGATCGACTACTTCCCGGAGGACTTTCTCCTGATCATCGACGAGTCCCACGTCACGGTCCCGCAGGTGCGGGGGATGTGGGCGGGGGACCGGTCGCGGAAGGACATTCTGATCGAGCACGGGTTCCGGCTGCCGTCGGCCTACGACAACCGGCCGCTCTTCTTCGAGGAGTTCGAGCGAAAGGTCCGCCAGGGCATCTTCATGTCGGCCACGCCCGCCGAGTACGAGCTGGAGAAGAGCCGGGGGGTGGTCGTGGAACAGATCATCCGGCCCACCGGCCTGCTGGACCCGCAGATCACGGTGAAGCCGGCCCGGGGGCAGGTGGACGACCTGCTGGAGGAGGTGAGGGCGCGCGTGGAGCGGAAGGAGCGCGTGCTCGTGACGACGCTGACGAAGCGGATGTCCGAGGACCTGACCGATTACATGCGGGAGATGGGGGTGCGGGTGCGGTATCTCCACTCCGAGATCGAGTCTCTGGACCGGGTGGACACGCTGCGCGACCTGCGCCTGGGGGAGTTCGACGTCCTGGTGGGCGTGAACCTGTTGCGGGAGGGGCTGGACCTGCCGGAGGTCTCCCTGGTGGCCATCTTAGACGCGGACAAGGAGGGGTTCCTCCGGTCGGAGCGCTCGCTGATCCAGACCGCCGGTCGGGCGGCGCGGCACCTGGCCGGGGAGGTGATTCTCTACGCGGACAAGAGGACGGATGCGATCCGGAAGGCCGTGTCGGAGACGAACCGCCGGAGGGAGATCCAGCAGCGCTATAACGAGGAACATGGGATCACGCCGCAGAGCATCGTCAAGTCCGTGGAGGAGGTGATGCTGGCCACCTCCGTGGCCGACGCGAGGCGCGAGGCGAAGGTGGCGGAGCCGGCGCCGGCCTACGAGACGGAGGACGCCGTGGACCTGATCGCGCAGCTGGAGAAGAAGATGAAGCGGGCCGCGTCCAGCCTGGAGTTCGAGGAGGCGGCGAGGCTGCGGGACGAGATCGCCCGGCTGAAGGCGCGGATGGCTGCTACTTAGAGGCAGAAGGCAGAAGGGCAGGCCCTCTCCCTCCCCCAAGCCTGTGGATAAGGCCCTTGTCGCCCCCTCCCTCTCCCGTACGTACGGGAGAGGGAGGGGGAAAGGGGGTGGGTGAGGGCCTGGCATTTTCCGCGATTTCTATGACACCACCAGACGATGTCCAGAGATCGAACCTCCAAGGCGTCACCTGGCGCTCCGTTGGCGTGGGCCTGTTCCTGGCCCTGCTGGACAACCTCTGGGTCACGACCTCGGAGTACGTGTTCCATTCGTCGCGCATGCAGCTCTCCCACTTTCCGATCTCCCTGCTGGCCCTCTTCCTGCTCACCCTCCTCGGCAACGCCCTCCTCGCCCGCCTCCGCCCGGCCTCCGCCCTCTCCCCCCCCGAGATCCTGGTCACGCTCGCGATGGGGTTCGTGGGCACGGCCATCCCCACGTCGGGCCTGACCGGGTTCTTCCTGGGCATCATCGCCAGCCCTTACTACTTCGCCACGCCCGAGAACCAGTGGGCCGCCGCGTTCCACCCGCACCTCCCCCCCTGGGCCGTGCCGTCGGACGAGGGGAAGGCCGTGACCTGGTTCTTCGAGGGGCTGCCTCCGGGCCGGACGATTCCGTGGGACGCCTGGGTGACGCCGCTCCTCTGGTGGCTGGCGTTCTTCGCGGCGCTGACCGGGGCGCTCGTCTGTCTCGCGGTCATCCTGCGCAGGCAGTGGGCGCAGCACGAGCGGCTCGTCTACCCCCTCGTGGCCGTGGCCGTGGACCTCGCCTCGCCCCCCGCAGGGGGGCAGGGGCTCCCCCGGATGATGCGGGGGGGGCTGTTCTGGGCGGGCTTCGCGCTCACCTTCGGGGTCATCTCCTGGAACATCCTGACCTATTTCTCCCCCCTGTTTCCGCCCGTGCCCATTCAGGGGCAGTGGGTGGTGTTCATCCGGAGCGTCCCCCGCATCCACACCAAGATCAACTTCCTGACGATGGGGTTCGCCTACTTTGCCAGCCTGGACCTCCTGTTCAGCATCTGGTTCTTTCTGCTGGTCTTCCTGGCCGAGAACGGCGTCCTGAACCGGCTCGGATACGGCATCTCCTCCCACGTCGTCAACTTTGCGGCGGAGACGGCGGTGGCGAGCTGGCAGGGGTTCGGGGCGCTCACGGTCCTGGTGCTGTGGGGCCTCTACACGGCGCGGCATCACCTGCGCGCGGTCTGGCGCAAGGCCGTGGACCCGAGCCGCGGGATCGACGACGCCGGGGAGCTGATGCCCTACCGGACGGCCGTGGCGGGGCTGGCGTTCGGCCTCCTGTTCATCGGGTTCTATCTGAGCCGGCTGGGCATGGAGGTCAGGATGATCGTCCCGCTCCTGTTCGCCCTCCTGATCAACTACCTGGCCATGTCCCGCATCGTGGCGGAGACCGGGCTGGCCTACATGCGCACGACGCTGGCCGAGCAGTACTTCGCGATCTACACCGTCGGGTCCAGGGCCCTCTCCCCGGCGTCGCTGACGGCCATGACTCTCACCTACGCCCTCGTCTCCCAGGGGAAGGGCCTGTTTCTGCCCCCCCTGGTCCACGCGGCCCGCATCGGGGACTTCGTGCGGGCGCATCGGCGCCGGCTGCTGGCCGGCGTGGGGGTCGTCCTGGTGGCGGGGCTGCTGTTCGACTGGTGGCTCACGCTTCGCCTGGGCTACGCGCGCGGGGCGTTCAACTTCAGCGCCTGGCCGTTCTCATCCGCCGGGCCGTGGGCCTACGACAACACGGTCAGCCAGATGCGCAACCCCTTCGGGACGGAGTGGGCCCGGGTCGGCGTCTTCTTCGCCGGGGCGGGCGCCATGGCCCTGCTGACGTTCCTGCGGTATCGCTTCCCGGCCTGGCCGCTCCACCCCATCGGGTTTCCGATCGCGTGCAGCTGGTCCACGCTGCTGGCCGCGTTCACGATCTTCCTCACCTGGGCGATCAAGGCCACCCTCCTGAAGGTGGGAGGGGTCGTCCTCTACCGCCGCGCGGCCCCCTTCTTCGTGGGTATCCTGGCGGGCTACACCCTCGGCGTGGCGCTCTCCTTCATCGCGGACGCCGTCTGGTTCCCAGGCGCAGGGCACGAGATACACGGGTGGTAGGGGCGACCCCGAGGGTCGCCCCTACATTCGGACAATATGCTGAAATATCTTGACCTATCCCCTGTTTCTTTCCGTTGACAGAAGGGGGGGAAATGTATATATTCTCTGCGGATTTGCGGGTTTGGGATGGGGTGTGGGGCGCTGTGGATTTCATGAGGGGAGGTTCAACCGCTTTATGGAAGGCAATATTCAGCTGCCCCCTCTGGGGCAGTCGGAGTTGACGTTGCTGTGGGCCGTGCTGGCCTCCGCCTTCATCGCGCTGGGCTACGGGTGGTACCTCGTGCGGCGGGTGCTCAGAGAGGACCCCGGCACGTCCCAGATGCAGCAGGTCGCTCGCGCCATCGAGGAGGGGGCGATGGCCTATCTGGGCAGGCAGGTCAGGACGATGATCTGGTTCGTCATCCTGATCACCATCGGGCTGTTTTACATGTACCACAGCGTGCCCGACCAGTACCCGCACCCCCTTCCCCTCGGCGTGGCTGTGGCCTTCCTGATGGGCGTGATGGCCTCCTACGGGGCGGGCTACGTGGGCATGTGGCTGGCCGTGAAGGGGAACGTGCGCGCGGCCAACGCGGCCCTCAAGGGGTTCAAGCCCGCGCTGGAGCTGGCCTTCCGCGCCGGGACCGTGTCGGGCATGTTCACGGTGGGGTTCGGGCTGCTGGGGGCGACGGTGATCTTCATGATCTTCGAAGAGAACGCCATGAAGGTCCTGGTTGGGTTCGGGTTCGGCGGGTCGCTGGCGGCCCTGTTCATGCGCGTGGGCGGCGGCATCTTCACGAAGGCCGCGGACGTGGGCGCGGACCTGGTCGGGAAGGTGGAGCAGAACATCCCGGAGGACGACCCCCGCAACGCGGCGGTGATCGCGGACAACGTGGGGGACAACGTGGGGGACTGCGCCGGGATGGCGGCGGATGTGTTCGAGTCCTACGAGGTGACGCTCGTGGCGGCCATCATCCTGGCGGCGGCGTGTCTGCACAACCCCGGCTTTAACTCGATCTACGGGGCAACGGCCTCCGCCTTTGCCCTCAAGCTCATCCTCTATCCGCTGATCATTCGCGCCCTGGGCGTGTTTTCGTCGATCATCGGCACCTGGGCGGTGAAGGCCAAAGACAAGGAGCTGGCGGACCCGATGCGGCCCATCAGCATCGGCTACTGGGTGGCGTCCATCGTCTCCGTCGCGGGCTTCGCCGTGGTCAACTACTTCTATCTGACCGATCCCAGGACGGGCGCGCCCGACTTCCGGTTCTTCTGGGCGACCACGATGGGCATCGTCCTGGCCGTGGTCACGCTCTGGCTGACCAACCACTTCACCCACCCGAACCTGAGGCCGACCACGGAGACGGCGGTGGCCGCCCGGACCGGCCCCGCCACGCTGATCCTGGCGGGCATGGCCGAGGGGCTGGAGTCCACGGTCTGGGCCGTGGTGACCATCGGCCTGACGATCATCTCCTCGCTGATCATCTTCCCGGACAGCACGGCCCTGGCCGCCTACGGCATCGCCCTGACCGGGCTGGGGCTGCTGACGACCACCGGGTTCATCCTGGCGATGGACACCTACGGGCCGATCACGGACAACGCGCACGGCATCTTCGAGATGTCGGGCATCACGGAGGCGCACGAGGCCAGCCGGAACCTGGCCTGGATGGACGCCATCGGGAACACGACCAAGGCCCTGACGAAGGGCCTGGCCATCGCCACGGCGGTGATTGCGGCGATCTCGCTGTTCAGTTCCTTCATCGACGCCACACATCTGATCGATGGCATCCAGGTCAACCTCCCGCACGTGTTCGTGGGGCTGCTGATCGGCGGGGCCGTGCCCTTCCTGTTCTCGTCGTTCGCCATCAAGGCCGTGGGCCGCGCGGCCTTCCAGGTGGTGGAGGAGGTGCGCCGGCAATTCCGGGAGCACCCCGGCATCATGACGGGCCAGGAGAAGCCGGAGTACGGCGCCTGCGTGTCCATCGTGACGGCGGCGGCGCAGAAGGAGTTGTTAGGCCCCGGCATTCTGGCCATCGCCACACCGGTTCTGATCGGCTTCGGACTGGGGCCGGGCGCCCTGGGTGGCTACCTGGCCGGGGCGATCCTCACCGGGCAGCTGCTGGCGGGCTACATGTGCAACACCGGGGCCACGTGGGACAACGCCAAGAAGAAGATCGAGGACGGGTTCCTGGGCGGCAAGGGGACCGACGCCCACAAGGCGGGCGTGATCGGGGACACGGTGGGCGACCCCTACAAGGACACGGCGGGGCCGGCATTCAACCCGCTGATCAAGGTCATGAACCTCGTCGGCCTCCTCGTCGCGCCGTTTGTCGTGCACATTGACATGCACGAGCTGTCCGTCAGCCGCGTCGCCGTCATCCTCCTCTGCATCGCCGTCCTGACCGTCGGGATCGTGTTCAGCAAGCGCGGGTCCCTGGCCGAGTCAGTGGCTCAGGAGGACCGGCAGGCGGCCAAGTAGACGTTCCGTTGACGCAGGTCATCGTGCGGGATACGGGTCTCGGCCTGTATCCCGCGCTGTTTTAAGGGGAAAACTGGGGGTGGTCATGCCGTGGACGGATCGGCTGCGGGAGGTCCTGCGACAGAAGACACAGGCCTTCTTCTCCCTCGAAGGCGCGGTCCTGGCCGGGGACGACCCGGAGGCCATCCACGACATGCGGGTGGCGTCGCGGCGGCTTCAGGAGGTCCTCCGGCTGGTCTTTGCGGAAGACCCGCGCCTCAAAGGACTGACGCGGGACATCCGGCGCGCCCGGCGCGTCCAGTCGGGCGTGCGGGACCTGGACGTGATGGCGCAGCGCCTGCGCGGCGCGGCGAAAGGGGCCACGAGGGATGCGCGGGAGGCGCTCCGGTTTGCGCAGCAGTCGATCGCCGTCCGCCGGAGACGACGCCACCGGAAGATGGCCGAGGCCCTCAAGGCCCTGGACCTGGGAGGGCTTAGAACGGACCTGGAGGGCCTGATGTCCTCGCAGACGCAGGGTCGCTCGCGCGTCTCAGGGCCGGCGGTCCCCCGCGCGGAGGTCGAGCGGAGGGCGCGGGCGCAGATCGCGGGCCGTGCGGACGCCTTCCGGGAGGCGGTCTCGACAGTCAGAGGAAGCCTGAAGCCAGAGGACCTCCACGGCGCCCGGGTGGCGGGCAAGCGCCTTCGATACATCCTTGAAATCTCCGATGAGCTTCAGATCGGGTCGTTCAAGCGGCAGATCGCCCGGATGCGGGCGATCCAGCAGGCCCTCGGCCACTGGCACGACCTGGAGGTGCTGGAGGAGGCGGTCGCAAAGTTGTTCGCGGACCGGGAGGTGTTTCGGGGCCGGCTCCCGCTCGTGCGGGCGGCGTGCGACCTGATCGCCGCGTGGCGGGCGCAGAAGGAGGCGCACCTTCGGGAGTTTCTCAAGCTCACGGAGACGCTATGACCCCCCGAAACTTACAGACACGCCGGCGCGCGTCCGTGGAGGCCCTGGCCGGGGCGCACGACCCCGAGCCCTCCCACTCGAAGCAGGACGCCCGCCTGTCCCTCCGGCTGTTCGACGAGACGCGCGGCCTGCACGGCCTGGCGGAGACGGACCGGGAGCTGCTAAAGGCCGCGGCCCGGCTCCACGACATCGGCTGGTCCATCAGCCCGGACGGGTCGCAGCACCACAAGCACGCCCTCCGGATGATCCGGGACGCCCGCCTGGACGGGTTCACCGAGGAGGAGCGGCTGATCGTCGCCAACGTGGCCCGCTACCACCGCCGGGCGCTGCCCAGGCCCTCGCACAAGGGGTTCGCCGCCCTGTCGCCGGAGGCCCGGTCGCGCGTGGAGCGCCTGGCCGCGCTCCTGCGCATCGCGGACGGACTCGACCGGACGCATCGCAGCGTCGTGCGCGACCTCACCTGCCGGATCGAGGGGGATGCGCTCCTCATCCGCATCGTCCCCGCCCTCTCCCCGGATGCCGAGGTCGCCGTTGCGCTCAAGAAGGCGGACCTGTTCAAAAGGGTCTTTGGGATGGATGTGAGGATTGAGATAGAATAAGCGGTCAGCCGTCAGCGGTCAGCCGTCAGCTAAAGAAGGTGAACAGGCGGATTTGGCTGATGGCTGATGGCTGATGGCTGATGGCTGATGGCTGATGGCTGATAGCTTAATTGAGGATTCTCCCATGCTCTATCGCATTGAGGTCGGCCTGAGGCCCGGCGTGCCGGACGCCGCCGGGGCGGACGTGAAGCGGGGGATCGAGGACCTGGGGATCGGGGGCGTGGCGTCCGTGTCCGTCTCGGATGTCTACTACATCGAGGGGGACCTGTCCCCGGCGGAGGCCGGGCGGGTCGCCGGAGAACTCCTGACCGACCCCCTGACGCAGGCCCACCGGATCGGCCCTGCCGCGCCGGACGGGGCGCAGGTCGTGGAGGTGGCCTACAACCCCGGCGTGATGGACCCCGTGGAGGCGAGCGTGCGGAAGGGCATCCGCGACCTGGGCATCCAGGGCGTGGCGTCGGTCCGCACGGCGAAGCAGTACGTTATTCGGGGGAGACTCACGGAGGTGGAGGTCCGGAGGCTGTCGGAGGACCTCCTGGCGAACAACGTGATCCAGCACGTCGTCCTGGGGGGCGGAGAGCACGCGGTTCAGGGGACGGACTACCGCTTCCGGCTCATTCGCGTCCCGCTGCGGGAGGCGGACGACGCGGCGCTGATGCGCATCAGCCGGGAGGGACAGCTCTCGCTCAACTTAGAGGAGATGCGGGCGATCCGGGAGCACTATCGCAGGCTCGGCGCGGACCCGACGGACGTGGAGCTGGAGACCCTGGCCCAGACCTGGTCGGAGCACTGCGTCCACAAGACGTTCAAGGGGCTGATCGACTTCGACGGGGAGGAGATCGACAACCTCCTCCGGTCCACGGTGGTCCGGGCTACGCGGGAGCTGAACCGGCCCTGGTGCGTCTCCGTCTTCTCGGACAACGCCGGGGTGATCGAGTTCAACGAGACCTTCGATGTCTGCTTCAAGGTGGAGACGCACAACCACCCGTCGGCGCTGGAGCCTTACGGCGGGGCGGGCACGGGCGTGGGGGGCGTCATCCGGGACATCCTGGGCACCGGCCTGGGGGCCAGGCCCATCGCCAACACCGATGTGTTCTGCTTCGGCCCGCTCGACCTGCCGGCCTCCAGGCTGCCCAGGGGCTGCCTCCATCCCAGGCGCGTCTTCAAGGGGGTGGTCGCGGGGGTGCGGGACTACGGCAACCGGATGGGCATCCCCACGCTCAACGGGGCGATCTGCTTCGACGAGGGCTACATCGGGAACCCGCTCGTCTACTGCGGGGACGTGGGGCTGATCCCGAAGGGGATGAGCCGCAAGGGGGCGCGTCCCGGAGACCTGGTGGTGGTGGTGGGCGGGGGCACGGGGCGGGACGGCATCCACGGGGCGACCTTCTCGTCGGACGCCCTGACGGAGCGGTCGGAGACGGTCTCCGGGGGGGCGGTGCAGATCGGGAACGCGATCACGGAGAAGCGGGTGCTGGACGTGCTCCTTCAGGCGCGGGATCAGGGTCTCTACACGGCCATCACGGACTGCGGGGCCGGGGGGCTGTCGTCCGCGGTGGGGGAGATGGGGCAGGAGATCGGGGCGGTCGTGGAGCTGGAGAAGGCGCCGCTCAAGTACAGCGGCCTCTCCTACACGGAGGTCTGGATCTCGGAGGCGCAGGAGCGGATGGTCCTGGCCGTGCCGCCCGAGCGCGCGGAGGCGCTGGTCGCCCTGTTCCGGTCCGAGGACGTGGACGCGACCGTCATCGGGAGGTTCACGAACGACCGCCGGCTCCGGCTGTTCTACCAGGACCACCTGGTGGGCGAGCTGGACATGGAATTTTTGCACAGGGGCCTGCCGCGCCTCCGGCGAAAGGCGACCTGGCGGCCCCCCTCCCTCCCGGAGCCGGATTTCGCTGAGCCTTTGGACCTGACGCCGGACCTGATGCGCATCCTGGGCGCCCCCAATGTCTGCAGCAAGGAGTGGGTCATCCGGCAGTATGACCACGAGGTGCAGGGGGGGAGCGCCCTCAAGCCGCTCGTGGGGGCGCGCGACGATGGGCCGGGGGACGCGGCGGTGATCCGTCCGGTCCTGACCTCGAGGCGGGGGATCGCCATCGCCAACGGGATCAACCCCCGCTACGGGATGATCGACCCGTATGCTATGGCCGCCTCTGCGATCGACGAGGCCGTGCGGCAGGTCGTGGCCGTGGGGGGCAGCCGGGAGCGGACGGCCCTGCTGGACAACTTCTGCTGGGGGGACCCCGGCAAGCCGGACCGTTTGGGCGGGCTGGTGCGGGCGGCGAAGGCGTGCTACGAGGTCGCCGTGGGCTACGGCACGCCGTTCATCTCCGGGAAGGACAGCTTGAACAACGAGTACGTGGTGGACGGGGAGAGCAGACCCATCCCGCCCACGCTCCTGATCTCGGCGATCTGCGTCATCGACGACGTCGAGAAAGTCGTGTCGATGGACCTGAAGGCCGCCGGAGACCTCCTCTACGTCGTGGGGCTGACGAAGGACGAGCTGGGCGGGTCGCACTACTACGCGATTCACGGATTCCAGGGCAACCGCGTCCCGCAGGTGGCCGTGGAGCTGGGCCGGCGCGTCCTGGACGCGGTCCACCGGGCGATCCGGGCGGGGACGGTGCGGGCCTGCCACGATTGCAGCGAGGGGGGGATCGGCGTGGCTCTGGCGGAGATGGCGTTCGCCGGGGCGTTCGGCGCGGAGGCCGACCTGCGGCAGGTCCCCCGGAGTTCGGACGTGACCCGGAGCGATCAGACGCTGTTCTCGGAGTCGAACACGCGGTTCGTCGTGGAGGTCGCGCCGGAGCGCCGGGCGGCGTTTGAGGCGATTTTAGGTGATGTCCCCTTCGGGCAGGTCGGGGTCGTCAGAGAAGGACGTCGGTTCACGGTGAAAGGGCTGGACAGACGCCCGGCCGTGGACGCGGACATCTTCGACCTGAAGGAGGCGTGGCAGGCGCCGCTGCGGAATCCGTGAAACGTGAAACGTGAAAACCCCGATAAGGAGGTGAAGGCCATGAAACAGGTTTTGGATGCCGTCTATGAAAATGGAATTTTCAGGCCCCTGAAACGTCCTGAGATATCAGATGGACAGCAGGTCCGGCTTATTGTGGAGACACCTTCAGAGTTGGACTCGGAGGACCTCATCGAGTTAGCTGCACAGGTGTATCAAGGACTATCCGACAAGCAGATCGATGAGATAGAACAGATCGCCCTCGATCGCCGAGATTTCTTCCAGAGATAGGATTTCTTAATGGCTTTGATGCAAGTCGTATTGGATACCGATATCCTTTCGGCGATTATGCGACGGAATCCGGTCGTGATTCCAAAGGCTCGCACCTACCTGGCTGAGCATAGCCAGTTTACGTTGTCCATTATCACTCGATATGAGATTCTGCGCGGTCTGAGGGCTAAAGGTGCGGTCCGGCAGACCGTGGCCTTCGATCGTTTCTGCGCAAGAAACACCATTTTGCCTCTCACCGACGAGGCCGTGGTCAAGGCAGCGGAGATTTATGCGGATCTGAGTGGACGTGGGGAATTGATTGGAGATGCGGATATTTTGATTGCGGCTTCTGCGTTGGTCCATGGATTGGGAGTAGTGACCAACAATGAAGACCATTTCAAGCGGATTCGGGATCTTCAGTTGGAGAACTGGTTAAAGTAGCGGGGTCTTTTAGAGGTACCTGGTTATGAAGACACCCTGCACGATTCTGCTCCGAACGCTCGCCCTGGCGGGCCTCGTCCTGGCGTTGACCGCAGGGGCGAGGTATGCCTCGCCCATACAAGACCCGTCGGGTCGCCTTACCCTGGCCCGTCTCTCCTTCTGGGTCCCGCCAAATCGCATGGCCGAGTTCGAGGCCGCCTACGAGGCGAAGGTCGTCCCAATCCTGAAGCGGCACGGCCTGGCGGCCTCCTCCGAGCGGGGCCGGGCCGTGCCGGACAGCGTGTTCAGCAGGTTGTTCGAGTTCGCGACGCTGCCCGAAGTGTTAGAGAAGCAGGAGGCGCTTCAGAACGACCCGGCCGTTCAGGAGGTCTTGCGAGACCTGGGGGCGACCTTCGGGACACCTCAACCCGATGGCCTCATCCGAAATGAGCTTCTGCTCTACAGTACGCCCGCCGGGCCGGGCAGGGTCACGCCAGCGGGGCTGGGCAAGACCGTGCCCGCCGGGCGTGGGACAGGTCGCTGGCGTACCTACGATGTGACGGATGGACTTGCATCCGGGAAAGTGGGTTCGATGCTCCAGGATCGGGAAGGGTATCTTTGGATCGGAACTTGGGGTGGCGGTGTAAGTCGATATGATGGGCAAAAGTTTATCACCTTCACTGCAAAAGACAGGCTGGCGCACAACTGGGTACTTTCGATCCTCCAGGATCGGGAGGGGTTCCTCTGGTTCGGCACATGGGGCGGTGGCGTGAGCCGGTATGATGGAAAGACCTGGACCACCTTCACCGAAAAAGATGGCCTGGCAAACAATAATGTGTGGTCGATGTTCCAGGATCGTGAAGGGCATCTCTGGTTTGGCACCGGCGATGGTGTAAGCCGGTATGATGGCAAGACCTGGACTACCTTTACCAGAAAAGATGGCCTGGGGTCCAATTGGATACGGTCAATGTTCCAGGACCGAGAGGGGAATCTCTGGTTCGGCGCCAGGGATGGGGGAGTAAGCCGGTATGATGAAAAGAGTTGGACCACCTTTACCACAAAGGATGGCCTGGGATCCAATCTGGTGTTTTCGATCTTTCAGGATCGGGAGGGGCATCTCTGGTTTGGCACCTCTGGTGGAGGTGTGAGCCGGTATGATGGAAAGACCTGGACTACCTTTACCAGAAAAGATGGGCTGCCGCACAATTCGGTGTTCTCGATCTTCCAGGATCAGGAAGGGTATCTCTGGTTCGGCACCAGAGACGGCGGCGTGAGCCGGTATGATCCCTTGACAAACTCAGGGCAGATGTGGACGACATTCACCACCGAAGACGGGCTGGCCAGCAATATGGTCTGGTCGATCCTTCAGGAACGGGAGGGGCATCTCTGGTTCGGCACAGAAGGCGGTGGGGTAAGCTGCTACGACCAGACCTTTACCACCTTCACCATACAGGATGGGATGGCCAGCAATGCCGTGACTTCGATGTTCCAGGACCGCGCGGGACAGCTCTGGGTTGGCACGGATGGAGGTGGGATCAGCCGGTATGACGACGGCAAGACCCCTTCGACACGCTCAGGGCAACGCTTCACCAACTTCACCACTCAGGACGGCCTGGCGCACAACACCGTGCAGTCGATCCTTCAGGACCGGGAAGGGTATCTCTGGTTCGGTACCGCTAACGGGTTGAACCGGTACGATGGACAGGCCCATTCAGCAGGCTCAGGACAGGCCTGGACGACATTTACTACAGCGGATGGGCTGGCAAACAATGATGTGCGTTCAATCCTTCAGGACCGGGAGGGGGTCCTCTGGTTCGGTACCTACAGCGGGGGCGTGAGCCGGTATGATGGGAGGAAGTTCACCACCTTCACCACCGAAGGCGGACTGGCGAACAACATCGTGCGGTCGATCCTTCAGGACCGGGAGGGGCATCTCTGGTTCGCGACCTGGGGTGGGGGTGTGAGCCGGTATGATGGGAGGAAGTTCACCACCTTCACCACCGAAGACGGGCTGGCAAACAATTTCGCGTGGTCGATCCTTCAGGACCGGGAGGGGTATCTCTGGTTCGGCACAGGAGGCGGTGGGGTGAGCCGGTATGATGGGAAGACCTTCTCCAACTTCACCACCAGAGACGGTCTGGCGCATAACCATGTGCTTTCCATCCTGCAGGACCGGGAGGGGGTCCTCTATTTTGGCACCCACGGCGGTGGCGTGAGCCGATATGACGGCAGGACCTTCCAGACCCTGACCCGGCAGGACGGTCTGGGGGGCAACTGGGTGTCGGCGATCGTGCAGGATCAGGAGGGCTATATCTGGTTCGGCACCTTTGCAGGCGGCGTGACGCGCTTTCGCCCGCCTGCGCCTGCGCCCCTTCCGATCTTCATGGACGCTGTGGTGGCGGACCAGCGGTATGAGAAGGTCTCTGACCTTGCGACTCCCTCCACCGTGAAGCTGACGGCCTTTGAGTTCCACGCGATCAGCTTCAAGACCCGGCCTGAGGCGATGGTCTACCGATATCGACTCAAGGGCTATGACAAGGACTGGAAGACCACGCGCGCCCGGCGCGTGGAGTACCAGAACCTCCCCTGGGGAGTCTACACCTTGAAGTCGTGGCCGTGGACCGAGATCAGATCTACTCGGAGAAACCCGCGACGGCGACGCTGCGGGTGTGGATACCGCTTGAGCGGATCGTGTGGATGTCGGCGCTGAGCGTCGCCCTCGGATTGGTGGGGTGGCAGACAGCCCGC
>CAYRZX010000164.1:0-12844 GCA_964428665.1 uncultured Gemmatimonas sp.
AGGCGTCGAGGGCAGCGGCCAGAAGGTTGTGCGCCGCGCCCACCGCGTGGATGTCGCCGGTGAGGTGGAGGTTGAGGTCCTCCATCGGGATCACCTGGGCATGGCCTCCCCCGGCAGCCCCCCCTTTGATGCCGAAGGTGGGACCCTGCGAGGGCTGCCGGAGGCAGGTGAAGGCCCGCTTGCCGATGTGCCCCAGCCCCTGCGAAAGCCCGATGGTCGTGACCGTCTTGCCCTCTCCCAGGGGGGTGGGCGTGATGGCCGTTGTGACGATGTACTTGCCGTTGGGCCGGTTCTTAAACTTCTCTAACACCTCCAGTTTGACCTTGGCCTTGAAGTCCCCGTAGAGTTCCAGGTCCTCGTGGGAAAGGCCCAGGGCCGCGGCGATCTCCCGGATGGGTTTGATCCTGGCCGTCTGGGCAATCTCTATATCGCTCAACGTGGCGCTCCTGTGCTCAGGTGGAAATGGGCGCTGAATGCGGTACGAGTTACGCAGTTTGCCGAATCTGGCCCAAAATCAGGCGATCTGTACGTCGTTGTAGGCGCGATCGGTGATCGCGCATCGGCCTGTCAGATGGAATCGCTGGGCGACCACCGGTCGCCCCTACAGCCTCTGCACGCAAACCGACCTGTCCTGGGCCTTCAGGGGCCAGATGCGTAACTCGTATGCGGAGTAAGGTCCTGACAGGTCTCAAATATACAAATAAAAGGTGTCCCTTGTCACGTTTAAAGACATCCGGGTATTTTGAGGATGGGCCTTGACTTATTTCGCGGGTTGCTCTATAGTTCTGGAATATATTGTGGCCGCTGTGATCTGTACTACATTCTTTGGGGGTAAAATTCCGAATATTATATCAGGGGTGTCCCGGCAGGGCTGGCGTGGGGGATGATCCTTAGACCGGGGGCCGGTGAGGTTTATGACCTGGATATTCGTCACCATCATCATCGTGAGCGCCGGCTATCTGACGCACATGATCATCTCCTTCCTGTACCGGTTGAACGCGCTCAGGCCGAGGATCGGGATTCTTGAGCGCGAGATCGAGGAGCAGGAGGCAGAGGCGGAGAGGTATGAGATCGCCACTATCGAGACGGAGCAGAAGGCGGGCGCCCTTGAGATGGAGGTTCTGAGATACGAGCGGCAGATCGCTGAGTTGCAGGCCAGGATCAACGCCGCCAACGCCCGGGCCCAAAAGGCCTCCAAGGCAGAGGTCCGCGCGCCGGAGAACAGGGGCGAGGGCCGATGAAAGGGCCTATCGGGCAGGTCGTGAAGGAGCGGAGGTTGTGAGATGGTTCTGTTTGTCATCACCATGCTGCTGGTGGCCGCCGTGGTCCTGGGCAAGTACCTGGTCATCTCCGAAATCCGGAGGCTGGAGGACGTGCTTCGGGGCAAACAGCAGAGGCTGTTAGACGCGAGCGGACGGGTCAAGGTCACGCAGCAGAGACTCATGGTCGCGCAAAAGGCCGAAGGCCTGGCCGCCCACAAGGTCGCCACGCTGAAGTACCGGCTCACCCACCTCGAAGAGCAACTGGTTCAGGTGGAGCTTATCGAGATCAAGGCGGAGCTGGAGAAACAGCGAGAGGTCGCGTTCGTGCTGGACAGGGTGATCCGGAAGGCCCTCAGCCAGGCGGGCGTTGAGGATGAGGATCACGTCCGAAAGGTCATAGGGGTGATCACCGGTCTCATCGACCTGGAGAAGCACGAAAACAGCGACGAGTTGATCGCCGCCATCCGGGAAAAATTGATTCAACTGAAGGAGAACCCCGCCCAGGAGGCCCCGCCGTCTCAGGCGCCGTCGCCCGGCCCTGAGGCCCAACCGTCCGCCCCGCAGGAGGCTGCCCCTCTCACGCTCATCTAAGAAAAAACGTTCAAGGTTGGAAGGTTCAAGGTTCAAGGTTCTAACTTTGAACCTTCTAACTTTGAACCTTGAACTTCATCGTCGTCCTGTTTCGCCACCTCCACCTTCACCCGCCGGATGCGCCTCGCATCCCCGTCCAGCACTGTGAACCGCACTCCGTCCAGCTCCGTCTGCTCTCCGCGCGCCGGGATCTTGCCGAGCCGGTGGTAGAGGAGGCCGCCCACGGTCTCGAACTCCCCTTTGGGCAGGTCGAGCGCGAGCAGCTCGTTCAGGTGGTCTATCTCCACGCGGGCATCGGCCACGTAGGAGCCGTCCTCCAGCTTCTTGATGGGGGGCGCGGGCCGGTGGTGCTCATCCTCGATCTCCCCGACGATCTCCTCGATCAGGTCCTCCATGGTCACCAGGCCCGCCGTGCCTCCGTATTCATCCACCACGATGGCCATGTGCAGCTGTTTCTGCCGGAACTCCTCCAGCAGTTCGATGACCTTTTTCGTCTCCGGCACGAAGTGGGGGAAGACCACGAACTCCATCGCCTGCATGTCGGTGATCTGCCTGCGCCAGAAGTTCAGGATGTTCTTGATGTGGATGACGCCGACGACGTTGTCCACGGTCTCGTCGTAGACGGGCATGCGGGAGAATTTCTTCTCGGCGAAGACCTCCAGGACCTCCTCCATGGGCGTGGTCGCCTCCACGCAGACCATGTCGACGCGGGGGACCATGACCTCCCGGACGGTGGTGTCGGCGAACGCGAAGATGCTGTGGATGAGCTTCTGTTCCTCCTGCTCGATGGCCCCCTCCTCCACGCCCGCCTCCATCAGGGCCTTCATCTCCTCCTCCGTCACGGCGGGGGCCGGCGCCGGGGGCCTTCCCCCCAGCGCGTGGACGATGCCGGAGGCGATCCCGGACAGGGCCCACGAGACGGGCGTCGCCGTCCAGAGGAACGCCCGGATCGGGCCGGCCAGGCGCGAGACGACGGCCTCGGCCCTGCCTCTGGCAAAGACCTTCGGGGCGAGTTCTCCCAGGACGAGGAGGATCAGGATGACGACTCCGGCGGCGAGGGCGAGGGTCCCGCCCCGGCTGAGCCCCTCCCTCAGGTCGAGGGCGAGGGCGGAGGCCACCACAGAGGCGGCCACTCCCGCCGCGCCCTTGCCGATCGTCAACGCGGCGCCCACCCGGTCGGGCTGCTGTTCATACAGGGCCATGAGCCGGGCCCGGAGCCGCCCCCGCTCGGAGATGCGCTGAAGGGCCGCCTTGTTCAGGGAGGCGAGGGCCGTCTCCATCCCCGCGAAGACCGCGGACAGGAGGACGAGGGCGAAGAAGAACAGGATCTCGGGTGTGTGGGGTTGACTCATAAGATTCCGTACTTCTTGAACGCCGCCCGGACGCTCATCCCCCCGGCGAGGGCCTTCCGCACGGTGTTCTCGCCGGAGACCTTCTCCTCGGCCCGGCGCACGACCTCGGCGGTCAGGGCCTGCGGGATGACCACGACCCCGTCGTGGTCGCCGAAGACCACGTCGCCGGGCCGGACGGGCACATCTCCGCAGTGGATCGGACAGGCGATGTCCACGACCTCGACGCGGCCTTTGGAGTCGGCGGACATGATGCCCCTGGCGAACACCGGGAACTTCATCTTGATGATGGCCAGGGTGTCCCGCGTGGCCCCGTCGAGCACCACGCCGGTCGCGCCCCGCGCCCGGACCGCCGTGGAGAGCAGCTCTCCCCAGAGCCCCCCCCGCATGGAGCCGTTGGTGGCGCAGACCAGGCAGTCGCCCGGCGTCAGGGCGTCGATGGCGGACATGAGGCGGTCGTAGGGCTTTTCAGGGTCTTCATAGACGTCCATCGCCAGGGCCGTGGCCGCCCGGCCCACGAAGCGGGCCTCCGGGAAGAGGGGGCGGATGTCGTGCCGGAGGGTGTGGTCGCGTATGCCGAGGCCGTCCAGGATGTCGCAGACGACAGGCACGTAGAGGCGTTTCGTGATGCGTTCGAGGAGGGCGTTCGAGACAGGGGGTTTTTTCGCGGGCATCCATCGCTCCTGTGATTTTCGAGGGGTTTTTTAAATCTACGGCCATATATGCCTGTAACATAAAGGATTCCGAAAAAAAAGTCAACGACCTTTCAGAATGGCGTAGCCGGTGTTGGCCAGGAAGGAGAGGAGGGCCAGGACGTTGAGGAGGCCGCCCCAGGCGCGGCCCGGCGTCCATCCGAGCAGGTCGGAGGCCACGCGCAGGGCGAGGGTCGCGTGCAGGAGGGCGAGGGGGAGGTAGAAGGCGGGGCGGAAGGGGACGGGGATGTTGAGCACGGCGGGCAGGATGACGGCGAAGAGGAGCGCCAGGCCGAGGCTGCCGAGGACGACGAGCCAGGGACCCAGGGGGGAGGCGGGCGCGAGGGCCTGGGCGAGGCCGCCCGCGCCGGTCAGGAGGGGGGCCAGGTAGGCCCACGGGCGGTTGAGGGCCACGGCCCGCTCCAGGCTGATGAGCGTGCCCAGGAAGCCGCAGACCGTGAGCGAACCGTGGGCGATGAGCATGTCGTAGTTGGGCAGGGGGACCTCCCAGCCCAGGCGCACCAGGGCGGTCCCCAGGGCGGAGAGGAGGGCGAGCATGCCCATCGCCACGAGCGGAAAGCGGTATCGCGTCGGCATGTCTCAATTAAGCCCCGGCGACGGAGAAAGTCAAGGGAAAGCGCGACCGCCCCCGGTGGCAGGCTTTTCTTGCCTCAGGGGCTTTTTCGTTGTATCTTAAAGAGGTAAGAGGCAACAGGCAAGAGGCAACAGACAAGCAGGAGGTCCGCCATGCCCCGCGAACTGGTGGCCGTTGCGCCACGCCAGCCGGTCATCCGCGAGTATGAGGAGCCGAAGCTCCAGCCCAAACAGGTCCGGGTCAAAAGCGAGTTCAGCGCGCCCAAGCACGGGACGGAGCTGGCCGCGTATCGCGGCCTCTCGCCGTTCAGCGCGGGGCGCTATGACCGGGACCTCTGCCTGTTCCTGCCGGAGGAGTCGAGGCGAGAGCGCTTCCCCATGCCGCTGGGCAACATGACGGTGGGCGTGGTGACGGAGGTGGGCATCTCCGTGGGGAAGTTCAGGGCGGGGGAACGGGTCTTCGGGCACCTGCCGATCCGGGAGACGCACAGCGTGGACGCGGAGCGGCTGCACCCCGCGCCGGAGGGGATGTCGCCGGAGGCGATCGTCTGCTGGGACCCGGCGGAGTTCGCCCTCGGGGCGGTGCGGGACGCCAACGTCCGGCTGGGCGAGCGGGTCGCCGTGTTCGGCCTGGGGGCCATCGGCCTGATGGCCGTCCAGATGGCCCGGCTGTCCGGCGCGAGCACGGTCATCGCCGTGGAGCCGATCGAGAGGCGCCGCACGCTGGCCTTTGACCTGGGCGTGGACCACGCGCTGGACCCGACGACGTGCGACGTGGCGGTGGAGATCAAGTATCTGACGGGGAAGAAGGGCGTGGACGTGGCCATCGAGGCGAGCGGCAACTACGGGGCCTTGCACCAGGCCATCCGCTGCGTCCATTTTGCGGGGCTGGTCGTCCCGCTCGCCTTCTATATGGGGGAGGCCAGGGGGCTGCGGCTGGGCGAGGAGTGGCACATGAACCGGATCACCATGCGCTCCTCGAGGTCGATCAGCGACCCCAGCCGGGACCATCCGATGTGGGACCAGGACCGGATCAGGTGGACGGCCTTCGATCTCCTGAGGGCGGGCAGGGTCTCGGCCCAGGGCGTGGTCTCTCCCATCGTCCTGTTTGAGGAGTCCGCCGAGGCCTACCGGAGGATCGACGAGGCCCCGCACGAGTCCGTCAAGCTGGGGGTGAGGTATGGGTGAGACCCCTCCCCCGGCCCCTCCCCCAAAGGGAGAGGGGAGAGAACAGCTTGCTTCCCCTTCCCCTTCGGGGAAGGGGGATGGGGGGTTGGGTCTCTTTCACTTTTTGCTTGCTCCGATGGAGGCGTTATCGTATTATAATCTCGGATGATTTCGTTCGCACGGGGGTGTGGAGATACAGAGGCCAAAAAGGGCGGTCTATATCATAAGCCGGTTTTCGACTTCAGATGGGTCTCTCTTAAAGAATCTTCTTTTCCGAATTCCCGCCCTTCTGTAACTCCTCCCTCTGATCCTGCCAGCAGAAAACAAGTGCTGAGTGCTGAGTGCTGAGTGCTGAGTAAAAGCAAAAAAAGGCTTTCTGCCTTTACTCAGGACTCAGGACTCAGGACTCAGGACTCTCTTTTCGGATCTCTATGCCGAAGAAGACGTGTGATGACAGGCGGCTCTTCCGGTGGAGGGGGCTGTCTGCGCTCTGCCTTCTGCTGACCCTGGCGTCCCCCGTCTCTGCCGCGGGGGGCTCCGGGTTCGGCGCCGACCTCCTGGACCCTTTCCTGGCCGCGTCCTCTCCTCCCCGCTATTCCCTGTCCGTCTCCTCGAAGGGGCTGTTTCCGGGCCGATTCAACCCCGTCAGCCTGAAGGGGACCGTGTTCGGGACGGAGCCGTTCAAGCTGCTCCTCTACGCCGAGCTGGCGGGGGAGCGCTACGGCCTGCCCGTCGTGGTGGGCCTGTCTGACTTCATCGACATGAGGCTGAAGCGCGACCGGCAGCGGGCGTTCGAGGAGTACCTTGCCGATCCCAAGAGGAAGGTGGAGGACGTGGGACGGGGGGGCGGGCTGCTGAGCATCCAGATTCCGGTGAAGATCCCCAGGGGGTTGAGCGCCATCACGGGGGAGGGGACCACGCAGATCGAGATCACGGGGAGGCGGTCGATCACCTTCTCCGGCCGGAGCGACTACACCGTGGGGCAGGTGCAGACGGTGGCCAACCGGCAGTCCAAGTTCCCGACGATCGCGTTCGACCAGACGTCCGAGTTCAAGGTGCGCGGGCAGATCGGGGACCGGATCACCATAGACCTGGAGCAGAACAGCAACAACCCGGAGGACCTGGCCAGCTCCCTCCGCCTGTCCTACAAGGGGCCGGAGGACGGGATCGTCCAGGAGATCGAGGCCGGGAACACGCAGCTTGCGCTGCCGGGGACGCGGCTGGTGGGGTTCTCGCAGGGCCGGGGCGGGCTGTTCGGCATCCGGGGGAAGGCGACCGTGGGGGGGCTGGACGTCCAGATGATCGCCAGCCAGGACAAGGGGTCGGCCAACCGGAAGACGTTCCGGGGGGAGTCGCAGGAGAGTTCCAACAACCTCCGGGACTACCAGTACATCCCGAACACCTACTTTTTCCTGGACGAGGTCTACCGGCAGGCGCGGTCCAGTCAGCAGCAGCCGGAGGAGCAGGTCAGGGACGAGACCGTGGAGGTCTACGTCAACGACTTCAGCAACTACAACGACATCACCCTGAGGGCGATCTCGGCCAGGGCCATCGCCTTCAGCCAGAGGGAGGCCCCGAAGGGCTTCCCCGACCCCTCGCCGGCGTGGGATCAGCCCGGCGTCAGGGAGGAGGGGATGTTTCATAAGTTGGACCGGTCCGAGTTCCAGGCCTACACGAACGGCTTCATCATCCTGAACCAGCCCCTCAGCGACTACTTTGCCCTGGCCGTGGCCTACAGGACGCAGGGCAAGGGCTACGGGGACCTGAACTTCATCGCGATAGACTCCACCTCCACGGCGCGGCTCAAGCTGATCAAGGCCAGAAACCAGCGCCCCCCCACCGGCCCCGGCGCCTATCCCACGTGGAACCTGATGTGGAAGAACGTCTACAGTTTAGGGGGCCGGAACGTGGAGCGGGCGGGGTTCGCGATCCGGGTGCTGCGGGACGTGGCCGGGCAGGAGCCGCTCGACCACCAGGACGGGAAGTCCTACCTTCAGATCCTCGGCCTGGACCGGCACGGGCAGACGGGCTCCTCCCCGCCCGACAACCTGGTGGACCTGGACGAGAACATCGTGGACCTGGTGCGCGGGGAGTTGATCTTCCCCTACTTAGAGCCGTTCGGGGCGCAGGGCGTGGGGGCCCCGGACCTGAAGAACCGGGTGTCGGAGATCTACAACGAGGCCAACGCCACCACGCAGCGGGAGCGGAGCCAGTACTCCATCGAGATCAAGTCGCAGAGCCGGCAGACGCAGTTCAACTTAGGCTACGGGGACGTGATCGACAACAGCGAGCAGGTGCGGCTGAACGGGCGGCTCCTCCGGCGGGGACAGGACTACACGGTGGACTACATCACCGGGGCGCTGACGTTTCAGCCGGGCGTCGCCACGGAGGTGGCCAACCCCTCCGCCAACTTAGACATCTCGTGGGACTCCAAGTCCCTGTTCGGGTTCGCGGCGCAGCAGAAGAGCCTGCTGGGGCTGCGGGCGGAGCACAAGCTGGCGGGGGGGGACGGGCAGTCCCTCCTGGGCATGACCTTCCTCTACAGCAACCAGCGCACGCCTTCCCGCCGGGTGCGCGTGGGGAGCGAGCCGTCCCGCAGCATGGTGCTGGACGCCAACGCCCGCCTGGAGTTCAAGCCGCAGTTCCTGACGGACCTGGTCAACGCCCTCCCGTTCGTGAAGGCGCACACCCCGTCGGCGCTCCGGGTGAACGCGGAGGCGGCGACGAGCCTCCCCAACCCCAACACCTTAGGCGCGGCCTACATCGACGACTTCGAGGGGAGCTCCAGCACGATCCCTCTGTCCATCTTCCGGGCGGCGTGGACACAGGCCTCGGACCCGACGGAGGGGGGGACGCGGACCTCGCTCCAGCCCGGCAGGCTGGTCTGGTACAACCCCTACGAGCGCGTGCGGGTGACGGACATCCAGCCCTACCGGGCGGAGTCGATCACGGCGGAGCAGAACATCGACGACATCCTGGTCCTGAAGTTCTCCCCGCGCCGAGACAGGTACGGGGCGATGAGGCCGCCGGTCCCGAGGGGGTTCGAGCCCCTGTGGCGGGAGGGCGCGCCGATGAGGTCGTGGGCGGGGATCATGGCCGCCATCCGGGGGGGGATGGACCTGTCCCGGTCCAAGTTTCTGGAGATCTGGGTGCGGGGCAACCGGGGGAAGCTGCACGTGGATTTAGGGGAGATCTCCGAGGACCTCACCCTGCCGTTCCAGGAGGGGCCCAACGGCCAGCTCACCACGGAGGACAGGGCCCTGACAGGCACCCGCGTGGGGGACAACCTCCTTCAGGTGGAGGAGGACGTTGGCCTGGATGGAAAGAATGATACGGGCGAACAGGCGGAGTTCAAGAAGCTCTTCTCCGCTCTGTCGCCGGTTCCAGAGGACCCGTCGGGGGACAACTGGGCCTACGAGAGCCGGAGTTCCAACTACGAGCGGATCAACGGCCTGGAGGGGAACGGACAGAAGGACGGGGACCGGGCGGGCATCCCGGACACGGAGGACATCAACGGGAATAGCGTGCTGGACACGCGCAACGACTACTGGCGCTACAGCGTGGACCTGTCGCGGGACAATCTGGATGGCCTGCGCGCGGAGGGGACGGACTACAACGGCTGGCGGCTGGTGCGCATCCCGCTGCGGGACGAGAAGTTTCGCACGAAGGAGGGGGGGCCGGATCCCAACCTGGCCACGGCCATCGACTTCGCCCGCGTCTGGGTGGAGCACAACGACTCGACCACGGTGGAACTCTACCAGATCTACGCCACGGTCACGGACTGGCAGGAGGACCCGATCGCCCAGCGGTCGGACCCCCTCAAGGTCACCTCCCGCAACACGGCGCGGGACGCCTTCTACGAGCCTCCCCCCGGCCTGGAGCAGGAGATCGACCCCACGAACCCCAGCCTCAGGCTGCCGGAGGGGTCCCTGGCCCTGCAGTTCGGGGACCTGTATCCGGGGGATGTCATCTCCACGACCCGCATCTTCCCGAGCGGGGAGACCTACACGGACTACGCCCGGATGCGGATGTTCGCGCACGGGGGCAACCGGGACCCCGGAAACAAGGCCAACGGCATCACCTTCCGGGCCCCGGCGGATACGATCCAAAAGGGTTTCAACCCGCCCGAGCTGTTCATCCGGTTCGGGCCGGGGTCCCGCGACACCTCCAACTTCTACGAGTACCGGACGCGGGTCTACCAGGGGTGGGACGAGCTGAACGAGGTGGACATCAGCATGGCCCTGATGTCGCAGCTCAAGGGGTTCCTCCAGGACCTGAACGCCAGGGCGTCCAGGAGGGACACCACCAGGGCCTCGGCGGCGGACTCCCTTGAGGCCCCGCCGGGGGTGACGGACTACAAATACCGGCGTGCTCTGAACGAGGTGGAGGCCACGGTCGGGTCCGGGGCGGAGCGGAAGACCTACATCGTGCGGGGCAACCCGGCCTTCTCGGGCATCCGGACGTTCACCATCGGCCTCCGGAACGCCGGGGGGGAGCTGATCTCCGGGGGCAACGGCCAGAATGAGATCTGGGTGGACGAGCTGCGGGTGGACAATATCCGGAAGAAGCGGGCGTTCTCCGGCGTGCTGGACCTGGAGATGCAGCTCTCCGACTTCGGGCGGATGAGCGTGAACCTGGCCTATCAGGGGGGGGACTTCCAGGACCTCCGCTCCCGCGCCCCGGGGATCGCGCGGAACTCGGTGTCCCTGAACAACACGTTCAACTTAGAGCGCTTCTTCCCGGCGTCGTGGGGCCTGAACATCCCGTTCTCGTTCTCCATCAACCGGAACACCCAGGCCCCGCGCATCCGCCGGGGGTCCGACATCGTGCTGACCACGGAGCAGCGCCGGGACGAGTCGGACCTGCAGTCCAGCACGCAGGCGAGCATCTCGTTCCGCAAGCAGCCCGCCCAGCAGAACCCCCGTTTCCTGTCCACCCTGATCTTCGACCGGATCACGGCCAGGCTGTCGGTCAACACGCAGTCCAACCAGAGCGGGGCGATCACGCAGCGGAACCACTCGGACGGGCGGTCCGTGAGCGGGTCGTTCGACTACAACCTGGCCCCCACCAAGGACCACGCCTTCCGCCCGCTGGCCTGGATGCCGCTGAAGTCCCTGAAGCAGGTCGAGTTCCACTATCTGCCCAACGTCCTGCGCTACGCCGCGACCCTCAACCAGAACATCAGCAACTCCAGCTCCTTCTCCGCCGTGGGGCGGGACACCACGAACCGGATCGCCGCCAACGCGGAGACGTTCGACATGACCGAGGACTACTCGGCCAAGATCACCCCGCTCCGGAGCCTGTCGGCGGGCTACTCCCTGAACCTCCGGCGGGACCTTCAGGGGGCGTTCCGTCCGACTCAGCTCCAGTTCGGGAAGGAGGTCGGGCGGACGCAGAGCGCCGATGTCTCGCTGACGATGGGCCAGATCTCGTGGCTGTCGCAGAGTTACTCCTACAACGCCTCCTACTCCGAGAACAACGACCCGCGCGGGCAGGGCTACTCGCCGGTCGGGCAGGGGCGGCGGGGGCGGGACGTGAACGTGAGTTCGCAGGTGAGCGGGCGCTACAACCTGGGTCTCCCGAACCTCTTCAGGAAGCTGGGGGGGAGGCGGTCCTACACCGCGACGGACCAGGGGGGGGAGAAGAAGGAGGGGGGGGGATTTCCGGTCCTGGGCTGGGTCGGACAGATGGGGAGCAACCTCCGGAACGTGACGGTGCAGGCCAACCGGAACAAGTCGGCCAACCGCTACGGCCTGGCGGACCGGCCGGGCCTCCTCTACCAGCTCGGCCTGGAGGACACGACCGACGTGCCCCGCACGGAGCTGCGGGGGATCACCCGGATCGACGCCTTCTCCACGGCCGACCGGCTGAGCGGGGACGGCGGCGTCAACCTGCCGCTGGGCGTTAGCGTCAACTCCCGGTATGAGTACGGCCGGGAGAGGCGCACGGGCAACTCGGCCAACAGCCCGGCCATCCACAGCGTCAGCACCAGCTTTCCCGTGCTCAACCTGAACTGGGGGAACTTCGGGCAACTGCCCGTCGTGCGGTGGGTGTTCAGCAGCGCCAGCGCCGAGGCGAGCTACGACCGGCGGGAGGCGCTGCGGGGCGAGGGGGGGACGGGGCCCTTGCACATCCTGGATCAGACGGAGGAGACGAACATCAAGCCGTTCGGCCTGAACCTCCAGTGGAAGAGCAAGGTCAACATGAACCTCCAGCAGGCGATCCGGCGGAGTCTGGGCGTGAGCTTTCAGCCGAACGAGGGGGACAGCGCGCGGGCGGAGCTGAGCCGGACGCTGTCGGAGGGGAGCACCCTGAGCGCCTCGCTGCGCTACTCCTTTAGCCCGACCTCCGGGCTGTTCAAGCGGTTTAATCTCAAGAGCAACGTGGACATGACCCTGGAGTTCGCGCAGCAGTCCAACCTTCAGAGACAGAGGCCGGTGGGCTCTTCGGAATATGCCGTGCAGCAGGATGACAGTTCGTGGAGCGTCGGGCTGAGTTCCAGCTACCGGTTCAATCAGAACTTCACCGGCCAGATGCGTTTCCGGCACGAGAACCGGCGGGACCACCGGCTGAAGCAGACGCACAAGGTCTGGGAGTTCAGCCTGACGGGGGATATCGTGTTTAATTAGCGAACGCAAGGCCATGTTTTTAAATCGCAAAGAACAGGTCGCGGCCCTGGCCCTGTGCGGCGCGCTCTGCGTCGGGGCCGCCGTCTCCTACTTCAAAAACCGATACCCGGACCGGATCGAGGATTTCGGGGTCGTCCAGGGCGCGGTTACGCCCGCGGGGGAGGTCGCGGTGAGCCGGGAGGGGGCCGACACGGCGGCTGCGACGCCCGACACCGCCCGGACCGACCTGATCGACCTCAACCGGGCCACGGCCGGGGACCTGGAGCGCCTGCCCCGCATCGGGCCAGCCCTGGCCAGGCGGATCGTGGAGCACCGGGACCAGCACGGCCCGTTCAGGCGCGTGGAAGACCTGAAACGCGTGAAGGGGGTCGGGGAGAAGACCCTGGAGAGGCTCAGGCCGCTGGTGAGGGTTGGAGACCCCTCCCCCGGCCCCTCCCCCACAGGGAGAGGGGAGAAGGGGGATGGGGGATTGGGTCCATAATGGGTTCGATCATGAATTCTATCTCCGTCGGGCTGCACCTGGGGGAACGGGCCCTCCACGCCGTGGAGGTCCGGCGGGA
>CAYRZX010000164.1:12944-14494 GCA_964428665.1 uncultured Gemmatimonas sp.
CCGTCGGGCTGCACCTGGGGGAACGGGCCCTCCACGCCGTGGAGGTCCGGCGGGAGGGGGGACGCCCGGTCCTGTGGCGCGTCGGAAGGGTCTCCCTGCCGGTGGAGCTGGCCCCTGAGGCCCTGCTGAGAGCGGAGGCCCAGGCGCATCTCGCGGAGGCCCTGCGGAGGCTGTTCGAGGAGTCGGGCATCGACCGGAGATCCGTGGCCCTGTCCGTGGGGGGGAATTTCTCCGTGATCAAGCGGGTCCCCCTGGAGGTGGCCTCGGACGAGGAGCGCCGGGAGCAGGTCACCTGGGAGGCCAGCCAGCACCTGATCGACCCGGTCCCGGACTACTGCATCGACTATCACGCCTTCGGCAGGACGGCCTTTCTGATCGCTGTCCGGAGGCAGATGGCGGATGCCTGTAGCGATGTCTGCGAGCGCGCTGGCCTCGGCCTGAAGGGCGTGGAGGTGGATCCCCTGTCGCTCTTCTACGCGTGCCGGATGGCCTCGGGGGACGCCTCCGGAGAAGAGGCCCGGGGGGCCTCCGCCGTCTACGTCGGGGGGCGGTGGGCCTCCTGCATCTCGACGTGGGGGGCCGACCTGACGGCGGTGGAGGTGGTCCGGCTGGATCGCGGGGGCTGGCGGTTGCGCGCGGGGACGGATGAGGAGAGGATGGAGACGAAGGAGGCCGCTGTCAGGGCGCTGGGCCGCCGCATTGCGGGGGGGCTGGTCCCGGAACGGCGGAACGGCGGAACGGCCCGCGAGCGACGCGTCCTGCTGTCCGGGGACCGTCAGGTCGTGGAGGAGGTCGGGCGCTGGTGGACGGGGATGGAGCCTCTCACCGTGGCGTTCATCGACCCGTTTGCGCGCGCGGACCTGGGGTCGCTGCCCGCCGATCAGCGCCCCCTGCTGGACTGGCGGACGGGGTTTGCCGTGAGCGCGGGGGCCGCGTACAAGAACCTATGCGCGTGACATCGGGGACGTTGCGGGGGCGCCTCCTGCGGATGCCGCACGGGATCAGGCCGACGCAGGATCGGGTGCGCAAGTCTCTTTTCGACGTGCTCGGAAAGGACGTGGCCGACAGGCGCGTCCTGGACCTGTTCGCGGGCTCGGGGGCGCTCGGCGTCGAGGCCCTGAGCCGGGGCGCGGTCTCCGCCCTGTTCGTGGATGAAGACGCCGGGGCCGTGCGGACGATTCTGGCCAATCTGGCGGAGCTGGGGCTGATGGAAGAGCAGGCGAAAAGCGGAAGGCGGAAGGCAGACACAAAAAACGTGGATCGTGGATCGTGGATCGTGGACCGGCCCCCCCTCTTATCCCCCCGTGAACGGGGGGAAGATAGCTCCCTCCCCGCTCGCGGGGAGGGCCGGGGTGGGGGACGGATCACGAATCGCGAATCACGAACCACGCGCCCTGTGACTCAGGACTCAGGACTTTGGACTCAGGACCGTGTCGAGGTCTGGCGGGCGGACTACCGGCGGGCCGTCCGGCGCATAGAAGGGGAGGGGAGGACATTTGACCTGGTCCTGCTGGACCCGCCCTACCGGGAAGGGCTCCTCCCGGAGGCCC
>CAYRZX010000165.1:0-11707 GCA_964428665.1 uncultured Gemmatimonas sp.
CTCTGGAACTCCAGGAGGATCGACCTCACACAGACGCCGCCGGAGGAGGTTGAGATGCCGTCTTCCCACGGCGAGAAGGATGAGGATGTTCCTTTCTGAAAGGAGGGTTCAACGCCTGCCTGCCGACAGGCACGGCATAAAACAATAGCCCCAGGCACAGTTCATTCGTGTCCTGGGGTTTTCTTTAGAAGGAGGCCAAATGTATATTAGAGATAAACTCCAAAACAAGCATTTCCCGTCCTTCTTAGAGACTATTCATCCGCGTCCTCAAAGAAATCGGCTAATCGCTCCTCGTAAGGCGACAAAGCAGCCTCAACAAATTCATCTTCATCGCACTCAAAGACAAACTCTCCGTCTTCTATCGGTGCATTAGCATAGAAGACTCTCCGAGACTCTTCTCGAAGGTAGTCCTTTAGTTCTTCCAAACTTGCTACCGCTTGTCTCATCCTGGGTTCATGGGCTTGAAATAACGTGATGGTCTTGTCGTCATCATCCCACATAGCGGTTTCCAGAGTTTGTTCTATGGCTTCGCGTGCGGCACGCTCCCAAAACATTTCGCTCTCCGGATCCTCCCATTCGAAACGTTCGAGGTAGTCGTTGAGCAGTTCATCGAGCAGAGGACGAGCGGTATCGTAGTTTTCCACCACACGGCGGGTAGGGCGACGGTTATGAGCCACGCTGTTGCGCATAGCTTCGATGGCATCCATTCGCTCTTTGAGACCGGCCAGCAACACAGCGTCATCTTCGTCTTTTACAGGCGCGCGGCTGAGTTCTGCGCGCAATGTGTCATAATTCTCGGAATCTCGGATGACTTCTAACAGAGCAGATGGCTTGAACTCTGGCCTTTGGTTCAGACCCACATACTGACCAAATGTGAGGTGGAAGAACTGATTTTCCGCTGCTGCCTTCATCTGCTCGGGTTTTGGACGTTCCTTGGCCAGGGGTTGAACTATTTCATCCCGGAGAAGATTGTAGAGGTCATCACCCTGATAAGCGTGCAAGTAGATGAGCGTAAGCACTCGGCGCAGCTTCATTTCAAGGGCAAAAATTTCCTCGGCCCACTTCACCAGGTCAGCCTGCAACAGCGGATCGTCGAATTTCACTACATGGACGATTGGCGGCGTATCAGGCAGGAGTTCGATGAATTCATCTACCATAATTTGCATCTGAGCAGTTTCGTCAGGTAGTTCGAGGGTAAAACCAAAAATAATCGCTTCCTTGCCGATACGTTTATGGCGCGGGACGATCATCCGCTCGACCGCTTCGGAATCAAATTCGTTCAAGTTGTCCTCCAGCACCTTAGCCAGCAAATTCCGGAGGACGTCGAAAATATCGGTATCAGGCGTGTGCCGATAGACGGTAAGGAACTCGAACGTCATAGCTGGGTCGTACCAAGAAGTTGTTCTTCAAACCAGCGTTTCGCTACTTGCCAGCCTGTTTCTGCCTCCGCGCGCAGACGGCGGGCCTCTTCTCTACGCCAGGCTAATTCGTCAGCAATAGATTTTTGTACTTTTTCGGGTGGACTTGGAACTTTGAGAGAGAGGAGAGTTTCCGTATTGATACCAGCCTGATTGTTAAAATTTGTGCTCAACATTCCCAAGTAACCAATCCTACGAAAAGCATTAAAAAGCGCGGCAAGATAGTAGGCATCGACGCCAGAGCGTAGGCGGAGGCGAGTTATGTGATTCGAGCACACACACGGTTGTTCCAAGTCAAATACAGCACTCTTGCCTACCATTTCGGTTGAGTTCGTATTGTTGAAAAGAACCTCTCCTTGCTGGCACCAATCGCCTTCTCCGACAGAGTCTTTAGGCACAAACTTTGTTTCTCTGATGGAAAGTTCGCCGTAAATGTTGAGATTAAGTGGCCGGAGATGTGGTACGCCTTTTTCAAGATCAAAAGCCTGGTCTGCCTTACCTGCGGCAAAGCCCGTAAGTACAGACTCACAAAGCTCATGAATACTCACCGCCGGGTAATGTCCATGCTCGATCTCTCGACGAATAGTTTGGAATTTCGGCGAATGAAAATCTGCATCTATTCGTCTCCGCGCTTCTCCAGACCGGACGGCATAAACGACATGTTGAGGGGGGTTCAGATCAAGACCGAGAGTATCGAGGATATAACAGTCGAGCATGGAAAGTAAAATGTCGGCCTCCGCCAGCTTTTGCCGTCGCTCCGTCCGCGCCGAGTGCATAGCAGCAACAAGTTCATCCTGTTTCTTGATAGGCGGCAGTGGGATTCGGACTGAAGATAATTCGTCAGCGTTGACATGTGGCTGGGCCGCACGTCCCCGAACAAGGTTAAGTTGAAGGCGGCCTATTTCTGTGTCGAGGAAGGTGACGACAAATGAAGGGTTCATAGTATTCTGGAATGTGAGAATGAGATCATAGGCAGCGTAAGCGCCAGCAAGACTCTGAGGAACGACAGCACAATCCCCGGTATTCACTCCGCTACGAACAACAATCACCTCATCACCCGCGAGGCGACATTTCTCCATATGTTTTGGCTGTTTGGAGGAAATATGAAGCAGCGTGTCTGTCTGAACCTCTCCTTCTTTAATGTCGGTAGCGCGCACAAAAGGTACAGTATTAGGTCCAGGATTAACATAAGGCGGCGGTGTTCCGGTACCGTATCGGATTGTGGCAAGAACTTCCCCAAGATTGTGTGTTGTATAGCGGGCCGCCTCAAGTAGTTTAAGTGTTTTGTGCACCCAGGGCTGATGATATATGACATCTGCGCGCCCGGTAACTTCGCCCCGCCGTATGGCAAAGCATAGTGCTTTGCCATCTCCAGCGGGGCTTAAACGAAAAAAGGTGTCGGATCCTTTTGAAATGCTTCCCATTGAGCAACAAGTCCGGTGTGAGAAATGATCTCGCGATGTCTCTCGCTCCAGTCGGGCTTCTTCGGGTTGGTGGTACTCCACTCGAAATAGACGCGGTAGTCAAAAAGGTCGCAACTCTGACATTCAACGCGCTCCTTACCTGATATTTCTCTCTCCACAGTGACAACAAAGGTCTTTCTCCCGGTCGCATCGTAGCCGATATTATTGGCAAGAGCCATGAAGATAGGCGTGTCGTCGGGCACGGTCTCACCATTCTTCAATCGGCGAAGAAAAACGATGCTGGCCTTCACACCAGCATCATAATGAGCAAAGGCGAACTGTGGGAGACTAACGACAGCTAACAGTTGAAAGTGAGTTAACAGCCAATCGCGCACACCTTGGAGGGAGGAGTTGGTGAGGATGCCGTCCGGTAGCACAACGGCGGCTCGGCCAGTACCAGGCTTGAGAAAGGACCAAACACGTTCCAGAAAGAGGATTTCCGTCTTAATGCTGGCGCGGGCCTTCACAGCCTTAGCTCCTCGTTTAGCATCGCTTTCACCCTGCTCGGATTCATCGGTGTCGGTATTTGTGGTAGCCTTACCAAGATAACGACGAAGATCGAACTGTTCGAGATATCCTTCGGCCTTCTCAGTACGCTTGATGATAGAACCGAAGGGAGGATTGGTAAGGATGAGATCGAACTTACCCGGGGCAAGACCGGGATTCTTGCCAGAAATTTTCGGTAAGAAGTCGAGTGCGTCGTGTCCTACAATGTTGGTATGGCCGTCATCGTGGATAATCATATTCATCTTGGCGACTCGGGCCAATTCTTCATTCACCTCGATACCGAAGAGGTTCTTCTCCGCGAAGTCGTGCCAGTAGGTATAATGATCGCGGCTTTGGCGGGCGTCAGTGAGATGCTTTGGAAAGCGACGGTTGGCTTCACGGAGGATGTGATCAAGGGAATAGAGCAGAAACCCTCCGGAACCACAGGCGGGGTCAAGAATCAGGTGCTTTCGTTCCGGATTCAGGACTTCGACGGCAAAGGCAATGAGTTCGCGTGGAGTAAAGTATTGGCCGAAATCGCCCTTAAAGAAGCCGCCCATGAACTCCTCGAAGGCAACTCCTTTGGTGTCGAGTTCGGTACGTTCGAGCGAGATGCCTTCCAGATGCTCAACACATTGGGCAAGGATAGGAGCGTCCACATTGATCTTGTCGGTGAAAACATCGGGTTCTCGCTCTTGCTCAATAGCGTAAAGTTTGAAGATGCGGGCGGCAAGTTCGTTGTTGCTCTCGCCATCGCGCCGCTGGAAAGCATAAGGTTCGCCGTCCTTGCGCTCCGGGTCTTTCTCGTCACGGTGTTTGACAAAGATGATCTTACAGAACTCGCCGAAGGCGGCGATAGGGCTGCGGCGTCCCCCTTCCCAAAGCGTTTGGTGGCACTTGCGAATGGCGGCACGTAGTTCCTCACGAGGAACGGCTGCCAAGTCCTGGCCGGGTTTGTTTTTGTAGAAGCGCCATATAGGCGGCTTGCCGTATCGCTTGGGGATGTCCGTGAGGTGGTTGCGGTCGCGCTCACCAGCAGGGAATTTGTCAAAACGAAGCAGGCGACGAGTCAGGCCCGCAATGGCCCCGCAAAATGGAGCGGCAAGACTAGCGCGATTACCGCAAGCTTGCTCGATAGCCTGAGTAAATTCCGCGTCGCTTACGTCGGCGCGCTTCACCTCGAACACGAAGTAAGGCGATTTGTATTCCTTGTCTTTCTCCTCGTAGATCACGAGGTCGGCAAAGTCATTCGGAGTGCGTCGTGGGACATTAACCTCGAATCGAATCCGGTCTGGGCGGTATTCATATCTGTAAATTAACTCAGCCCAAAACTCAGCGCGAACTTTTTCCTCTGGGTCGGCCCAGCGTTCGGAGTGATTGGCGGCTTTGTAACGGATGCGCTCATTTTTCCCTTCGCCGATAAGTTCAGCGATGCCGTCTTCAAATGCACGTTCAAGGTTCGTAACTGTTGCCATATTCACCCTCCCTCTCGTCGTATATTTCCCTTCCCAGAACACTTTCTTTGAGAAGATAACCATTTATCAGAGACATATCCAGCGAATTTTTTGGGTGATAAGGTGGGGGCCGGCATCCCCCTCCGTATAAAACGAAAAGCCCCGGACGGAGAACCTCCGGGGCTTTTTGGAAAAGTGCTTCTGTGATCAGTGTCACTCAATGACAACCGCTGGTGCGCGTGCATTCGCAGCGATAGCCAGCCCGCCGATGGACAGCTTGCTTGGTGGCCTCATCGAACGGCGGTGGGCTTGAGAGTGATGCCCGATTCAAGGGAGAACCGTAAGTGGACGTGGCCTCGTGGCAGGTCTGGCAGAGGACCTGGGCATTATCAAGGCCGTTGCCACCGTCACGACGTATGTGGTGGACCTCCAGACTGTAATTGCGTATACACCGGGCCATAAGATAAACCTCCTTGTGTGGATTACGGTTAGTTTGAAACTTGTTATCACAACAGCAAAAATAACCTGTCCTGTCCTCCTGCGACTCCCCTCAAATCCATCAATTCACCGAATACTCTTTCCACGGCACTGCGTCCAACGGCACATCGGCCATAAAGTTCGCGATGTCCCTTCGCCCATAGTAAGCCGGGACACCTCTAGAATCCTGCCCCATAAGCACTATTGGGATGCCGGGGAAGAGTGGTTGGAAAGACCGAATCATCCTTTCAGCGTCGAACTTATTGCTGATGACATGCCTCTTTACCACAACCACCGCGAATGTTACGCCTTGCTCCTTGATGACTGCCCCCTGGAATTGCATCTCTGCTCCTCTCACAATGAAATTCACAAACTCGATGCCTGGGTAGTCCATGAGGACGTTAACAGAAGAGGGCCTAACCAGCTGATTTTTCGTAAGATCTGTCCGTTAACGAGAAAGAGGGTGGCTTGTCTCGTATCTTATGTGAAATCAGGCACTTGAAAAACAAGATAAAAAAGTCTGTTAATATTCTCCTGGACTACCGATGCCTGAAATCTCACAGCACTTCTACACCGGCCACGATTCGACTGTAGACATCCCGCGACTGCACATAGCATCGCACTTCTCGCCCCTTCAGCTTACGTTCTAGGAGATCACGAGACCGGGAGCCGCCCGGTGAATGTAGTTCGGGTGCGTCGATGCTGGCGATACGGATCCGCTCCACACCATTGTAGGTGTATTGATTGTTCTTGCCCGTGTGGGTGACATGCACATCGAACGTATCTCCGTCAACAACATTGGTAACGGGACCACGAATTGTATCAGCCATGTTCCTTCCTCCTCTGAGAAGCGGTAGTAACAGCTACATCCGCGATACACTCAATTCCTCCCACACATCGGGATACGGGCATCTGCCCCTTTGCATCCTCCGCCATACACCCCTTGTGGCTGTTCAGGGTGTCGGCAAAATTCAACTCTTACGAACTGCCTCAACCGGCCCGGCTTATCCTTCCTTTCCCTCTGCTGCACATCCCGGTAACGACACCGCAACCATAAGCGGTTTTCAACGAAGACTTGCTGAGCATCCCCTTTCTGCTGGTCCATATCATCACCTCCTCTACCGGAAATCTGTGTTCGCAAAGACGAACGATTTTATAAAAATATATGTATTCGCAAACGAAAGTCAAGAGAAAATTTTGTTTGCGATTGAATACGATTTTACATATATTTCTACGGGGGTCGGAAGGCTGGACAGCCCGACGATCAAAGGGGAGGTGGAAATAGAATGGTTATCGGAATAAACATCAAAAAATACAGAGAGTTAAAAGACTACTCTCTGTCGGATTTAGCTGAAAAGGCGGGGGTTTCAAAGGCTTTTCTGTGGGAGATTGAGCAGGGCAATAGCAAGAGGCCGGGCGCGGAGGTCCTGTTTAAGATCGCCACAGCTTTAGATGTCACTGTCGCTGAACTTATGGGCAAAAAGTCGCCCAAAGTGAAGTCACCAGAGATAGAACCTGATATCAATGACGGTCTCAAAGAGTTCATCAAGGAAAGGAAACAGCAGGGCAATCCTCTGGCTCAGGACGAGATCAGGTCTCTGGCCTATGTGCAGTTTAGAGGCGGGCGGCCCCAAACCAAAGACGATTGGGCGCTGGTGTATTTGACCTTGAAAAATTCAACGAGGCGAATTGATGGCTAAGGTTCAAAAGGTGTCTATTGCTGGGCGTCCTTGCACAAACAAGACTATCCTTGAGCTGGCAAACAAAGAAGGCTCTGGCCGCCCGATTGAAGATGTAGTTCGCGAAATAGCCAGGCGCAAGCTGGCCGAAGCAGATGAACTTCTCCGTCAGACAGGTGATGATTGGTCACCACCTCCTTTCAAACCTATCCTTGTCGCCGGAGCGTTGAGGATAAAGTGTAAGGAGGTGGACGACCATAACCTGGATGATGCGATGATCTGCCTGGAAAACGGCACTCCTACCATTAGATATCGCCGAGACCGTTCAGATGGCAGAACGAATTTTAGCATCTCACACGAGACTGCCCATACACTTTTTCCGGGCTACCACAACACGATTCATTACCGAAAACCGAAGAAACGGAACCTCTTTGACCCCGGCGATCAACTCGAATACCTCTGCGATATTGCCGCTACCGAACTGTTGATGCCGATGGATTACTTCTTGCCTGACCTAAAAGACAGAGGCTTTGGGGCAAGTCAGGTAAGCGATCTATGTGAACGATATGGGGCCTCTGTCGAGGCAGTGTGCAGGCGAATGGCGCAGTCGAATTGGAAAAAATGCGCTCTGGTGTTGTTTGAACACCAACTCAAACCTGTTGAGAAAAATGCGCGTCGGCGCGATGAGCATCAGCTTTCACTTTTACCGGGAAAGGTAGACTACGAGTCCAAAAAGAAAATGCGGGTGACCTACTGCGTGCCTTCTGACGACTTTAAAAAAGAGGGTTGGTTTGTCCCGAAACATAAGTCGGTTAGAGAGACGAGTTGTATCCATCAGGCTGCTTTGAAAGATCAGTTGATGGAGGCAGAAGAAGACCTTGAACTTGGTGGAGGAACCGGGCGATTTTACATTGAAGCCTTGCCTGTTCCTTCGCGTCAACCTCTCGGCTATTTCAGTCCTGTTTTTGCTTTTCTCTATCCTTGCTGAAAATATTCGGAAACCACACAAAAAGGAATATCCTATGCCGAATTTCCAAGAGCATTCTAATACAGGTATCTTTACTGGTTTGCTCTATGGTTTTGCCCGCTCGCTTTATCATCAAAAAACAGGTGAAAAGATCGACTGGCAGAAAGTATGGGCAAGTGCGCTCATAGGAGCCTGCGGCGGTTTTGTGGGATCAATGATCCCCGATGTGTTGGAACCGGCCATACATCCTAATCATCGCGGCCTGGCCCACAGTGTTGCTGCTGGAGGCGGAGTTGGGTTCCAGACAGTGCAGTGGTGGCTTAACCATGGACAATCTACAGATGCCAAATTCCTTTTCCTTGAAGCCTGTGCGGTTGGCTATCTTTCCCATCTTCTGCTCGATGGGAGAACGCCCAAGGGGTTACCGATTGGTTGATTCATGTCACCATTCTGTCACCAGAGCCTAAAAATCAAATTCTCGACTCAAAAAATGAACCCCTATAAGCCATTGGCTTTATAGGGGTTAAGTTTGATCGGGGTGGCCGGATTCGAACCGGCGACCCCCTGCTCCCAAAGCAGGTGCGCTACCGGGCTGCGCCACACCCCGAAAAGCAGTGGTCAACAGTCAGTGACCGCGATCCGTAAGAAACCCTTTGGGGTAATCCCTGGCCTAATATAATTTCGGTTGACCGTAAAAGCAAGGGTTTTGGGCCTCACGTATCACGTCACCCATCGCTCACCACTCATCACGCGTCACTCATTTTTTAAGCGCCTCCAGGATCAGTTTCGTCTGATGGTTGAACTCCTGCTCAAAAGCAGGGTAGTAGAACTGCACTTGATAGAAAAGCTGCGCCGCCTGTCGGTCGGCGATGTGAAAACGCTTCTCCAGGGCCTCCCGGGTGGGGAAAAGGAGTTGCCGGCCGACGTGAAAGGAGGCGAGACCGAGGCCCGATGGGGTATTCATCTCGACCAGGTGCTTCAGGATGAGGCACTGCTTGAGCATCGTGACGTCGCTCTCCCGGCGCAGCACAACAGCCCACCGGAGGGGCTTCCCCCGCTCGTCTCGATCATTGTACTGGTGGAGTAGCGCCTCATATCTGGGCCGTCTGAACCCCTCCTCCTCCGGCAAATCCTCCTCGATCACCGTGGCCGTGGGCTGCACGAACGGGTGCTCCGGAGTGCTCTTCTCCTCGGCATTGTAGACCAGGACCAGAGTGTTCTTCTTGTGGTCCTTCATGGCGATGAGCTGCTTTTCGAGCCAGGCGATGTTAAAGGAGGCCTCCCCTTCTTTCTTGAAAAACAGGATGCGAGGAAGGTCCACGACCTCCCAGTTGCGCAGCTTTCGGACGAGTTCCCACAGCATCCGCCGGACCATGATCTCCTCCCCCGGCACCTGCCCCTCCAGCAGGGAGGCGATCAGAGGAGACTGCTTGATGGTCGGGTCCGCCAGACCCTTGGCGTTCACCTGCTCGATCAGGTCCTTCAGGACGCTGCTCTCCCGCAAGAAGGTCAGGTCAAATACGTCCGTGGTCCGGATGCGGTAGGAACTCTGGAAGAGCTGGTTGTCGAACGAGTCGAAGCGATCCGAGTCCTTCGGGACCAGGAAACTGGAGGAGGTCTGCAGGTCCTCCGGGATAATGTGGGGGGTGAGCACGACGATCACCTCCCGCTTCTTCTGGGAGACGATCTGTTTCTGGAACGGCGCGCCCAGCAGGGGAATCTGCGACAGAAACGGGATGCCCTGAGACTTCGTGCTCTTGTCCTGAGAGATCAGGCCGCCGATGATGAAGGGCGTGTTGTTGGCCACCCGCACGAACGTCTGCACCTGCCGGTTGTCCACCCCGGGCGGGTCTGTGCGCGGGCTGCTCAGGGCGCTGATGACCGTCTCGACCTGCATCGTCACCTGCGCCTCGTCCTCGCTGATGCGCGGGCGCAGGTTCAGGACGATGCCCACCTGAAAATACTTTGCGCTGACCGTGGATTGATACTGCGTCGTGGTCGTCTCCCGAACCGGGATCTGCTGCCCGATCTGGATGCGCGCCTGCCGGTCGTTCAGGACGAGCACGGACGGGCTGGACAGAACCTCCGCCTCCCCCCGCTCCAGCATAGCCTTGAGAGAAGTCTTGAAATATTCCGGAGAGGCGGACTCTTGGAACCGATTGTCGAACGTAAACGTGAACGGCCGCGTCCCCCCCTGCACGTCCGCAAACCCGAACGTCGTCCCCCACTCCTTCTGGAACCCGTCGTAGTCGATCCCTATCTCCCGGAGCCGGTCGGTGTTCACCTCGATCACGAGCGCCTCAATCACGATCTGCCGCGAAGGGACGTCGATCTGCTCCCGGATCAGACGGAGCAGGCCGTCGAGGGACTCGGGGTCGTCCTCGTCGTAGGCGATCAACAGGCGCTGCATCGGGTCCCCCCCCGTCAACTGATGGAGGAACACCCCGCCGATGTCCGGCACCGCGCTCCCTGCGGCGCCGCCGTAGCTCGTCGGAGTCGCGGCGGACCCGGCGGGGGCGGCGTCCTGCAAGCTCGTTTTAGTAGGGTCGATCAGCTTGATGACCACGGGGAGCTTCCGGTCCGGCGCTGCGACCGGGTTGTAGACCCTGTCGTAGATCGTCTCCCCCTGGAGCTGCTGGTACTCCACCGTGCTGTAACCCAGCGCCTTGAGCAGGGCTATCACCCGATCCGCGTGGGCGTAGCTCAGCTGGACCGTCTCGTAGCGCACGGCCTTCAGGTCCGCTGCCCCCTGCTGCTGCGGGACGGCGGTCAGCAGGGAGCGGAGCTTCGCCTGGACGGCGTAGAGGTCCGGGTTGGGGGCCGGAGGGGCGCCCCCCACGACACCCTCCCCGTAGACATAGATGCGGAACCCCCCGGCGGGCCTCTGGGCCACGCCGAACTCCACGGTCCGCCGCTGCCCCTGGGCCTCCTTGCTGAAGGTGCGGACCTCCATCATGCCCCTGTCGCCGGGCATCTTGAAGCCCTCCCCGCCCGGCTGTTCCGCATAGCCGTGGGTGTAGAGGATGTCCGAGGCGAGGGTGTTCAGGAGGAGCCTGGTCTTTCGGAGAGACCTGTAGGTGGAGTTCATGGAGAACCCCAGCGGCGTGGTCTCTTCAGCGAGATCGACGCCCGGCGTCTGATAGCCCTGCCAGTACTGCCCGGAGGCCTGCGGCTGCTGCGCCCCGGCGCGGCCCGCCTGGAACGCGCAGAGCAGGGCCCAGATCAGGAAGGCCCTGCGCCATGTCTTGTCGATGAACATGAACCCTCCCGGAAAATTTCGTGTCCCCTTCCCGGCGTCACCCCGGCGTCGCCTCCGCCTCCTGGCGGCCGGACGCCCCTGGCGGCGGTTTTCCGTCCATCGACCGCAGGCGGCGCGTCAGCGTGCGGATGATCGCCAGGGCCACGTCGGCGTTCTGGAAGAGGATGTCGTGAAAGTGATCCTGGTCCACCTTGAGCAGCAGACAGTCCGTCAGGGCCGTGACCGACGCGGACCGGGGCTCATTGTCGAGAATGCTCATCTCCCCGAAGCAGTCCTGGGGATGCAGCGTGGCGATGCGCTGAGGCCCCCGGTGGATCGTGACCTCCCCCTCCACGATCAGGAACATGGCGTTCCCCTGCTCCCCCTCCGTGATGATCCGCGCCTCCGCCTCGCAGATCACCTCCTCGGCGATCCCGGCCACCTGCACCAGGTCCCGCGCCGGCACCCCGGCGAACAGGGGGACCCGTTTCAGAAACAGGACCTTCTCAACCGTCGGCATCATAG
>CAYRZX010000165.1:11807-14389 GCA_964428665.1 uncultured Gemmatimonas sp.
CCCCGCCCGGCGGCGTGGAGGGCGCAGGCCTGAAGCCAGCCGTCGTTCCACTCCATCAGGGCGCGCAGACGCGCCGTGGCGTCCTCCACACGCCCCTCCGGGGCGCCGAACGGCTCGAGCAGGGGACCCAGCAGGCGGTCGTGAACCTCGCCCTTCAGCGTGTTGTCCAGCACCTCTAAGGCGTTGGCCCGGACCTCCCCCGCCCCCTCCATCACGCCCCGCCGGATGGCCTCCATGTCCGTCTGGGGGAACAGGACGCCCAGCAGGGCGAAGACCCGGCGGAGACACCCCCCGCGCATCTCCCCCAGGGTTTCCATCAGAAGATCCGTCCCCTCCAGCCCCCGGAAGTCGTCCCGCAGACTCTGCAACACCGTCGCCCTGCCGACCTCGGCCAGCAGGAGGTCCTGCAGGTCTTCGACCTCCCCCCGGAGCGCAGGGCGCGCCCGCAACAGCCGGCAGACGGCGTCGATGGCGGCGTGGCGCAGACCGTCTGCGCGGGCGTGGAGGAGTCCCCGCAGGACCCCAAAGGCGGCCCGGCTGTCGATGCGGGCCAGCACCGCCGGAACGCGAACAGCGGAATGCCCCAGCCGCCCGGAGGCGTCGGGTTCGGCCGCCTGTCTGAGCGCATCCACGCCCTCGTCCCCGTGCGCGACTAAGGCCTGGGCCGCCGCCTCGCACATCCGGTCCTCGGCCAGCATCCGCACGATGAGAGGGATGGCCTCCGGGCAGGAGATGCGTTCGGTCGCCCTCAGAGCGGCCAGCCGCACCGCTGCGACATCGTCCCGGAGCAGCGCCAGCAGCAGCCCCTGCACGTCCTCTTTTAACAGAGACTGAGGATCGCCGGTCCCCGCCCGCCCCAGGGCGCGGGCCCCCCAGATGCGGGTCTCCGCGTCCAGGGAGATGACCATCCCCATCAGCACGGGCCAGGCCTGGCGGGCGCCCTCCGCCCCGCGGCAGCGGATCAGGCCCGCCGCGGCCTCCGCCCGGACGCGCGCGTCGGCGTCCTCTAAGAGCGCCTCCACGCCCCCGAGCGCCTTCGACCCCGGCGTGAGGCAGACGACCGCAGCAGCCGAGGCGCGCACCGCAGGGTCCGTGTGCCTCAACAGCTCCTCGGCGCCCGGGATCTCCACCGGCCGGCCCCGCCCGCGCAGATAGTCCAGGGCCTGGACCTTGACCTGGGGGGACTCCCGCTCCAGGGCGGCGAGGGCCTCCGGCGTGCAATCCACCGCCTCCATCTGCCGGATCAGCTCGGACACGTAGAGCACCTCGTCGTCCGTCCCGGTGGCCAGCAGCCGCTTCATCGCCTCCAGCGACGCCTCGTCCGACATGTGCGCCTCCCCCGAGGCGTCGAACCGCCCCCGCCGCAGGGAGTCCATGAGCGCCGTTAGATACCGCCGGAAGTTGACGACCACCAGGCCGATCCAGGCCGCGATCAGCGGGAGGGCCACGGCGCTGACGAGCGGAATCGCGAGCAGGGGGGCCACCAGGACCAGGAGGAGGCCCGCCCCGCCCAGCGCCACCGGCCTGCACATCCCGTCCACAAACGTCCTGGCCGGCCCCCGGCCCTGGGGGGGGATCGACAGATACAGGATCTGAAACGCCGTGTTGTCGATCGTGAAAAACAGCAGGACGTGGGCGAACTTGGTGGCCACGATGGCCTCGAAGGCCGACGTGGACAGGATCGCCGCCGACCCGATCAGCAGGGCCCCCGGCAGGATCAGGAGAGAGGTGAGGACCCCCCCCTTCTTCAGGATACGGCTCACGAAGAAGGCCTGCAGGATCAGGCTGACGACGCTGTTGCAGGCGTAGAACACGCCGAAGAAGGAGGCCAGCTCCGCCCCGGTGGGATGGTGGGCCCGGGCGTCGGCCTTGAACTGGTAGTCGATCAGCGTCAGCGCCACCGTGGCCACGACGGCCATCGTCCCGATCATCCGGACCTGTGAGGCGTGGGGGCGGGGGCCCCTCTTCGCCCCCCGGCCCTGCTGCCCGGGCAGGGCCGCCGTAGCAACGCCGGCCCGCGCGGCCAGCCTTAGCAGGACGGCGAACCCCCCCAGCAGGAGGGCCACGACGATCAGCAGGTTCTCCGGGCCGATCCACCGGACATAGTTTCGGATGAGCAGGCCGAAGAGGGCCCCGGAGAGCGTCCCCCCGGTCCCGATGAACGCAAACAGCCGCTTGGCCTCGCGGGCGTTGAACGCCGACCCCACGAAGGTCCAGAACTGCACGACCACCAGGGTGGCCACCACGTCCGCCCAGAGGTAGACCGGGACGGCCAGCCACGCAGGCCCCCCCAGAAGGGCGCCCCTCAGCCCGAGGGCCACAAGCCCCAGCGCCAGCACGAACCCGGCGACCAGGCGGTGCAGGGGATAGACGCGGGCGAGCCGCCGGAGGACGAGCGCCGCGCCGGTCACGGTCAGGGCCGTGGCGATGTACATGTAGGCCATCCACCCCGCGCCGTACCGGATGAGGAACAGCGTGTCGCCCACCGTCCGGGCCGACAGCCCGGCCGCGGCCACGCACATAAGCCCGCCGAACATCAGGAGCGCCCTGCGGGCGTGCTCCCGGGGCAGGTTGAACAGTCG
>CAYRZX010000166.1:0-14304 GCA_964428665.1 uncultured Gemmatimonas sp.
GCGTTGGCGGCCTCGATGGCCTCCCTGGAGGCGATGACGGCCTTGGGGGCGCGGGCCAGCGCGGCCTCGACCAGGGGGAGGGCGCCGAGGCGGATGCGCTCCACGGTGACGCCAAACAGGCCGTCCCTAAAGGCCTTGCGGTCCTCGTCGCTGACGCCGTACAGGTGCTGGCGCAGGGCCGCGAACCCCTGCTGCGCCGGGGAGAGGATGCGGTCGAACCCGCCGATGGCGCCGATCTTGGAGCGTTCGAGGAGGTCCCCGGTGAGGGCGTCCGAGCGGATGAAGCCGGCGACCTGGGCGTAGGTGTCGAGGGTCTCCAGGAGGTGCGGGTCGCGGTAGCTGAGCAGGGGGAGCATGCCGTCGTAGGGGCTGTAGAGGCAGAAACCGCCGTAAGCCCCGCCCTGGACGCGCAGCTTCTGGTAGAGGAAGTCGGAGCTGAGGAGGGAGGCGAGCATCTCCAGGGCGGGCGCGGCCGGCTGGAGGAGGTCGCCGACGGACAGCACGCGGCCGACGTAGTTCACCTGCGCCGGGATGGTCACGCCCACGGAGCGCGGGCAGTCGGGGGGGGCGTCCACGGCCCTGCCGGGCCTCCCCTCCGGGAGCGCGGCGATCAGGCCCTCGATGAGGGGGCGCAGGGCTGCGACGAGGGCCGGGTCTCCGGTGACGTTGACCAGGAGCCTGTCGCGGGTGAAGAGGCGCCTCTGGAGCGCGACGAGCCGCTCTTCGAGGGGGGCGACCTCCTTCTCGATACGACGCGCCAGGCCGGACAGGAAGCGGACCTGAGTGCAGCCGAGCCACTGCTCCAGGCGGTAGCGGGACAGGTCGAGCGAGGCCCCGGCGCGGTAGAAGGCGAAGAGGTGGCCGGAGGGGATGACCTGGCTGAACAGGCTGTTCCGGGCCTCCAGGACCAGGTCGCGGACGCGCTTGTGATCGGTCGCGTCTGACGCGGTGAGGAGGTCACGCAGGATGGCGGTCAGTTCGCCCAGGTTGCGCCCCAGGGCCTTCCCCCTGAACGTGAGGAGCTGGAAGGTCTGGCCGTCGCGCAGGCGCCGGCCTGCGAGGAGTTCGCTCTCAACGCCGCCGGTGGCGCTGGCGATTCGCGCCGCCATCTGCGCATAGTCCAGGCCGGCTGCGCCGAGGCCGGCGGTGGCCTGGCCGAGGAAGGGGGCGTAGAGGGTGGTCTCGTCGTCGAGGTCGGAGATGTCAAAGGCGAGGTCCACGTAGGCGACGCCGTTGGAGAAGACCTCGTGTTCGAGGACGGCCACGCCGCGGGATTCGTGGCGCTGCGTGGGGACGGTCCGGATGCGACGGGGGACGTCTGCAAGGCTCAGTCTGGGGAGTCTGGCGAGGGCCTCCGGGGGGTCGGGGGTCTCCTGGGCCTCTCTGAGCCTCCGGGCCTCGGCCTGGATGCGCTTCAGGTCCGGGGCGGTCAGGGACGCCCTGCGTTCGGCCATCTTCGCCCGGAAGGCGGCCTCCTGCCCGGCGGACAGGGTCTGGCTGGGCCGCACCACGTTCAGCAGGCGATGGGGGTTCTGGAGGAGCCACTCCCGGATGAGCCTGGAGAAGAGGCCCGGGTCTGCGGCGTGGCGGGCGCGGACGTTCTCGATCAGCCGGCCGAACTCCAGGCTGGACTTCGGGTCCGCGCCGTAGGTGGCGGGGGAGGCGGCCCGGACGAGGAGCATCACGGGGAAGGGGGGGACGATCTCCTTTCCCCTGAACTCGATCTGGTGGAAGGCGGCCCTCAGGAGTTCGGGGTCGAGGCCGCCGTCGGCGGTCTGCCTGAGGGTATCGAGGACGAGCCTTTCGACCTGTTCCGCGCGGTCGGGCTCGCTGCCGCGCAGGCCCACGGCGAACAGGGTCTGCAGGAAGTCAGTGTCGTGGCCGGTGACCGGGCTGAGGTCCTGGCCCAGGCCGGAGTCGATCAGGGCCTTTCGCAGGGGGCCTGCCGCGCTGCCGACCAGGGCCTCCTCCAGGATGTCGAACAGGAGGACCTGTTCGGGCCTGGTCATGGAATCGACCATCCAGGCGACGTTGATGAAGGTCTTGTTCGACGGGTCGTCCTGCGCCCCGATGGGGTAGACGGCCTCGGACCTGCGGGGGGAGGTCCAGCGGGGCTGCTCTTGCACGGCGGAGTCCACGGGGACGGATGAGAACCCCTTGAGCTGTCCGGAGATGAAGGCGAGGTGTCTTTCGAGAGGGATGTCGCCGTAGAGGTACCACCGGGCGTTGCCGGGCGAGTAGTAGGTCCGGTGAAACTCCCGAAACTGCTCGTAGGTGAGGGCGGGGATGACTTCGGGGTCGCCGCCGGAGTCCACCCCGTAGGTGTTGTCGGGATAGAGGCCCTCCTGGACGGCCTTGTAGACGACCCTGTCGGGGGAGGAGTAGGCGCCCTTCATCTCGTTGTAGACCACGCCGGAGATGGTCAGGTCCGAGTTGAGGTCGTCCGGGTCTGAAAGTTCGAGATGGTGCCCCTCCTGCCGGAAGGTCTGCTCGGTGATCAGGGGGTGGAGGACCAGGTCGGTGTAGACGGCGGCCAGGTTGAAGTAGTCGGCGTGCACGGGGGAGCAGACCGGATAGACGGTCCTGTCCGGCCAGGTCATGGCGTTGAGGAAGGTGTTCAGGGTAGACTTCCCCAGCTCGTTGAAGGCGTCCTTGACCGGGTACTTCTCGGAGCCTGCCAGGACGCAGTGCTCCAGGATGTGAGGGACGCCGGTGGAGTCCCTGGGGGGGGTGCGAAAGGCGATGGCGTAGAGGTTCTCCTCGTCGTGGCAGTGGAGGTGGAGGACCTTCGCGCCGGTCCTGAGGTGGGTGCATTCGTAGCAGCGGGCGCGGATGTCGTTCAGTTCGGTGACGGCGTCCACGCGGAAGCCGTGGACCTCGTCGCCAGGGGCGCGGGTCGGGGCCGGGATGTCGCAGCGGGATGGCATGAAGGCTCCTTGCGATTTCGGATTTCGGATTTCGGATTTCGGATTTCGGACCACAACCCCGGACGATCCACCGGATCGTCTCCCCACCCTGGATTTCGGAGTGAAAAACATAGAGAGAACGGGGCGCGAAAGCAAGGGAAATTGAGACGCGCGCCTGTTTTCATCAGACAAAACATCTCGACAGAGAGGGAGGGAACGTTCAGCCATGGGCGACCTGTGCGTGAAAGACGGCCAGAAGCTTCTGTTCATCGGGGACAGCATCACGGACTGTGGCAGGCGGGGGGACCGGGCGCCGTTCGGGGACGGGTACGTGAGCCTGTTCATCGACCTGGTGACGGCGCACTCTCCAAAACGCCGGATCACTTATATTAACAAAGGGATAGGGGGAAACAGGGTGACGGACCTGCGGGAGCGGTGGCGGGACGACGTGATCCTGAACCGGCCCGACTGGCTGTCCGTGAAGATCGGGATCAACGACCTCCACAGCTTCCTCCGGAGGGTGGACAATGCGGTCTCCCCGGAGCGCTTCCGGGAGGTCTACGATGCCATCCTGGCCGAGGCGAGGCGGGAGACGAAGGCCAGGATCGTGCTGATCGACCCATTCTACATCAGCGTGGACCGGTCGGGGCAGACGTTCCGGTCGCAGGTGCTGGAGATCATCCCGCGCTACATCAAGGTCGTTCACGACATGAGCCGGAAGTACGGGACGCGGCTCGTCAGGACGCACGAGGTCTTCCAGAATCACCTGAAATACCGCGGGTCCGAGGCGTTCTGCCCGGAGCCGGTCCACCCCAACCGGACGGGGCATCTGATTATTGCGACGGAGCTGTTCAAGGTGATGACGGCCTGACGGCAGGGCACGCCAAAATGGCCTTGACACAGTGCCGAAGAAGGGTTATTATAAGCAGACAATTTTAACCACAAAGGAGACGCTCATGGCAGAGGAGGTCGGCTTCGGGGTGGTGGGGCTGGGCATGGGGCAGACGCACTGCCGGGACATCGCAGACGCGCAGGGCGCCCGGCTGGTGGCGGTGTGCGACGTGGACGAGGGCCGCCTGAACCCGGTGGCGGAGAAATATCGGGTCAAGAAATACGCCCGCTACGAGGAGATGCTCAGGGACAGCGAGATCGACGTGGTCAACGTGTGCACCTACAGCGGGATGCACGCGGACATGGCCATCGCTGCGATGGAGGCCGGGAAGCACGTGATCGGGGAGAAGCCGGCGGACGTGAGCCTGGCCAAGATCGACGCCATGGTGGCCGCGTCCAGGCGGACGGGCAGGAAGCTCCAGGTCATCTTTCAGGAGCGGTTCATGCCGGTCAACCGGAGGATCAAGGAGGCGATCGAGGCCGGGCGGCTGGGCCGGTTGATCGGGTGCCACGGGGACCTGCGGTGGTGGCGGGCGCAGTCCTATTACGACAACTCGGCGGACCACTGGCGGGGGACGTGGCGGTGGGACGGAGGGGGGTCGCTCATGAACCAGGGCATCCACACCGTGGACCTCATGCAGTGGTTCATGGGGCCGGTGGAGTCGGTCTTCGGGGTCATCGGCGTGTACACGCACAGGATCGAGACGGAGGACAAGGCGGCGGCGGTGCTCCGGTTCGAGAGCGGGGCGATCGGGACGATCAACACCATGACCTGCGCCTACCCCGGCCTGGCCACGGAGCTGTTCATCCAGGGGGAGCGGGGGGCTATCGAGAAGTCGGACTCGAACATCCGGACGTGGCGCATCCAGGCGGAGACGAAGGAGGCGGAGGAGGCGGAGCAGGCGGGGGTGCTGGCGCAGTTCGGCCCGAAGGAGAAGGGGGCCAGCCTCTCGTCGGACCCGAACGCCCTCCCGTTCCGGGGCCACCGTGTCCAGGTGGAGGACATGGTGCAGGCCATCCGGGAGGGGAGGGCGCCCACGATCACCGGCGAGCACGCCCGGCACGCGGTGGCCATCAACCTGGCCATCTACGAGTCCGCGCGCACGGGCCGGGAGGTCCGGGTCAGGGACGTGGGGTAGGGGGTGTGAGGGGGATCACAGCAGGGGCTCCTGAAGAGGTGTAGATTTTGGGAACAGAGACGATATATAAAAAGGCGTGAGGCGGCAGACGGAAAATGTGAAAAGTAGGGGCGCAGCATGCTGCGCCCCTACGACAATGATTTGAGGCAGCCATGCACGAGGCCGCACAGAAGTTCGTCAAGATCATCGCCAAGATCCCGATGTTCCAGGGGCTGACGCCGGGGCAGGTGCTGGAGGTCCTGAGGATGATAGAGGCCAGGACCTTTTCGCCCAAGCAGACTGTGTGCGAGGTCGGCTCCAAGAGTTCGGAGATGTACATCCTGCTCGCCGGGCAGCTCGTCGTCAGGTCGCGGGATGGGATGCCCCTGGCGACGATCGACCCGATTGTGACGGTGGGGGAGATGGGGATCATCACCGGGCATCCCCGCTCGGCCACGGTGATCGCCGTCAAGACGTCGAACACGCTCGTGCTGCAGAAGATGAAGTTCGACCTGCTGCTGAAGAGGTCGCCGGAGGCGGGGCTGACCATTTTCAGGAACCTGATCGGCACGCTCACCGACCGGATCAGCGAAAACAACAAACAGGTCGCCTCCTACCAGCGGCAGCTGGAGTCCCTGAAGCAGCAGTTCGGGGTCACCGACACCCCTGTCGCGCCTGAGTCTGTGGCTTCCGAGCCGGAGGAGGGCACGCGGGTCCCGCCGCCTCCGGGCCCATCTGAGGGGGACGGCGCGGCGGCCTCGGAGAACGGGAGCGCCGGCCAGGAAGGGGCAGCGGCCCAGCGGGCGCAGGCGTAAAACAGTCCTGGGTCACGGTTAAGAAGACGGGTTCTGCTGGTCCGGAGGATGGGCTCCCGGACCAGCTTTTTTTGAGGGATGACATGTCCGTCGATATGCTCTATCTGGAGGAGGGGAAGGCGATCCGGGACCCCATCTGGGGCTACATCTACGTGCCCCACGAGATGATGGCCCTGATCGACTCGGAGGATTACCAGCGCCTTCGAGACCTCTCCCAGCTCGGCCACGTCCTGCTCGTCTATCCCGGGGCCCGGCACTCGCGGTTTGAGCACTCCCTCGGCGTGTTTCACATCGCCAAGCGGTTTCTGTTCCAGCTCCTGCGCGCCCGGCCCCCGGTGGAGATCGGCCAGGAAGACGTCAAGGTCCTGCTGGCCGCAGCCCTGCTCCACGACCTGGGGCACTACCCCTTCTCTCACATTCTGGAGGAGCTGCACCCCTCCTTCGTCCCCCACGAGCGCCGGGGCAGGCGGATTCTTGAAGACCCGGGGACCGAAATCCACCAGGCCCTCCGGGGCATCGGCATCGACCCCGGCCGGGTGGCCAACGTCATCGACTTCCGCAACCGGGACGTGGATGTCCCGCCCCGGGACCTGCTGCTGGCCCACATCCTGAGCGGCCCCCTGGACCCGGACAAGATCGACTATCTCCTGCGCGACTCCCGCTACTGCGGCATCCCGTTTGGGGAGAGCGTCAACCGGGACCGGCTGATCGGGTCGATCACGTTTGACCCGGTCCGGCAGCGCCCGGCGATCACCCACAAGGGGGTGTCGGCGATGGAGGCGCTGGTGTTCACGCACTACCTGATGTACCGGAACGTCTACTGGCATCATACCGTCCGGGCGGCCACGGCGATGTTCAAACGGGGGGTGCAGGACCTGCTTCTCCACCCGCGCTGTGGTCTCGGCCCGTCCGATTTTGAGCGGGTGACCGAGTCGGAGCTGACCCGGAAGCTCCACGACGAGGTTGCGACCCAGGGGGCGCAGCTGGACGGCCACCTCCTGGGGCGGCTGCGGCGTCGCCGGCTCTACAAGGTGGCCAGGGTCTTCTTCCCCCACGAGCGGGAGCAGGCATTTGTGCATTATTTCTACGAGCTTTACAATGTCCCGGAGAAACGCCGGGAGAAGGAGATCGAACTCTGCCGGGTCTTCGGCCAGAAGCTGGGGCTGCCGCTGAAGGGGGATGAGGTCCTGATCGACATCCCGAGCTTCACAAAGACCCCTCAGGTGGACCTGAAGGTCTTCTTTGGCCCGCACATCCCGGTGGACAGGGACGACCCGCTCTCCTTTGACGACCCGGAGGTGTCCGGCCTCAAGGAGTCCTTCGTGGACAATTTCGAGGCCCAGGCCAAGGTGTTCCGGGTCTACTGCATCGACCACGCGGGCCTGCGGGAGGCCCTCAAGCAGGGCGTCAAGAACTACCTGGCGTGAGATCCGGGGCGCAGGATGACCGGGCATTTTTAGTGTCCTTTTGTGCATCTATTCGTTGCATTTTTTCATTGACAAAATCATTGAAAAGGCTTACATTGGCAGAACTATTAACGTGGTCTGGAAGTCGTTTCGTGGTGTTTGAGCCGGTCCTGATGGGCTGGCAGAGGAGGGTGATCCGATTCGATTCAATCCCCTGTGCATCGTTCGTGAAAGGCGCTGTTAGGGAGGGACATCGGATTTCTCACCCATTTCATCCCCGGGGGAACGCTTCTGTGAGGTCTGCCCGGCCAGATATCTCTGGCCGTTCACCTCACTGTCTCCGTCCCTGTCTAACCCGATGAGATGAGGATGAACTCGATGAGAAAGAAGCACCTGACACTGATGGTCATTCCCCACAACGAGGACCGCGTGAGGGAGTTCGGTCTTTCGTGGGCCCTGATCTGGGGGGCGTGCGCCATCCTGATCTTCTGCTTCGCGGCGCTCATCTACTACGGAGTCGGATATTACGTCCGGCTGAACCGGGAGGCCAAATTTGCGACTATAGAGGCCGAGAACCGGGCGCTGGTGGAGCAGATGAAGATGGTGGACGCCAACCTGCTCCAGCTCCGCCAGCGCATGAACGACCTGCTCTCTCGCGACCGGCAGCTCCGCCAGATGGCCAATCTTCAGCCCGCAGACGGCGAGGCGCAGAAGGCCGTGGCGGGCAATGGGCCGGGCGTGGGCGGGCCGGCGCCGGTTCGGGGAGTGGCGCAGGCCTCGTATCCAATGGTTCAGAAGGTGAGCCTGGACCTGGATCACCTCCTGCGCGAGGCGGACCTGGTGAAGGGGAGTTTTGAGGAGGTCGCCAGCAAGCTGGACAAGGACATCGACCTCCGCAATCACACCCCGTCGATCTCTCCGGTGCGCCCGTCGGAGGCCTGGGTCTCATCCTCGTTCGGAAGTCGCCGGGACCCGTTCACAGGCGAGGTTGAAATGCACGCGGGCCTCGACATCTGCAGCCAGATCGGGACGAAGGTCGTGGCCACGGCGGATGGGGTGGTGGCAGAGCGGAGAGAGGATGCCTACTTCGGAAGACATATCGTCCTGAATCACAAATACGGCCTGGAGACGCTCTACGGGCACCTTCAGCGGTTTGAGGTGGAGCCGGGGCAGAAGGTCAAGCGAGGGCAGGTCATCGGCTACGTCGGCAGGACCGGGCGGGCGACCGCCCCTCACGTGCACTATGGGGTGAAGCAGGGCGGGCGCTGGATCAACCCGATGCCTTACATCCTGGAGCGAGAGGAGCTGGCCTCACGTCCCGCGTTTGCGCTCCGGGACCGGTAAAAACAGCCCTTTCAGGGCACAAATGTAAAGGGTCGCCGGAATTCCCGGCGGCCCTTTTTTTCGTCCTCCGTCCATTGGACATCACAGACAGCGGCGCCTGAACAGCGCCGCGCTCAGGGCGGCGAGCATCGCCGCATCCCCGGCGGCCGCGGCCCAGATGGACGGCGGGGCCGAGAGGAACGCCGCGTGCGCGAACAGGAACACCACGGCGAACGCCTTTGAGATAAGAGGCTCATCGACATTTTGGCGGGAGTGGGTTGGACAACTTGAAGGGAACCCCGCACGCCATACAGATGTTCTTTGGGAGAGAAGCTCAGGGTGAGGCGGGTTTGCCAGAGAGCGTCCGGATAAAGGCGACCACCTCTCGGACCTGGCCCCTGGTCAGCGTGTGGCCCCACGCGGGCATCAGGGGCGACCGATTGACCCCGCGCCCCCCCTGGGCGATGACCTCGGCCAGCCATTCGTCGCTGACGGCCCTCTGAAATTGGGCGTCGCTTAAGTCGCGCGGCTTGGGGTTGAGGTTATAGGCGTTGAAACCGTCCCCGGCCCCTTCCGCCCCGTGACAGACGGCACAGTAGCGGGTGAAGACCCGCTGTCCCTTCCGCTGCTCGTAGGTCAACACGACCTTCACCGTGTCCGCCGCCTGCGCAGACACTGCCTGCGCGGACGCCACCTCTGCCCCGCCCTGCCTCCGGGCGCATCCGAAGGCCGACAGGGTGGCCAGGGCGAGCAGGGCTGTGGCCCTCATCCAGATCGCTCTCATCGGCGCCCCTCCTCCTTCAGGCTCATCAGGTAGGCCGTGAGCGCCCGGCGCTCTCCGGCGTTCAGGCCGTGGTTCGGCTCGACAGTATCCGGGTTGTAGCGCCGGGGGTTTTCCAGCCACCCATACATCCATCCCGGCGTCAGGCGCGATCCCACGTTCGTCAGCGGGGGACCCACGTAGCCCCCCTGCGTCCCGATCTGGTGGCACGCCCGGCAGCCGTAGTCCTCGTAGAGCTTTTTGCCCTCCGAGACGAGCCGACCATCTCCGGGCGGGGCATCCACCCTCAGGCTGTCGTCAAGGAGGACCATCTCCACATAGCGGGCGACGGCCTCGATCTCCCCGTCCTTCATGAACAGGTTGGGCATCCGCTCCGTCATGGTCGGCCGCAGGGAGTAAGGGACCTTGAAGTAGCGCCGGATCCAGTCCGGTTGAGCCTGGCTCCCTTCGCGGGTGAGGTCAGGGGCGATGCGCTCGCCGCGGCCGTGGATCTTATGGCACCCGAAGCAGGCGTAGTCCCTGACCAGCTTTCCAAACTCCCCCTGGGGGGCGTAGGGGCTTTCAGGAGGCATTGGGACGCGATACGCCTCCGGGACCTTCTCCGCCGTCAGGCTCAACAGGGCATTCGTGAGGGCGACGGCCTCCTCCTCGGAAAACTCGTAGTCGGGCATGCGGAGGCCCTCGGCAAAGAGTCGGGGGCGGGTCAATTTGGTGTGGAGATAATCGTGCAGCGTCCTGGGGGTCTCCGCCCTCCCGAACTCGATCTCGTAGAGCCGCTTGCTCCCGACAGTCGAAAGCTCCGGCCCCATCTCCTCGCCCGGTCTGATCCCCTCCAAGGCATGGCAGCCGGCGCAGTTGTAGGCCCGGAACAGTCGCTTTCCCTTCTCGTAGAAGGCGGGGTCCGAAGGGATCGCAGGCCCGTCCGCGACCTCCGGGTCGGTGAACTCCGTCGTCATGTAGACCGTCACCGCCAGCCGCTCCTCGTCGGAGAGGCCGTAGCGGGGCATCTCCACGTCGGGCTGGAACGCCCGGGGGTCTCTGAGATAGCTGTAGAGCCACGCAGGGCTCACCTTGCTCCCGATCTTTCCCAGGTCCGGGGCGGCGGTCCCTCCCTTCCCGCCCACGGCGTGGCAGGAGATGCACCGCGCCTCCCCGAAGCGCGTCCGGCCCAGGTCGTAGAGTCTCCCGCGTCGCTCGTCCGACATCGCCCGGAGGGCCTCGGGCAGGGGGCCGATCCTCCCCTTATCTTTGAACGTCATCAGATAGTCGGCCAGGACCCCTGCCTCCTCGTCGGGGAGCAGGAAGTTGGGCATCCGCGTCCGCTCCCAGTAGGACCTGGGGGCCTTCAGCCAGCGCACGAGCCAGGCCCGGCTCACCTTGCTCCCGATGTCGTTAAGGTCGGGGACGAACAACTTGGGGACGCCCGCGATCTTATGGCACCCGACGCAGTGGGCCTCCTTGAGAAGCCTCCGGCCGGCGGTCAGGGAAGGGGCATCCGGGACCTCGTCGCCCGCGTGGCACTTGCCACAGGAGGACTCCACATAGCGGGCGGGGAGCATGGGCCGCTCCCAGAACTCCGCGATCCCGTGCGCCTCCTCGGCGGTCGTGGCGGGTCCCTGGCCTTCGTGGCAGATCGTGCAGCCGAACGCCTCGACGTCGTGGGCGGTCCTCGGGTGCGCCCGGAACGGCTGGGGGGCGTTCGTCAGGGTCGCCTCCTTGACGCCAAGGTGACAGGAGGCGCAGCGGTCCACGCGGCCGAACTGAGGCGCCCACGACTGTTTGACCCGGATGGGAACGGGCTTCATCCGCCTCGGCTGCTGCTCGATGAATCGGTTGTAGGCCTGCTGTTGACGCCGCCACTCGCTCAGGTAGTCCTTGACCGGCGAGACGGCCAGGACGCAGAGGAAGAGGAGGCTGGTCAGGGCAAAGATTTTGCTGAGGTTCTGCATGTCAGTATATCCCCTCCACCCACGGCCAGCTCCACCGCCAGCCCGGCCCCCGGAAGAAGACGCCGATGGACGTCAGGGTCGTGGCCACCAGGACGAACCAGGTCATGATCCACTCGGCCAGGGACCGTCGCGCCAGCCAGCCCGCGAACCCGTCACCCCTCTCGAACAGGAGCGGGACCAGGGCCAGGCCGTAGATGACCAGGGTGGGGACAGCGATGGGATAGGCGTGGAAGGCCGACATGGACGACGCGATGACTGCGACCGCAGCGGTCAGGCCGATGAAGGTCCGCCGCCGGTCCGCTTTCCAGAGGCCCTCCCGCTTGAGGTTGATCTCGAAGTAGGGGATGACGATCAGGGCGATGACGACCAGCGTCGGGATGAGCACCCCGGCCACGACGGGCGGGAAGTAGTGAAGGAGTTCCTGGAGGCCCAGGAAGTACCAGGGGGCCTTGGCCGGGTTGGGGGTGTGCTCCGGGTTGGCCTCCCACTCCAGGGGGGCGTCGAACAGGAGGGAGAGGAGGGCCAGGACGATGACGAGGATTTGAAAGGCAAGGACCTCTCGCACGATCAGGTGGGGGAAGGCCGTCACGAGCCTCTCCGGCGCCGCCTCGCGCCGGACCTGAGCGGACGTCCCCTGCCGGATATACGCAATCCGTTTAGGGACCCGCTGCGCGTCGTCGGAGACCTCGATGAGGATGTCTTTAGCCTGCTCCACGGTGTCTCTCCTTATTTCAGCCCCCCGTCCTTCCGGATGCGCCAGAAGTGGATGCCGACCCCCAGCGTCAGAAACAGGGGCAGGACCACGCAGTGCAGCACGTAGAAGCGCAGCAGGGCGTTTCCCCCCACGACGTTGCCTCCCAACAGGACGAACCGGAGCTTCTCCCCGATCAGGGGCGTCGCCCGGGCCATGTTCGTCCCTATCGTCACCGCCCATATCGAGAGCTGATCCCACGGCAGCAGATACCCTGTGAAGCTCAAAAGGAGCGTCAGAATGAACAGGAGAACCCCGACCACCCAGTTGAACTCCCTGGGCGGCTTGTAGGCCCCGGCGTAGAAGACCCGGAGCAGGTGGAGAAAGACGACGGCCACCATGCCGTGGGCGGCCCACCGGTGCATGTTCCGCAGGAACCTCCCCGGCGAGACGACGAACTGCAGGTCCTTCATGTCGTGGTAGGCCTGCGGGACCGAGGGACGGTAATACAGCATCAGGAGGATGCCCGTGACGATCAGGATGAGGAACAGCCCGAAAGAGATGCCTCCCAGATAGAACGTGGTGGAAAACCGGAGGCTCCTCTCTCGCACCTTGACCGGGTGGACGTGGAGGAACAGGCCGTTCATGATGACTTCGGACCGCTCTAAATTGGACTCCGGGATGCCCGTCCGGAAGACCGACCGCCAGGCCCGCGAATTCGCGATGTGTTCGAGAAGTCTCATGCCGTCCTCTCACACCTTTAAAATCTGTTCCTCGCCCACGGCCGTGCCCTTGTCCACGACCAGTTCCCCGCCCTCGTTCAGCGCGATCAGGAGTCGCTGGAGGGGCCGGGGGGCGGGGCCTGTTAGGACCTCTCCTGTCCTGGCGAACTTGCTGCCGTGGCAGGGGCAGGCGATGATCCCCTCCTCCTGTCTCCAGTTGGCGATGCACCCCAGATGCGAGCAGACCGCCGAGAGGGCATAGAAATACCCCTCCTTCTCCCGCACGATGAACACCCGCTGCTGGGGGTTGAAGGTGACGGCGCCCAAGGGGTAGTCCTCGGGCCGGCCTGCCCTGAAGCTTGAGGAAGGCTCGAACAGGACGTTGGGCGAGAGGAACTGCCAGCCCCAGACCCCGCCCCCCGCCATTGAAACCACGACGGCCCCGCATCCGACGGCCTCGAAGAAGTATCGCCGCGAGATCGGCCTTTCGTCGCTTTCATTCATGCCGCAATCGCCTCCGCGCATTCAAACCCCTCCATCGCAATGCACCCCACCGGGCACCGCCTGACGCACAGCCCGCACCGGATGCACGCCGTCTCGTCTTTGACGACGAGCGTGACCGTCGTCCCCCCCGGCAGGATCTCCTCCGCCCCTTCCGTGACCGCCCGGTCCCCCGCGACCAGCTCGATGCAGCCCTCCGGGCAGACGTCCACGCAGCCCCCGCACAGGATGCACTCGGAGCCGAGGGCCTCGGTCCCCTCGAAGACCGTGTTGATCCAGCACCGGAGGCATCGCCGGGCCTCCCGGACAGCGGTCGCGTCGTCGTAACCCAGCTCCACCTGCGCCACGCCGATGCGCCGGTCGATGGGAAGAGAGGGGACGGCCTGCCGTGGGATCTTCTCAAAGTCCTCCGCCTGCCGGTAGGTGAACGCCTCGTGGACCGTAACCTGGAAGACCTCCCGCCGGTGTCCTTCTCCGCCCCTCAGATAAGCGTCGATGGCCCGGGCGGCCCGCTTGCCGTCTGCGACGGCCTCAATCGCGATGCGGGGACCGAACGCCACGTCCCCCCCGGCGTAGACTCCCGGGGCGGTGGTCGCCAGGGTCTCCCGGTCCACCTGGAGGGTCCCGCGCGGCGTGACCGTTAGCCCATCCTCCGGGGACAGGAACGAGAGGTCGGACGCCTGCCCGATGGCCATGATGATCGAGTCGGCGGGCAGGACGCGCTCCGTGCCCGGCATGAACTTCGGGTTGAACCGGCCAGCCTCGTCGAAGACCGACGCCACGTCAAGGGTCTCCAGGCCGATGGCTCTCCCCCCCTCCCCCAGGATGCGGGCCGGCCCCCTCCGGGGGTGGAGCGCAATTCGCTCCTTCTCGGCCTCCTCCACCTCCAGAGGATCGGCGGGCATCTCTTCGCGGGACTCCAGGCAGACCACGTGGACCTCGCGGGCGCCGAACCGGACGGCCGTCCGGGCCACGTCCAGGGCCTCCACCATGCGGGCCGCCGTCAGACTGACGGGAGGCTCCTGCCGGGCCACCGTCCGGGCCACATCCAGGGCCACGTTCCCCCCGCCGATCACGACCACCCGCTCGCCCAGGTCCACCTTGTAGCCCATGTTGACGTTCAGGAGGAAGTCCACCCCCCGCAGCACCCCGTCCAGGCCCACCCCCTCGATGCGCAGGTCCCGGCTCTTGTGCGCCCCGA
>CAYRZX010000167.1:0-11226 GCA_964428665.1 uncultured Gemmatimonas sp.
AACACGGGGACGGACACGCTGCGGGTGTCGTCCATCGCCCGCGTGGGGGCCGATTCAGCGCAGTTTGGGGTCAGCCCGGCCTCCCTGACGATCCTGCCCGGCGCTGCAGCACAGACGGTCACGGTCACGTTTACGCCGACGGGAGGGCCTGGGAGTCGATCTGCGTCTCTATCCGTTACCCACAGCGCATCGGGAAGTCCAGCCTCCCTGTCCGTTGCAGGCACGGCCCTGGCCCCCACCCTCTCCCTGCCGCAGACCTCGCTAACCTTCGGGGACGTGGCAGTGGGCAAGACCTCCGCCCTGAACCTCTCCGCGCAGAACACGGGCACGGCAAACCTGTCGATCTCAAGCCTGAGGCTGACGGGGGCGGATTCGTCGCAGTTCGGGTTCACGCAGGTGACCTCTAACGTGGCGTCGGGGCAGAGCGCCGTGATCGCCGTGGTCGCCTTCGCCCCGACCTCGTCGGGGACCAAGTCCGCCAGCTTCTCCATCGCGCATAACGCGGTGGGAAGCCCCTCCGCGGTCTCGTTGAGCGGCAGCGCCCTCCCCGGGCGCATCCAGGTGTTCACGGCCGCGCTGGACTTCAGGGAGGTGGAGGTCGGAAAGAACAGGGTCCTGTTTCTGACGATCTCCAACCCCGGCGCGGGTCCCCTGTCCATCGGTTCGATCACCTCGGACGTGAAGGGGTTCACGGTCTCTGACACGGCCTTCACGATCTCCCCCAACTCCAGCCGGGAGGTCTCGATCGCCTATGCCCCGACTTCGGAGGGGGCGCAGAGCGGCAAGCTGACGATCAACAGCAACGACCCCGACAGACCGACCCTGCAGGTGACAATCTCCGGGGCCGGGATCGTCATCCGGCCCCGGATCAGCGTCTCCCCGGCCAGCCTGAGCTTCGACACGGCGCTGGTGGGGCAGAAAAAGACCCTGACGCTGACGGTCTCGAACGGGGGCCGGGCCGCCCTGAGCGTGCGGGAGGTGAGGGTCAGCGGCCCTCCGTTCTCCGTCCCTTCCGACTCGTTCCGACTCGACCCGAACGGGCGGCGGGAGGTAGGGGTTACGTTCCAGCCCGCGGGCGCCGGCTCGTTTTCGGGCCTCCTGACGATCAGCAGCAATGACTCCACCCGGCCCAGGGTGGAGGTTCCGCTCAGCGGGGTGGGTCAGACTCCGCTGCCGGGGGTGGACTTCAGCGCGACGGACGCGGCCGGCCAGGCCCTGACGACGGGCCGCGCGCCCCTGACCGTGAAGTTCACGGTCGTGAACACGGGGGGGCCGGTCACCGGCTACGAATGGACCTTCGGGGATGGGGGCCCGCTCAGGGAGACGCGCGATTCGACGGTCACTCACACCTACACCGCGCCGGGGACCTACACCGTGACGCTGAAGGCGACCGGGCCGGGCGGGGCCGTCACGAACACGAAGGAGCGCCTGGTCGTCGTCCTGCCGACGGTGGAGGCCAACTTTGGAGCGGCCCCGACCTCCGGCAGGGTCCCGCTGACGGTGGCGTTCACGGACTCGTCGCAGGGGCAGGTGGCGTCGTGGCTGTGGGAGTTCGGAGACGGGGACACCTCCTCTGTTCGGAATCCTTCTCACGTCTACCGGGCGTCCGGCGCTTACACAGTGAAGTTGACGGTGAAAGGGGCCGGGGGCGCGTCTGACACGAAGACGAAAGCGGACCTGGTCTCCGTTCCGCCCATGGCGGACTTCAGCGCCGCGCCGGTCTCCGGAGTGGACAGTCTGAGTGTGGCGTTTGCAGACTCGTCGCAGGGGGCGACTTCGTGGCTCTATGAGTTCGGGGACGGGGATACGTCTGGGGTGCAGAGTCCTGTGCACGTCTACCGGAGGCCTGGCATCTACACGGTGAAGCAGACGGTGAAGGGTCCTGGCGGCTCCGATGTGAAGGAGCGGAAGGACCTCATCCTGGTGCGGCAGGGTCTCAGGGCCGACTTCACGGCGACGCCCACCTCTGGCAGGGCGCCGCTGAGCGTGGCATTTGCGGACTCTTCGCGAGGGGAGGTCACGGCCTGGCGCTGGGAGTTCGGGGATGGGGACACGTCGTCGGTGCGAAATCCGACGCACACGTATACGCGGGTGGATACCTTCTCCGTGACGCTGCGGGTCACAGGGCCGACGGGCAGTGACACCAGGACGGTCCAGAGGCTGATCGCGGTCGTCCCGAACCGGCCCCCGGCCAGGCCGGTCTTGCTGTCCCCGGCGGACAGCGCGGAGGGCGTCCCCCTGACGCCCCGGCTCTTGTGGGGCCGGTCCGCAGACCCTGAGAACGACCCGGTCACCTACGATGTGTTCCTGGGCGAGGGCCGGGTGAGGAGCACGCCCGACACGGCGACGGTGATCGGTCCGCTGTCCGAAAGCATGGACTATACCTGGCGGGTGGTGGCCAGAGACGACCGGGGTGGCGCAACGGAAGGGCCTGCCTTCCGTTTTAAGACCATCGGAGACACCCTGGCCCCGGCGGTCCTTTCGGGGCCGGTGGTGGAGGGGATCACCCGGACGGGGGCCACGCTGCGCTGGACCACAGACGAGTCGAGCAGGCCCCAGGTGGAGTACCGCGTCAGAGGAGGGGGGGCCTTCACGGCCTCCGCGCAGGGGCCTCTGGGGAGGGAGCAGGGCGTCGCGCTGGCGGGCCTTCTGCCCGGAACGACGTATGAGTATCGAGTGCTGTCGCGGGACGCGGCGGGCAATGTGGGCACCTTCCCGGAGCCCCCCTATCCGGCGTTCATGACTCTGATCGCCTCCGATGTGACGCCGCCGCAGTTCACCGTCCCGGCCTCCGCCCCGTTCATCTCGGACACGTCGGCGGTGATCGTCTGGACCACGGACGAGCGGAGCAGCAGCAAGGCGGAGTTCTGGCTGGAGGCCGACACGACCTTTGTCAGCGCCTCGCAAGGGGAGGACGGGACGCAGCACCGGGTCGCGCTGGCCGGCCTGCGTCCGGGGTCGGCCTACGTGGTGCGCGTCCGGTCCGAGGATGCCAGCGGCAACGCCGCCTCCGACAGCCTGCGTATCGTCACGGCCGCCCGGAGCGTCACCCCTGCCCGGCTGCGCATTTTCAACGTGAGCGTGGAGGGACGCACGGAGTCGCAGGCCATCATCGCCTGGAGCACGGACCGGCCCTCCGGCAGCGTCGTGCGCTACGGGTTGACCTCCCTGTTAAGCCCTTTCCTGACGCAGAGCGGGGAGGGGGGCGTGCTGGAACACCGGGTGACGCTGACGCGGTTGAGCCCGGACACGGAGTACTTCTACCGGGTGATCTCGGGCGGCCCCGGCGGGGCCGACTCCAGCGATGTGTTCAGCTTGAGGACGCGGGCAGCGGCCAGGACCACGCCCCCGGTGATCCTGCAGGGGCCGGTCGCGCAGGGGGTCGGGCAGGACCGGGCGACCGTCCGGTGGAAGACGGACGAGGTGAGCAGCAGCGAGGTGGAGTTCGACACGGTGGCCGTGCTCTCGACGCGGGTGGTGACCGTCCCGGAGCAGGTGACCGATCACGCGGTCACGCTGACCGGCCTTTCGCCCGGCAAGACCTACTTCTACCGGGTGCGCTCTGTGGGCCTGGCCCGTCTGCCTGTGGTCAGCGAGGTGTTGAACTTCACCACGCTGACCGTGGGGGACGCGACGCTTCCGACGATCCTGGAGGGGCCAACGGTGACGGCCCGGATGCCCTCCGGGTTTACGGTGGAGTGGGTCACGGACGAGATCAGCACCAGCGAGGTGATCTACGGGCCGCCGGACAGTCTGACGCTGCCCCGGAGCGCGCCCGGCCTGGTGCAGAGGCACAGCGTCAGCGTGAGCGACCTGAGGCCCGCCACGCGCTACGGGTTTAAGGTCCGCTCCGTCGACGCGGCGGGCAACCCGCGGGAGAGCGACGTTTTCGGCGTCACGACGCTGGCTGACACGCTCGTGGACAGGACTCCCCCGCGCCTGGTCAGCCCGCCCTCCGTGGCCGGGGTGACGCACCGGGAGACCACAATCGGGTGGGACACGGACGAGCCGGCCAACGGCCTGGTGGAGTTCGGGAAGACGATGGACAATCTGTCGGAAGTCCAGGGCGAGGCCAGGACCTACACGACGAATCACTCGGTGAGATTGACAGACCTGAGCGCGGCCACGACGTACCATTATCGGATCTCCTCGACGGACGCGGCGGGCAACGGGCCGACGAAGGGCCCTGTCCAGACGTTCACGACGAGGGCCGCGCCCGACCTGACCCCGGCGCGCATCACGTCGGGGCCGACGGTGGTCTCGGCCACAGACCGGACGGTCATTCTGGAGTGGGGTACGGATGAGTTGAGCGACTCGCAGGTCGAGTATGCGGCAGGGGACGATACCACGGCCTCCCGGTTGAGGCAGCAGGTGGTCTCGCCGGAGGCGACGACGACGCACCGGGTCACGCTGACGAATCTGACGCCGGACACGACCTACGCCTTCCGCGTCAGCTCGCAGGACCTGGCCAAAAATCCCCGGACGTTCAGCGCAGGGCGTACGCTCCGCACGCGGGCCGCGCCCGACGAGACCCCGCCCGACCTGGTGAGTTCACCTACCAGCGTTGAACAGACGTCCAACACAGCCACGCTGGTCTGGACCACGGACGAGCCGACGAATGCCCTCGTGGAGTATGGGACAGAGGACTACAACGGGGGGCGGGTGGAGCGGGGGGCGCTGGAGAAGTCCCACACGGTCACGCTCACCGGGTTGACGCCCGACACGGAGTACCGGTGGCGGGTCACGTCGCGCGACCGGGAGGGGAACGGGGTGACCACGGACCCGACGGTCACGATCCCGCCGGCCAGGACCCGGCTGAGGTTCTTCAACCTCCGGTTCCGCACGACGAGGGTGGCCGACCGGACGCCGCCGGTGATTGTGGAGGGTCCGATCGCCCAGATCAGCGGGGGCAACGTGGTGGTCCGGTGGGTCACGGACGAGCTGTCCAACAGCCGGGTGGTCTATGCTAAACCTGCTGACTACAACCGTCCGGGGTTTGAAAGTGAGGTGTTCGATGCCCGGCTGGTGACCCGGCACACAGTGACCCTGGGAGGTCTGGACCTGGGGACTCATTACCTCTTCCGGTGTGTCTCATCGGACGCAGCCGGGAATACGGTCATCTCAGGGATCGGGCGGCGGTCGGGCAAGCCGGTGGAGGGGGGAGGGCTGGCCCTGCAGCCGCCGGGCGGGGACGGGAGCTTTGTGACTGCGCCTGAGGCGGACCGGCAGGCGCCGGTCATCCTGGCGGGGCCGACCGTGGCCGGGTCCACGTCCACGTCGCTGACCCTCGAATGGGCCACGGACGAGGCGTCGGACAGCTTCGCGGAATATGGGCCGGGGGAGCGGACGGTCAGCCGGGCCGAGGACGGGACGCCGGTGACCCGACACCGGCTGGTGCTCACCAAGCTGACGCCGGGTACGGCCTACACCTTCAAGGTGGGGTCGGCGGACCCGTCCCGCAACGGGCCGACTCGCAGCAAGCCGGCGGTGGGGTCCACGGCAGCGGAGGTGGATGTGTCGCCGCCGAGGATCCTGGGGGGCGCTGGGGTCTCCTACAAGAGCGACCGGCAGGTGATCATCCACTGGCTGACGGACGAGACGAGCAGTTCGCTGGTGCAATACGGGCAGGGGACACAGACGACGCAGGAACGGGCAGCCTCGGACCCGGTGACGGAACACCGCGTGACCCTGACGAACCTGTCTCCGAACACGGCCTACACGTTCCGGGCGGGGTCCCTCGACGCCTCCAACAACGGGCCGACGTGGACGCCTGTCCTGACGTTTACGACCGACCCCACGCCGGACACGACGCCGCCCCGGATTGTGGGGGACCCGAAGGTCCTGGCGGTGACGGACAGTGTGGCCACGGTGGAATGGCAGACGGACGAGCTGTCCGACAGCGCGGTCCGGTTCGGAACAACCGCGGCCACGCTGGACTTCAACGTGGGGTCGGCGGAGGCGGTGACGGCGCACCGGGTGGCGCTGACCAACCTGAGGCCGGCCACGACCTACTTTTTGCGGGCCAGCTCCATCGACCGGTCCGGCAACGGGCCGACGCTCAGCCCGGAGGGGGGGAGGACGGTCTCGTTCACCACGGCGGCAGGAAAGGACACGGTCCCTCCAGGGCAGGTGAAGGCCGTGCTGGGCCTGGCGGGCAGCCGGGTGGTGGCCCTGAGCTGGCCGTCCGGCCCGGAGCCGGACCTGGCTGGCTACAACGTCTACCGGGGGACGGGGGGCGAGGCGCTCCGGCTGGTGGCCTCCAACCTGACTTCGGCCAGGTTTGTGGACGAGGGGGTGACGGACGAGACGACCTACCGCTACGCGGTGACGGCGCTGGACCGGGCGGGGAACGAGGGGCCGAGGTCAGACGTGGCGTCGTTCACGCCGTCGGCCAGGAACGCGCCGACGGCCCCGGTCTTCCGGGGGGCGCAGGGGAAGCCGCTGACGCCGACCTTTGTGGTGGAGAACGCGACGACGCCCAGGGGGACGGCGCTGACCTACACCTTTCAGGTGTCGGCGCGGCAGGCATTTGCGGACGTGGTGGCCTCGGCGGTGGGGGTGAAGGAGGGGAACGAGTCAGAGGAGAAGGGGCGGACGGCCTGGACCATTACCCGCGAGCTGACGGACGGGGCGACCTACTATCTGCGCGTGCGGGCCAGCGACGGGGCGTTCGACGGGCCGTTTATGGCCCCCTATACCTTCCGCGCGGACGCGAAGGCCCTGGAGCGGCCCGGCGACTTCAACGGGGACCTGACGGTGGACTTTGAGGACTTCTTCGCCTTCGCCGGGGCGTTTGGGGAGAGGGCCACGGGGGACCTTGCGAAGTTCGACATGGTTAAAAATGGGGCGATCGACTTCGAGGACTTCTTCGCCTTCGCCGGGGTCTTCGGGAGGCGATACGAGAGGTAGCGTGCGGTCTTTTATCCCTTCGTCACGTCCCCTTTCGAACAGTCCACCGCGTATTCGTGCCTGAACCGGGAGGTCGCCACGCCCACCCGAAGCCTGTGCCTGGACTTCGGGTCTGACTGCGTCACGGCGAACCGGACATCCTCCTGCCCGGTCAGGGGCATCAGGAGGACGTGGAAGGCGAGCGAGCCGCCCCGCCGGACGAACCGCAGGTTCGTCCCGTCCTCCCGGTCCTGCCCCCAGGTGGACCGCCCCTCCAGCGGGAGGGCCATCTTGACCTTCGAGAAGCGCACCCCTTCGATCTGCTCCGGCTCGGACGCGGCGACGCACAGGCCCGGACTCACGGCCCGGCCCCGTCCCATCCTGAAATCGAGCAGGGGGGAGTTGAGGGTCCATTCATATTGATGCTCCCCGGACTTCGCGCTGAGGAGGTCCAGCAGGACGGCGTAGCCGCGCGACCGGTTGAGCAGGACGTACCGCCTGTGACCGACGCCCTGCTCTGCGTAGCCGGTGTGGGTCAGGCCCAGGAAGTCCACGTCCCCCTTTGTCTTCCAGAACAGGAGTCTCCCCCTTCGGCCCTTGATCGACGGGGCTGCGCCGTCCACGATCACCATGTTGTGAGCATAGGGGGTCTTGTACCACGTCTGATGAAGCGGGTCGTCGTAGGAGACGCCCCGGCCGCAGTCCACGGCCAGGGGGCGCCCGTCGGCCCACATCTGAAAGGCGAGGGCCTCGGCGTGGCTGTGGCCGCCCCCGTAAGGGCCGTAGTTGAGCGCGAAGTAGAGGTCGTCTTCTCTCCAGCCGCTGCGGACGATGATGAAGCCGGACTCCTTCCGGTGGTACGTGGGTCTGGCGGGGGCGCGGGGTTTGGCGATCTTTTTGACCCCCACCTCTCTGGCGACCTTTTTGATCTCCTTCCCGGGGGCCTTTGAGGCCCAGAGGAGTTCCGGCTTGCCCAGGACGAGGCCGGCCCTGAGGAACTGCCCCTGGGGGAGTTCATACTCCGAGTCGCCCACCGTGGGGCTGTGGCCGGAAGGGATCGTCATACTCACGGTCCAGGAGAGCATCCGGCCCACGGCGTCGCCGATCTTCCGCCGCTGGGCGCTCACCCCTCTGACCCCCGCCAGGCTCCGGTAGATGTCGAAGAAGCTGTCGGCCACGCCGAGGTGGTAGTGGGGCGCACGTTCTTTGTGGCAACCGTCCGCATACACATCTTGCCGGGTGTGGGCGACGACCCACTTCAGGCCGCGCTTCACCCAGCGGGTCGCGTCCCGGAACTCCGGGTAGGAGAGGCCGATCTTGAGGAGGCCGCTGTTGGCGTAGACCTGCCAGTTCCCGGCGGCGTAGGCGGTCTCGTACGCATACACCCACCTGCCGTGGCCCAGCATCGTCCTGAGCATGTGCAGATGAAACTCCGGCGAGGCGGCGGCCTCCGAGCCTATGGTGGTGAAGTAGAGGTTCGTGAAGGCGTGGGCCCTGGCCCCGCAGCCGAGTTCATACCAGATCACGTCCAGATGGGGGTGGTCCCCCTTCACCAGGTCGCGCTGCCGGTACCACTGCATGAAGATCTCCACGAAGGCCCTGGCGTACTTCTCGTCGCGGGTCAGGCGGTAGGCCGGGCCGAGCGGGGCGATCCAGCCGAAGTAGTGGAAGCCGTAGTTGGACGACCCGCCCAAGTTCCTCGAAAAGTCGATCTCCCCGTCGTACTGGATGCGGACGCCCCCCCAGCACTTGATGTCCCTGGCCACGATCAGGTCCGCCTCCCGGAGGACATTCTCCCGGTCCAGGTCCCCACGCCATCCGGCCTCCTCGACCTCCTCCTCTTTCACCCGGTTGGCCAGGTGGTCCCGCCACGCCGCGCCTGCGGCCAGGTAGTCTTTCTCCTGAACAGCGGACTTTACGCCTTCGAGGCCGGGCAGGTCGAGCCTCAGCGAGGTGAACAGGTCCGCGTCCGTGATGTGCTTGATCTTCCGGTCCAGGTATCGCTTGTTCATGAGGGTTTTCTTTCTGTGGTTCTGATTTTTGGGCTTACCGGCATCACAATCCCATTCTCGCCGCCCAGCATCTCGCCCTTTCCCATCAGGAACCACCGCCCCGTCAGCGCGCCGGTGACGGCGTCCAGCTCGTCGTTCGTGGCGTCGTCCGCGATGCCTTTGATTTTCATGCCTCTCAGGCCCGCCCGCAGCCCCTCCAGGTCGTGCTGCTTGCGGGGGAGGCCCCAGACGTCCTGCGCCGCGCCGGGGAAGCACTCGACGGCCCGGAACCCCATCGCCTCGATCTCCGCCCGGAGCTTCATGCCACGCTCCGTCAGCGCGCGCATCGGGCCGAGGGTGATCGGGAAGAAGCGGAGGCCCCGGCGCTGCAACTCCCGGTCGCACCTCCGATAGTGTTCTTTGTTCCGGTCGTGGATGGTCCTGCGCCCGGCGGGGAGGGTGAGGGGCGCGTCGATAGGGACGAGGGCGGGCCGCGCCTCGCGGACCAGGGCGAGGATCTCGTCGTCGCTGTACAGGACATGCGTCTGTGCCCTCAGGCCGCGCAGGACGCAGACGCCGGTGGGCCGGCGAGGGGAGCCGGCGAGATCCACGCCGACGACGACAAGAGGATTACGCTTTGACATAGACTAAAACCCCTCCTCCTCCGGCTGTCGATACCGGAACAGGCGGTGAAACAGTCGAATCTCGTAGGGGAGTCCGTAGACCTCCGCCGCATAGCGCCACCTGCCGAGGGCCTTCAGGAGCCGGCGCTGGTAAGGCCGGAGGCGGAGGTCCGAGACGGTGGGGTAGACGGCGTTCAGCACGGACTCGAAGTCGGCGATCTTCGAGATGTGCCGGGGCTTGAGCCAGGGGGTGCGGGGGTCCCGACGGAGGTCCAGGCCCCTCCATTCGGGCCGCAGCCAGTCCTCCAGCCGCTCCGGGTAGGCAAAGCCCTCCTGAGAGGCCGCGTCGAACAGGTCGGAGCCGGGCGTCGGGACCGGCGCGTAGACGTAGAGGATGATCTCCGAGTCCGGGTTGCGGCGCTTGACTTCCCGGATGAACCGGACCTCCCGGTCGATCTCTGCGCCCACGCCCTCAGCCGGCCCTCCCAGGACGAACGAGAACTCCGGGAGGATATCATGCTGGCGAAACCTCTCCGCAAGGTGGAGGACGGTCTCTCCGGTCTGCGTCCCGCCCTTGTTCATCTGCCGGAGACGCTCGGTGGAGCCGGACTCCGCGCCCATAAAGACCATCCGGCACCCGGCGCGGCGCATCGTGGAAAGGACCTCGTCCGGGTAGTTCAGGAGCGTGTCGGGCCGGCCCTCGCCCCACCAGGAGACCCGGAGGCCCCGGCGCAGGACCTCCCCGGAAAACTCGTAAACACGCTTAAAGGACGTGAAGAAGTTGTTGTCGCAGAATTGAATGGCGTCCACGCCAAAGTTCCTGACGACGTGCTCCACGTCGTCGGCCACGAGCCGGGCGCTCCGGCCCAGCCAGCCCCCTTCGTAGATCGGGACCACGGCGCAGAAGCTGCACTGAAAGGGGCAGCCGTAGCTGGTGTGCATGGAGGTCGTGCGCTCGCCGAGGTAAGAGCGTCCCAGGTATTTACTCATGTCGCCGATGCGAGGGTAGGGCCAGGGGGGGAGGGCGTCGGGATGGGTCATCGGCTGGCGCGCCGGATTGTGGACGGGTCGATCGCCGTCCATGCAGGAGAGGCCGGGGATGTCCCGGCCATCGCCGTCGCGCCTGAACGAGTCCATCAGTTCGAGGAACGAGACCTCCGACGGCCCCCGCAGGACAAAGTCCACCAGGCCGGAGCGCAGGACGACGTCAGGGTGGTTGGACGGGAAGTAACCGCCCCAGACGACCCGGAGGTTCGGGAAGGTCTGCCGGAGGGCGCGGGTGAGCGGGATGGCCTCGTGGAGCTGTGGACCGGGCATGACCGTGATGCCCACAGCAGAAGGCTGCTCTGAGGCGACGATCTCCGGGACCTGCCGGACGGGGTCGGACAGGAAGTTGCCGTCCAGGATGCGGTAGTCGAACCGGCCCTCCAGCGCCGAGCCGAGGGCCAGGAGGGACATGGGGACGCGGTGCCTGGAGCGCGCGCTGCGGGGGTTGTAGAGGAGGAGGTCCATGGGAAGAATAAACCGAACCGGGGAAACGGCGAAACGGAGAACCGGGGACGGCCCTTCCCCTACACCCCCCAGAATCGGAGAGGCGGAGAACCGGGGAACCGGGGAAAAGAATCTCTCCGTTTCCCCGGCTCACCCTTCCCCGTTTCTGGATTTCATAGAGCGGTCGTGCAGGCGGGAGAGGGCCAGGATCGACAGGGCTGCGCCGAGGAGGG
>CAYRZX010000167.1:11326-14280 GCA_964428665.1 uncultured Gemmatimonas sp.
GAGCGGTCGTGCAGGCGGGAGAGGGCCAGGATCGACAGGGCTGCGCCGAGGAGGGCCATGAGCATGTCCTGGTGAGGGTCCCAGACGTCCCCCTGAAGGCCCAGCCACTCCTGCCCGCTCTCCGGGTAGAACAGGATGACCACCCACCACTCCAGCAACTCCCAGAACGCGCTGACGGCTAAGCAGACGCTGATGCAGAGGAAGCCGAGCATTTTGCCTCGCTTCAGGTCCATCTTGCGGAGCAGGACCTCTCGGGTGACGATTGCCGGCGTGAACCCCTGGAAGAAGTGGCCCACCCGGTCGAAGTGGTTTCGGGCAAGTCCGAGAACATCTCGCAACCAGTTGAACAGCGGCATCTCCGCGTAGGTGTACTTCGCGCCCGTGGCCAGCACGGCGAAGTGGAGGCCCACCAGGAGATAGGCCAGGCCGGAGAACTGGAACCGCCGATAGATCAGCGCGAGCGCGACCACGCCGACGATCCCCACGTATATCTCAAACAGCCAGACCTTGTAGTCGAAGGGCCGGATGAGGGACCAGGCCGTGACGAGGGCGCAGAAAATGACCAGGCGTAGGATGGGATTTCCTCTGTCCATGCGGTTCAAAATCGCTCGTAAACGCTCAACCCGGCCTTCAGGCGCTGGAGGGCCTCGTAGCCGCGCACTTCCAAGGGGAGGCCGTAGCGGTGGCGGCGGATGCGCCAGCGGGCCGAGGGGCCGAGGACGCCGAGCGCGAGGCGGTGCCGAAAGGTGTGGGGGTGTTCCCCGACGCGCACCTGGGGGTAGCCGAACCGGAGGTACTGCCGGATGGCCTGCAACCGGCGGTGCGCGGCCCCGTTCAGCCAGGGGAGGACGGTCAGGCGGGGGTAGAAGTCGATCCACTCCTCCAGCGTTCTGGGAGGGTCGAGGCCCAGCGCGATGGACCTGGGCCAGAGGGGGGAGCCGGGGTAGGGGGTGAAGAGGTTCGTGTAGCAGTCCGCCCGGTCGTAGCGGACGTGGATCTCCCGGATGAGGTCCACGGTCATCCGGAGGTCCTCCTCCCGCTCGTCCGGCAGCCCGAAGATGAACCCGAAGCTCGCCCGGATGCCCGCCTGCTTGCACCGGTCCACGGCCTCCAGGGTGCGGGCCACGTCGGATTTCTTCTCGATGGACCGGAGGACCTCGTCGGACCCCGACTCCGCGCCGAAGTGGACGCGGGAGAGGCCGGACCGGGCGTACATCCGGGCCTGTTCGGGGGACAGCCTGGCCCACGAGTCCGCGCGGTCCTGGATGTACCATTCAAACCGGAGGCCGGACCGGAGGAACCCCTCCGCGATCCGGAGGGACCGGTCCATGAACGCGAAGTAGATGTCGTCGATGAGGCCGAGGAGGCGGATGTGGTATTTCCGGACAAGGTACGTGACTTGATCCACGACCACCTCCGGCGGCAGGACGTCCAGGTTTCGGCCGTAGACCGAGGCGTTGGAGCAGTAGGAGCAGTTGTAGGGGCAGCCGTGGCTGGCGCTGTACATGACCCAGCGGAGGCCCGTGGCCCGCTCGTAACGGTCGTAGTCGATCAGGTCGTAGCCCGGCATCCGGTCGGGCAGGTGCGCCACGCCGGTGTAGGGCCTGGGCGGGCCGTGGAGGATCTCCCCATCCTTTTTGTAGAGGATGCCCGGCAGCCCGTCGAGGGGATCGCCGCTCTCCAGCCGGTGGACGAGTTCCCGGAAGGTGACCTCCCCCTGCCGGAGGACGACGACGTCCACGAAGTCGGCCTGCAGGGTCTGCTCGGGCAGGATGGAGGGGTGCCAGCCACCCAGGACGATGGGGAGGTGAGGGTAGCGCGCCCTGGCCGCCCGGCCCACGGCGAGGGTGTCCCGGATCATCGGGCCGGTGATCAGGGAGATGCCCAGGCAGACCGCCCCGTCCAGCCGGGAGAGGACCTCCTCCACAAAGTTCGGCTCGATGGCCGAGTCCACGATCTCGACCCGGTAGCCCTCCCGGACAAGCGGGCCGGCAATGGCGATCAATGCCAGGGGCGGGGAGGCCTCCCGGCTGGCGTAGGAGGGGAAGAAGAGGACGACTTTTTTAGGCATAAAGCACAGGCTACTTTATCAACTCGATGACCCGAAACGTCGCCGGCTCGCGGCTTCTGCGCATTCTGGCCAGCAGGGGCCGGAGTCCCCAGCGGAGGCCGTAGCGGGGCCTGCGTAAACGGACCTGAAGGCCGAGTTCGGAGGGCCAGTTCTGGACCTGGTCAAACGTCAGGTAACCCGGGCCGGGCTGCTCCCAGGTCTCTATGCGGAACTCGCGGGTGAGGCGGTCCCGCATCTCCCGCATCATCTCATCCCCGCTCTGCGCGGAGCAGTAGATCGGGCTGTCCGCGATGAGGATGCGTCCCCCGGAGGAGAGGACGCGGGTTGCGGAGCGGAGGGCCGCGCCGGCGTCCGGGGCATAGTGGAGGCTCGCGTTGAAGACCGCCGCGTCGAACGTCCCGTCCGGGAAGGGGAGGCGCTCAAATTCGGCCAGGACGCAGAGGAAAGGGAGCAGGTAGTGGGTGGCTGCGCCGAGGCCGTCGGCCTCGTCCGCCGAGAGGTCCACGGCGCAGACCGCAAACCCCATCTCCTTAAGGCGATAGGAGAGCCAGCCGTTCCCCGCGCCCAGGTCCAGGACGCGGGGAGGGCCTCCATCCGGCCTTTGAAGCCCTCTCAGCAACTGCTTGAGGCAGAAGAAACTCCGGCTTCTGATGCGCCAGAGGTCGGGGAACCGCTCCGTGAGGTCCCGGAAGGGCAGGGCCGCATAGTACGCGGGGTCCGCGCTGCCCCACCCCTCGGCGCACCGGACGGCGGTGTAGTGCGCGAGGAAGGGGGCGAGGGCCTCCCGCCGCGCCGGGTCGATCAGGTTGCAGATGCCCGCCCGCCGCGCGAAGGTCAGGCCGTCCGCCGGACAGGTCAGCGACTCCCCGTCCTGTCGGAGGGG
>CAYRZX010000168.1:0-14276 GCA_964428665.1 uncultured Gemmatimonas sp.
CGACGCGGGCGGCGCGCGGCCTGCACGGCGGACCTGACCCGCGCTTTGCGGAGATCGACCGGCTGATGGACGAGGTGACGGAGAAGATCGCCATCGAGCCGACGGCGCGGGGGAGGCAGTGGGGATTCTGGCAGTTCGGGCACGTGCGCTGCTCGCACGCGACCGGGGCCGGGCTGGCCTACGAGCTGCACTATGACGACGATCCGGTGAAGGGGCTGCGGCACGTCGGGCCTTACAACAACGAGGCGGATGACCCCTGCTGGAGTCTGTGGACGCAGTTTCTGCGGACGGGCAGGCGGGACTTCTTCCTGGCGGCGAGCGGTTACAGCCAGGCCATGGGGGACGGGAGTATCTGTCACGCGCACCCGTCGAAGGATGTGGCCGGGCTGATCCACTATCACGGGGGCCACCAGTGGATCGGAGGGCACAGTCCCTCCCATACGCTGAACACGGCGCTGTTTCTGCACCACTACCTGACGGGCGACCGGCGGCTCTACGACATCGCGATCGAGGTGGCCGATTGGGCGGTGCGCACGCAGGAGCCGGCGGGCATCCTCTCCTGCCGGCGGGGCCAGCTCAACCGGGAGTTCACGGGGCCGCTCAACTGTCTGATGGAGGCCTATGCGGCGACCTGGATGCCGAAGTACGGGGACCTGGCGCGTCGGAGCCTGAACTGGCTGCTGCGGACGCAGGAGAAGGTGGGGGTGTTCCCGATCAGCGTGTACACGCGAGGGGAGCGGGGGGACGAGGCCGTGATCGAGCCGACGGAGCAGCCGCTTTCGCACGTCAACACGGTGTATCCGATGTATTACGAGGGGCTGCGGCACTTCGACAGCCCGCTGCTGCGGGAGACGATCGTCGCGGAGGCGGACCACGTGGTCGCGCGGGGCGGGCCGGGGTTCGCCGCTGCGCTGGGCCACGAGATGATCGCCGCCCTGGCCTATGAGATCACGAAAGACCCCATCTACGCCGCGATCTGCAAGAAGGCGCTGTCCGAGTTCCCCGAATATGCGCGCACCGTCGTGGAGCTGAAGAACAACTCCATCTTCTCGGGCATCCGCAACGGCCAGATCGCGGTGCTCAAGGCGACGGTGGCGCGGGCGATGGACCGGGACCCGGAGGGCCTGGCGAAGGGGGAGGAGCGCATGAAGGAGATCAAGCCGCCTGAGCCGGTCAGGCGAGCGCCGGTTGTGGAGAAGAGCCTGGGGGCGCCGGTGGGATACGATGAATGATGCCGCAGGAGATAGCATGGCTTTGGAGAAATACTACGAAGGCGAGCCGCTCCGGATCGGGGACGAGACGCAGCTCCTGATGGACGATTTCATCGTGGAGGACCGGTGGCGGCTGACGCGGACGCTGCACCACCCGGACAAGTACCTGCGCAACCCGATCCTGCTCCGGGACAAACCGTGGGAGGGGGACCTGGCCTGCCGGCCCTGGGTGATCCGGGACGAGGGTTATGGTCGCTACCGGATGTGGTACCAGTGCTTCTCCACGTCCAGCGCCTTCCGGGGGGGCGGGCCTCCTTACTTCGTCGGGTATGCGGAGAGCGACGACGGGATCACCTGGGAGAAGCCGCTGCTGGACGGGTTTGCGTTCGCGGGGTTCCCCAGGACGAACATCGTGTACGCCGGGACCCACGGGGACAGCGCGTCGGGGGTCCAGGTGTTTGTGGACCCGGAGGACCCGGACCCGCAACGGCGCTACAAGATGATCGTGCGGGAGGCCCGGCCGCGCGGGGACAGGATCAACCGGGGGGTGAGCCTGGCCTGCTCTCCGGACGGGTTCAGGTGGCAACTGTCCGGGGAGGCGCACATCCTGGACTATCACAGCGACTGCCACAACCACGTGGTCTTTGACCCGGTCAACCGGCGGTGGCTGCTCTACTGCCGGCCCATTTACATGTACGCGACGGGGCGCTCCTCGTGGGACCCGCCGGGCGGGGGGCCGGGGACGCGGCACACGAAGCGCCGGGTGGCCGTGATGACAAGCCGGGACTTTGTCCACTGGTCGTATCCGAGGACGGTGATGTACCCCGACGAGCGGGATACGCCGGACTACGACGCCTGCACGGTGTTCCGGTACGGCGGCCAGTTCCTGATGTTCTACTGCGCCATGGACGGGGACAGGGGGGGGACGAACGAGATGCGGATCGCCTCCAGCCGGGGTGGGCTGGTCTGGGAGCGGTTCCACGCGCGAGAGCCTTTTCTCGGACGGGGCCGGGAGGGGGACTGGGACGCGGGGCAGGTCAGTTCGAGCTGTCCGCCCGTGCGGCAGGGGGAGAATCTGCTGATCTACTACACCGGGACGCAGAGGGGGCAGAGCGACGGTTCAGGCGGGATGGGGGGCATCGGCCTGGCGTTCACGAAGGCGGATCGGTTCGTGGAGCAGCGGGCCGGGGACGAGCCGGGCTACCTGCTGACGCGGGAGTTTATCCTGGAGGGGAACCGGCTCCGGCTGAACACCGGCCTGAGGTGGGCGACCTACAGGGCGATTCAGATGAGGGTGGAGGTCGTCCGCCGGCCCGAGCTGGGCAGGCATCACGAGTTCTCGCACGCGCCGGCCTGCGAGGGGTTCTCCTTCGCGGACTGTGACCTCATCCGCGCGGACCGGACGGACCTCCCGGTGACGTGGCGGGGAAGCCCGGATTTGAGCGCCCTGTCGGGAAGGCCCGTGTACCTGCGCTTTGAGATGCAGAACATGGGTCTTTACGCTTTCCGCATCACGAGGGAGTGACTATGCTGACGGAAGAACAGGTCAACCATTTTCAGACGCTGGGATTTCTGCTCTATAAACAGCTCCTCTCAGCCGGGGAGATGAAGGCGATCAGCGACGCCTTCGACCGGGCGATGCGGCAGGCGCGGGGCGGCGCCGCCGAACCTGAGCTGGAGCGCAACGCCCAGGGCTACTCCGTCAAGCGGCAGCAGGTGGTCCCTTTCTTCGACTACGACCCGGAGGCGTTCTACCCGCTGCTCGACCACGAGAAGATCGTGGGGGTCTTTGAGGACCTGATGGGGGAGGACTTCCTCCTCACGCTGTCCGAGGGGATCATCCACGCGGGCGGGACCCGATGGCACCACGACGCGGTCGCGCCGGACGGGTTCTTCACCATGCGGGCGGCGATCTACCTGGACCCTCTGGGGCCGGACGACGGATGTCTGAGCGTCATTCCGGGGAGTCACTTCACGGAGTTTCGGGAGGCGCTGAAAAAGACCGTCGGCCAGATGGGCGTGAGGCCGGAGGAGGCGCCGGGCCGGTATTCCATCTGCAATCAGCCGGGGGACGTCCTTTTCATGAACCACAAGCTGTTTCACGCATCCCTGAGTGACAAGGTCGGACGGCGGGCCATCCACATCAACTGCTCGCAGAACACGACGCCGGAGCGGAATGCCGCGCATTTCGACTGGCTGATGCGGTTCCTCGAAGGGGAGACGAAGGGCTGGGGCAGGTTCTACAGCGATCGCCTGGTCGCCACCGCCGGGCCGCGACGGCGGAAGATGCTCGCCAGGGCCATTGAGCTGGGGTTCGGGAACACAGGGAAGGTCAGCCATCGGCAGGATTTGCGTTAGGGGAAAGAGTGGAGAGATGAAAACGGATACGGGAGACCCTTCGGCTGCGCTGCCGGGCCGCGTCGGAACCTGTTACGAGGACACGGTCCCGGACACCCTGGACCTGGCCGAGCGCGCCCGGCTGGGGCTGAACTATTTCACCGAGGTCATTCAGGAGCACCGCGACTACGAGATGTGTCTCTCCGCCGACCTGGACAAAAGCCGGCCTCCCTACATGCGATGCCACACGAGCGATATCGGCGCCTGTCAGGCAAAGGCGATGGAGGCGATGGCCTTTTTGCGATTGATGAGCGGGAGCGCGCAGAACCTGGAGCGCGAGGGGAAGATGGTGGACATGATGGTCTCGCTGCTCGGGGAGGACGGTCTGCACTGGGTTCCGGGGAGGTCGGACAGGCCGTGGCTCGGCATCCCTGAGCCTTTCGCCATGATCCACGGCCAGGGGCGCATGCTGCGGGCCATGATCGCGTGGTACCAATATACGGGGGATTCTGCCTGGAAGAGGCGCGCCGACCGGATGGTGGACGGGATGGACCGGGTTCTGGCGGTGCACAGGGAGGATTACGCCTATTTTCCCATCCGGGGCTTCTATGAGAAAGAATACATGCGCTCCTGCTACACCCGGCGGGGCTGGAAGGACACGGCCGAGCCTTCGAACGAGAAGTCCGGCGAGGAGGGGTCCCTGTTCAACCACCAGGGGCACATCCCCGGCGCGCTTGCGAACTGGTATGGCCTGACCGGGAACGAGCAGGCCCTGCGTCTGTCCGGGGAACTGGTCCGTTTCTACACCCGGCCGCAGTTCTGGGCGGATTTCGAGCAGGAGTACCCGATGGTCGCGGGCGCCGAGCACGCGCACTGGCAGGGGCACTTCCACGGCTATCTCAACACGCTCCGGGCGATTCTGGAGTACGCCGTGGCCGCGAACGACGCGCGGCTGAAGGCGTTCGTGCGGGACGGGTACGAATGGGCGCGGCAGGCGGGGTTCGCCCGCATCGGCTACGTGGGGGATGTTCAGGGGTGCGGCTGCGGGCGGCTGATCGGGCTGGCCGTGAAGCTCACGGACGCGGGGGTCGGGGACTACTGGGAGGACGTGGATCAATACATCCACAATCAGGGGGTCGAGATGCAGATCACCCCGGAGGATAGGGACTACCTGTGGGGCCTCTCCGAGGGGAAGCCCGCGCCGCCGGATCAGGACCGAATCCCCGGCGACATCGCGAGCACGGATCGCGTCATCGAACGCATCATGGGGGGGTTCGCCGGTCGCATCGCCAAGAACGTCGTCTGGCTGTGTTGTTCACCTCACGGCGGCATGGGGCTGTTTTACGCCTGGGACGGGACGCTCCGCCACGCCGACGGGGTCGTCCGCGTCAATCTCCTGCTGAACCGGGCCTCGCCCTGGATGGACGTCCACAGCCACCTGCCTTACGAGGGCAGGGTGGTCCTGAAGAACAAGACCGCGCGGGAGGCCTTCGCGCGCATCCCGCTCTGGGTCGATAGAAGCTCTGTCCGTGCCACCCTGGGCGGCAAGGAGTTGACGAACGTCTGGTTTGGGAACTATCTCCGGTTTGAAGGGCTTCGGCCGGGGGATGCGCTGACCCTCCGATTTCCTATGGTAGAGACGACGGAGCGGTGGACCGTGCCGAAGCTCCGCCAGAGTTTTCCGGGGCCGGACCCACAGGTCCACACCTGCCGGTTCAAGGGCAACACGCTGGTGGAGATCTCGCCGCCTCTGGTTCCGGGCTGTCCGCTCTACAGCCGCCGGTCCCACTATCTGAAGAGTGAAGCGCCGATGACGAAGGTGACGCGGTTCGTCACGCCGCAGAGGCTGAAGTGGTGAAGGTCGATTTTTAAGCTTATTCTCGAAATGTAGAGAAAGGGCTATGAGATGCTTCGACGGCACGGATGGGGGTATGCGATGATCGTGGCGGCTGGGATGTGCATCCAGCCGGGGGAGGCGCAACGGATGGACAATCCGATGCAGATGTTGACCCGGAACGGGTCATTCGAGCAGGGGGAGGGCGCTCCGCTGGGGTGGAAGGCGCTGGAAGGGGGGACGTGGGCGTCGGGGGATGCGCGGCGAGGGCAACGTCACCTCCGGGGCGAGGGGAAGCGGCTGCGCGCGGTCTGGGAGAGCGAGGCGACCCCGGTCCAGGCGGAGACGGATTATCGGGTCGAGGGGTGGATTCGATGCCCCTCCGGGGAGGGGCGCATCGGCGTGGACCTGCTAGATGCGCAGGGGAAGGTGATCGGGCAGGCGGAGGCCCCGGCGGTCATGGGCGCTCCGGAGTGGACATACACGGCGGCAGAGTGGGGATCGGGAAAAGCCGTGTCGGCAAGGGTCCGTTTCCGGACGAAGGGGCAGGCAGACCTGGACGACGCGGGGATGTCGCCGGTGGCGATGGTGATTCTCGGGAATCCGGGTCTGGAGAATCCCGACGCGAAGGGACGAATCCCCTACTGGAGCGAGGAGAAGGACTCGCTGCTGGTCGGGACGCGCGCCGGGGCGTTCCAGCTGGACTCGTCGGTCGTGCGCGAGGGGAAGGCGGGTCTGAAGATCTCGGCGACGAAGGACAGGTCGGACACCACGATGGTCGTGCAGGAGGGGAAGGCGAGCCTGAGGATCACGGCGACCGGGGACTGGTTCGGGGTGGGGTCCGTGAACTTCCCGGTCCGATATTCCCAGGGGTGGGCGGACCGGATGCGGCTGAGCGCGTGGGTGCGGACGGACGCGAAGGGGGCGGCGCAGATGCTGGCCTGCTGGACGAACGACGAGCAACAGGTGGTGCGCGTGGACTCGACCGCGCAGGTCCGGGGGGAGGGGTGGCAGCGGATCAGCATCAACCGGGACGCGCTTCCCGAAGGGGCGACCACGCTGCGCCTCGTGGCCGTGGCGCGCGGGGGGGAGGTCTGGTTCGACCGTTTCGAGCCGCTGGCGCTCCGCCCGAGGCAGCGTCAGGTCCGCCTCTTCGTAAACCAGGTGGGCTACGAGGAGCGGGGGCCCAAGACCGCGATCGTGGCGACGAACTTCTTTCCCGCGGGCGGGACGACGGTGGACGTTCAGGTGATGACCCTGGGCGGGGGGATGGCCTTTCAGATGCCAGTGAGCTGCGCCGGGCGCATCCACGGCGGGACTCCGGACGACTGGGGGTGGTACTTCTGGCGGGCGGACTTCTCCAAACTCCGGAGGGAGGGGGCCTACCGGGTCGAGGCGTCGGCGGGGGGCGCGCGCGGGGCGTCGGTCCCGTTCCGCGTGGGTCGGGGCGTGCTGTTCCGGGAGACGGCCGGGGAGGGCGTGAAATTCTTCTTCGTGCAGCGGTGCGGGTTCGAGGTGCCGGGGTGGCACAAGGCGTGTCACCTGGACGACGCGAAGCTGCAGGACGGGACGCATATCGACGTGACCGGGGGCTGGCACAGCGCCGGGGACTACAACAAGCCGCAGTGGCAGTTCGGGGACAGCGCCGTGCCCTACGCCCTGGCCGCGGCTTTTCAGGCGGACCCGGAGGCCATGGCAAAGCCGGACCGGGACGGGGACGGGCTGCCGGACGCGCTGGACGAGGCGCGGTGGGGGCTCCAGTTCCTGGCGAAGATGCAGCGGGACTCGGGGGCGCTGCGCAACGACGTGAACCAGGGGCCGGGGCGGGACTGGATGAAGTGGACGCCGCCGGAGCTGCACACGGACAACGTCGTCGGCACGGCGGACGACCCGGTGTTCCGAACGGAGGACGTTCCCAACACGGCGCTGGCGGCCGCGTCGTGGGCGAGCGCGGGGAGGCTCTTAGAGGAGCGGGGCGTGAAGGGGGACTACTTCGCCAGGGCGGAGCAGTTCTGGGACTACACCGTGTCCCACAGGGGGGAGGGGGACCCGATGCTGCTGATGAGTACGCTGGAGCTGGGCAAGGCGACGGGCAAGGATCGGTACCGGGAATCGGCGCGGCGGAGCGTTGAGCAGCTTCTGAAGGGGCAGAGGCCGGACGGGCGGTTCTCGGGGGACTGGGGGAACGGGGACCTGGCCGCCATCGGCCTGAGTCTTTTCGCCCTGGCCTATCCCGACGATCCCCTGCGCGAGCGGGTTGTGGCGGCGCTCAAGGGCTATGCGGCGTTCTGCGCCTCGGAGCCGGACAACCCGTTCGGCCTGACCCGGCAGGGGTCGGAGGAGACGAACCGGGTCTTCTTCCACAAGACCGTCGGGATGGGGGTCAACTTCTGGATCCTGGGGCGGGCGTGGGCGAACCTGCTGATCCACCGGCTGACCGGGGACGCGGGGGCCCTGACCTACGCTGTGGACCAGATCGACTGGGTGTTCGGGAAGAACCCGATAGGCCTCTGCATGTTCGAGGGGAAGGGGGCGTTCAATCCCCCGCGCTACCACCACCGCTACTGCACGATCCCCGGACGGGAGCGGGGGGCGGTTCCAGGGGCCATCCCGAACGGGTTCCTGGTGGAGATGGGGCTGTGGGACCGGCCCGGCTTCGACCTGCGGCGCGGGCCGGGGCGGGCGTCCTTCCGGTCGAGCGAGCCGTGGCTGGTGCATAACATCGTTCATCTGCTCGCGGTCAGCGCGCTGCACGAGGCGCTGAACGGCGGAGGGCAAAGAGATAAATAATCTTGTGCCTGGAACAATGTTGCCTGGCGCACAGGCCCTCACCCCGCCTCGCTGACGCTCGGCTTCCCCTCTCCCGTACACGGGAGAGGGGTGGCAGGCGCAGCCTGCCGGGGAGAGGGCCTGATCCGAAGCGATCTTCAATGGCCCTCCAACGTCTCTTTTTCTGCCAGGTTCTCCTGCTCTGCCTCCTTGTCCATCCCGCCTTCGGACAGACGGCGACGGAGCACCTGCAACGGATAGACAATCTGATGCGGGCCGCCGAGTCGCACCTGCGGGCGGGGAGGCTCTCCGAGGCTCTGGCGTCCTGCCGCGCCGCTCACCGGCTCTCGCCCTCCGACTCCGTGGTCTGCGCCGCGCTCGTCCGCGCCAGCCGGGCCGTCCTCTGGATGAACCCGGAGGACGGGGAGGCCCTGCACGGTCTGTCCGGCGGCCTGGCGGGGCTGGGGCGTTGCGAGGAGGCCGTCCGGGCCTGCCGGCGCGCCCTCCTCCTGAAGCCCGACGACGTCGAGGCCCACGTCGCGCTCGGAGACGCCCTGGCGTGCGCCGGGGACCGGGATGGGACGGTTGCCGCCTATCGCGTGGCCCTGCGCGCCGACCCGAAGGCGGGGCAGGCCCTGCGCGGGTGGGCGGAGGTCTCACGGCAGATGGTGGAAGCGCGCCCTGCGGACGCGGACGCCCGCGCCCTGTTCGCCCAGGCCCTGGCCGCTCTGGGGCTGGCCGACAGCGCGCTGACGGTCTGCCGCGAGGCGGTCCGGCTGAACCCGGGGCACGTGGAGGCGCTCTGTCTCTCTGGCGATCTGCTGACCGGGCAGGGCCGGCCGGAGGAGGCGCTTCGGGCGTATGCCGACGCCGTGCGCCTGGCCCCTGACTGCGCCGAGGGGCTCTACGGCATCGGCAACGTGAAGCGGGCGGCGGGGCGGCTCGAAGAGGCGGTCCTGGCGTATCGACGGGCGGTGGAGGCGAGGCCGGTCTACGGGGCGGCGCACGTGAACCTGGGCAATGTCTATCGGGCGATGGGGCGGTTCGAGGAGGCGATGTCGGCCTATCGGGAGGCGGTCCGGGTTCAGCCTGACCTGGTGGAGGCCCACAACAACCTGGGGAACCTCTACACGGACCGGGGGCGGTTCGAGGAGGCGGTTTCGGCCTACCGGGAGGCGATCCGCGCGCGGCCCGATTTTGCGGGGTCCTACTACAATTTAGGAGTGGTCCTTGCGCAGCAGGGGCGCTGGGGGGAGGCGGAGGAGGCGTTCCGGTCCGCCCTGCGCGCGGCCCCGGACGACCCTCGTTTCCGGCAGGGGCTTCAGGTCGCGGAGGCCAGGCGGCGGGAGGAGGAGCGGGCGCGGGGGGCGGGCAGGGTCCGGCTGGCAATGGTCGCCTTTCCGTCGCGGGCCGAGGGGGAGGGGTTTCTGGCCCGCGTGCGGGGCGGGGGGGCGTTCGAGGGCCGGGACCTGGGCTTCGTCCTGCCGTCGGACCTGGACGCCCGGTTTGCGGGGGCCGTCCAGGGGTTGAAGGTGGGGGAGGTCAGCGGGGTGGTGGAGACGGAGAAGGGGTGCTTCGTGTTCAAGAGGATGGAATAGCGTGAGACGTAAAAACCGACCACTGACCACAAGACCACTGACCACTGACCGCCGACCGAGGACCGAAGACCGAAGACCGGGTTTCCCCGTCCCCTGTCTCCCGTCTCCCGTCGTCCGTCGTCTGTTGACCTGTGGTCCTGTGGTCCTGTGGTCTCGTGGTCTACTTGTCGTTTGCCTGTTCTGCATCCTCTGCGGTGATGCTTTTGCCGGTCTCTCCCCTCAGGCCGCCCGGATGCGGCTGGGGGAGGGGATGCGGCTCATCGAGGCCGGGAGGGCGGACTCGGCGGCGGCGCGCTTCCGGGAGGCGATCTCCCTGGACTCCACGCTCGCGGATGCGCACTATCACCTCGCCCTGTTCTACCGGAGCGCGGGCAGGGCCGATCTGGCCGTTGAGGAGCTGAAGACGGTGGCCCGGCTCCAGCCGAAGGCCGTCTCCTCCTACGTGGATCTCGGCTCCGTGTGTGTACAGGCGAACCGGCTGGGGGAGGCCGCCGACGCCTTTCGCCGGGGGATCGCCGCGCTGCCGGAGGAGGCCGAACTCCACTACGGCCTCGGCCTCGTGCTGATGGAGCAGGGGACGGACGAGGAGGCGGCCCAAAGCCTGCGGCGCGCCACGGAATTGGACACGGCCAGCGTCGAGGCGCAGCGGGCGCTGGCGCAGGCGCTGTTCGACCTCCGGAGGTGGGACGAGGCCGTGGCCGCTTACAGGCGCGCCGTCGCGATGGCTCCCCCGTCCGGCGAGACGCTCCGGGGGATGGGGGACCTGTTCCTCCGGCTGGGCCGCCTCGACGAGGCCGCGTCGGCCTACGAGCAGGCGCTTCAGGCAGATCCAGAGGACACGGGGGCCATGTTCGGCCTGGGCAACACCTACAACCGCCAGGGGCGGGCCGGGGAGGGGATGCGCATCCTCAGGCGCTTCGAGGGGGTGAACGCCTATCAGAGCCAGGCCAGGACCCTCCGCAAGGCGATTCAGGACCATCCCGAAGAGCCGGTCCACGTCTACAACCTGGGCACGCTGAATGCCCGGAACGACCGGTACATCGACGCCATCGTCGCGTTCCGGGAGGCGGCCCTCCTGAACCCGCAAATGGCCGAGGCACACCACAACCTGGGGGCCGCCTATCTCCTGGAGGGGATGACGGCAGAGGCTTTGAGGTCCCTGCAGCGGGCCTCGGAGCTGGACTCCGCGTCGGTGGAGACGCGCGTCCTGCTGGCCAGGGCGTGCCGGCGTCTGGGCCGAATAGAGGATGCCAGGACCGCCGCAGGGCAGGCCGTGGCGCTCGACGCCGGACGGGCGGAGGCGCACCGGGAGCTGGGGCTGGCGCTGGTGGGGCTGGGCCGGAGGGAGGAGGGAATGTCAGCGCTGCGGCGGGCGCTGGAGATCGACCCGGAGGACCGGGTGGCGCGGGCAATCGTGGAGGAATTGCAAAGTGAAAAGTGAAAAGTGCAAAGTACAAACGGAAAGGCGTTTTTATATTTTGCATTTTATATTTTGCATTTTGCATTTTGCACTTTCCTGCCGTTCTGAGGCTGGCCCGGTTCGGTTTGTGGACGTGACTGTATCTTCGGGGATCACCTTCCGGCACGCCCACGGAGGGACGGGGCAGAGGTATTTCATCGAGACGGTCGGGTCGGGGTGCGCGATGCTGGACTACGACAACGACGGATGGGTCGATCTGTTCGCGGTCAACGGAGGCGCGCTGCCGGGCTACGCGGGGGAGCGCCCCCTCAACGGGATGTTTCGCAACGAGGGGGTGACGTTCCGGGACGTGACAGAGCGGGCGGGGGTGGGCCGGACGGACTACGGGATGGGGTGCTGCGCAGGGGACTATGACAACGACGGGGACGTGGACCTGTATGTGACGTGCTACGGGCGGAACGCGCTGTTTCGCAACAGTGGAGACGGGACGTTTGTGGACGTGGCGCGAGAGGCAGGGGTGACCGGGGATTCGACCTGGAGCACGGGGTGTACGTTTCTGGACTACGACAGGGATGGGTATCTGGACCTGTACGTGGCGCGTTACGTGGTCTATGCCCTGTCCGACTCGGAGAGAGAGCTGATCCCTTACGTCGCGGGGGCTGAAAAGGGGAGGTCCCTGAAGCGGCGGGAGCGGGCTTATCCCCACCCGATCAACTTTCACGGGATCTCCGATGTACTCTATCGGAACCGGGGGGACGGGACGTTCGAGGAGGTCACGCAGCAGGCCGGGCTGTCCGGGAAGGCGGGCAGGGGGCTGGGGGTCATCGCTCTGGACGACGACGACGACGGCGATATGGACCTCTACGTGGCCAACGATGTGATGGCCAACTTTCTGTTCCGGAACGAGGGGGGGAGATTTGAGGAGGTGGCGCTTTTCGCCGGCGTGGCCTACGACCAGACGGGCGGCGCTCAGGCGAGCATGGGGGTGGATGCGGAGGATTATGACGGGGACGGCCGTCTGGACCTGGTCGTGACGAATTTCCAGAAGGAGGGGACGACGCTCTATCACAACGACGGGAGCGGATTTTTCACGGATGTCTCCCTGCCGGTGGGCGTGCGAAGGCCAAGCCTTCAGATGGTGGGGTGGGGCGTGGCCTTTGCGGACTTCGACAACGACGGCTGGCTGGACCTCTTCTCCATCGATGGACACGTCCTCGACAACGAAGACATCCTGTCCGCTGAGGGGACGACTCACGCGCAACGTCGGATTCTGCTGCGAAATGCGGGGAATGGGACGTTTGTGGATGTGTCAGCGGAGGCGGGGCCGGGGCTGGAGCAGGAGGCTGTGGGACGAGGGGCGGCGTTCGGGGACTTCGACAACGACGGGGACGTGGATGTGTTCATCATCAACAACAATTGCCCGGTGACGCTGCTCAGGAATGACACGCAGGATCAGAACCGCTGGCTGAGGGTGAAGCTGGTGGGAGGTAAAAGACCTGAAACGGAGAAGGGGGAAACGGAGAAACGGGGAGAGAGTCTTTTCCCCGGCTCTCCGGCTCCCCGCTTCTCCGGTTCTGCTCTTTCCAACCGGGACGGCATCGGGGCGCGGGTCTGGGTCTGGGCCGGGGGGCGGGGGCAGGTGAAGGAGGTTCGGAGCGGGTCGAGCTATCTGTCGCAGAACGACTTCCGGCTTCATTTCGGGCTGGGTTCGGTGGGGGAGGCGGATTCGGTGGTCGTGCGCTGGCCGGGCGGTCTCATACAGAGGGTGGAGAAGGTTCCATCGAACCGGCTCCTTCTGGTGAGAGAAGGCGAAGGACATGAGGTCAGGTAAAGGTGAGGAAGGAGAAGGCATTGTGAGCCCAGACGACATCGTCATCCACGAGGCGCAGACCGTGGCGACCTCGTCCGTCAAGACGGGGGCGGAGTTCGTGAAGTTCCGGGACGGGGGGGTTCTGGTTAGCTACAACCGCGATCTGAAGGACGTCGGCTATTTTTCGGCGAACGGGGGAGAGACCTGGCGGGAGGTGGCTTGGCCGGGCGACAGCCGCTGTCACACCGGGTTGTCGGACGGGACCGTCCTGGCGCTGTCCTACGCGAAGGACATCGAGGCGGTGGGGGACGGGCTGTTCCACTACAAGTCCTGGCGGATCGCGCCGGGGTGCGAGCGGATGGAGGGGCCGTTCATCACGCCGGTGCGCATCCCGGAGGCGACGTGGGGGACGGGGGACAATCTGAGCCGGTTCAACGGGATGCTGTTCTGGAACACCATCCTGGAGATGCCGGACGGGAGGCTGCTCGCCACGATGTACGGCTACTTCAAGGGGGACGACGTGCCGTTCAGGAGCCCCCAGCTCACGGCCTACATCGAGGGCCTGAAGCAGTCCGGGAAGACGGCGGATGTGCCGATCGCGAGCAACGACACGATCGAGGGTTTCAACAAGTACCGGACGGTCGTGGTGGAGTCGCGAGATGGGGGGGCGTCGTGGGACTACCTGGCGACGGTGGCCTACGACCCGGAGATCGGGCAGGAGGGGCCGTGCGAGCCGTCCATGGTCCTGCTGCCGGACGGGGACCTGCTCTGCGTCATGCGGACGGGCTACACGCACGACCGGATGTGCCTCTGCCGGTCGAGCGACGGGGGACGGACCTGGACCGAGCCGGCCCTGACGCACGCCTTCGGGGTGGACTCGACGCTAATCGTGATGCGGGACGGGACGCTGGCGTGCGCCTACGGGGTGAAGGGGCGGGACGGAGGGCGGCGGGAGCGGCGGCTGATGCTCTCGTTCGACGGCGGGGAGACGTGGCCAGTGGACCTGGTGGTGTACGCGGGCACGGGGGGCACGTACCCGTCGGTGTGCGAGCTAGGGCCGGGCGAGCTGCTCTACGCCTACGACGCCATCGGGTTTGCGGACCCGCTGGTCGAGGGGCGGCCGAGGGCCTATCTGCGGATCGCGCGGGTGCAACTGCCTGGAAAGGCCGTCCAGAAGCCCGTGACGCCGCTGCCGGTGGACATCTAAGGGAAAGGGAGAAGGCCATGAGCGCGACACGTCAGGGCAGGCTCGTCGGGCCGGTGATCGCCCTGCGCACCTTTCGGACGGAGGACGGCA
>CAYRZX010000169.1:0-14233 GCA_964428665.1 uncultured Gemmatimonas sp.
TTGACGTGTTCATCGGTGCTCCCCTTTCGTCAAGGTCCAATGAGAAAGGGGGGAGTTTTCGTCTCCCCCCTCGTCTCTGCCTGTTGTCAGTCTGCGGCTATGGCCTCGGCCTTCAGCCCGTAGCGCCCGGCTACCTCGTCGGCCAGCCGGTTCATCTTCGCCTGATACAGCCGTTCGGCCATTGCCGGGGCGATGTCCGGCCTGACCTTCAGGGCGTCCCATACGTAGTGATCAGCGTCCCGAAAGTAAGCCTCGTAGATCGCCCTCTGGCACAGGATGTGCGCCTGCTGCTCGGTCAGAGGTCCACCGTGCCGGTGGACCCGGCGCTCGCCCTTCACCAGGTCGAAGTCACGGGCGTTGCCGCAGGACTCGCACTCGAACCGGCGCACCGTCTGACCGAAGGCCGTCAGGAACTCGCCCAGCGCCATGATGCCGCCGCAAAGCTCGCAGGGCCGGAGTTGAGAGACCCAAACCTCGTGCTTGCAGTGACCGGCATACGACCCGCCGCGTCCCTGCTTGTCCGGGCAACCGCACTCGAAGTTGACGACGTGGTAGGCCGTCCCATCGGCCTTGAGCACTTCGGCGCTGCCGTCGCCGTCCAGGGCGATCTTGTAACCCCCGGACATCGCATAGGCGATGCTCAGGCGGTCGTCCTTGCAGCCTACCGTCCAGGTGGCAGGTTTGGACTTGACTTGGGGGGAAGAATTGCCTATCATAAAAATACCCTCCGTCAAGGTGGGTAAAGTTCTTCGGCCTATCGGAGCATCCGGCAAGATTCTTCCGATGGGCCGTTTTATTTTGCCTATCCCCGTCCCTGGGGTCGTGTCCTATCCCTGTCCGCCTGGCCTCCGGGTTGCCGGGGTTCCGTTCCGGTCGCGCTTTGTCAGCTCCAACCCTGCCATGCTATTCGTCGCGTGAGGGGCTGAGCCTTTCGGCCTGTCCTCCTTGCTCACGCTAACCGCCTGTCAAAGAGCGTTGTTCATCGTTCACGTCCTAAATATAAATCTTTACATACCATTTGTCAAGTAAGAAATGATGGTAAAATAAAATTTTTCTTGACGAATGTAATGTAATGGTTTATCTTTGAATGCAGGAGGTGTTAATTATGAATCTTATTTCAGCGGCAGAAGCGGCCACGATGAAGAACACCACCCGGCAGACGATAGCGGGAGCGATCAAGCGCGGTGAAATCGACGCCGAAAGGCTTGGGGTACGCATCTTTGCGGTGAAGGTCAATCGGAAGTTTGAGGAGTGGCAACCCTCTAAGCGTCAGGAGTCCGGCCGCGCCCGGTGGGCCTCCGCCAGGTCAGTGAAGAAGGCCCGGCGCACGGCATAGCCCCGGCGCTTCCCCTTGACATCTCTCCCGGCTCTTTCGTATCCTATCCCCTGGGGCCGGGTCCACGCTTCAACCTTGAGGATGTGAAATGCCCGACGAACGCACAGCACCAGCCGCCGATGATCGGACAGACACCGCGCTCAAGGCCATCCATGACGAGCTCAACGCCTTTCGCCTGGATACGCACGGGCGACTCTCCGGGCTTGAAAGTGGATTTGGGCAGATGGACAAGCGTATCGGCGAGTTATCATCTCAGATGGACAAACGCATCAGTGAGACCAATGCGGTCGTGGGAGATACCCGGAAGGAGGTCCGGCAGTTGCTCTACGTGGTGCTTGGGACCTGGGTAACGACGATGCTGACTGTCATCTCCCTGTCCGTGACGATCCTCTCCCGGCTGAAGTAGCCCCGTCCCTCTCTCCGTCCCCTGCGCCCTGGTCGGCCCTGTGCCCTCCAGGGCGTCGTCTTTCCTGCCTCGGCCTGCCGTCCCTGCCCTGTCCTGCTGCGTCTCGTCCCTCTGGTCAACCATACAGACACCTCCACTCCTGCCCTCGCTAAAAGGTCGTTTCCGGCCTCCTGCTGTCCTCTGCCCTTTCCTTCTGGATCACTTCCAACGCGCACACCGGACACGGATTTCTATGCCCGCACAGCGGGCACGGCTTTCTTTTGTGCTCCTCTTCATGCCAGGAGGCCAGGATCGCCTGGACGTCCCGGCAGATCGTGGACCGGCTGACGCCCAGCTTGCGGGCGATCTTGGCCTGCGCCCCGTGGTTCAACACGGACACACCCAGGTGGTTAGCGGTTTCAAGTACCAGGACCCAACGCCGGTACATGGCCTTGTGCTTCCGCCAGGCGTTGTAATGGCGGCGGCCGGCAGCCCGGCGTTTGACCGTCTCCGGGTCTGTCGGCAGACTCCAAGCTGATCGCTTCATAGGAAACCTTTAGTTGCCAGCTTCAGAGGAGTTGCTGTTCGCGCTGATCTTTGCTCTGATTTTTGGGTGCCGCCAATGACAAACTCCCATGAAGACAAACTCTATTCCGGCCTCGGCTCCAAGCCGAAGTCCTTAAGGCGCGGAAGCTTGCGCTTTTTTTCCTTGAGTCTGCCGGAAGGCTCCAAAATTGTTGATCGCTTTTTGTGTCATCTTTTGTTGCACATTCCGGCCTCGGTTCCATGCTGAAGCCCTTGAGTCGTTGCAAGATACGGTTTGCTTCCGGTGATGTCTCCCGCGGATCGACAGCGGACACCTCCATGAGCGGACACTGGTCATTCCGGCCTCAGCTCCAGAACGTGTTCACCGTAGGACCTCCCCGTCCAGGCCCACCTTGACCTGGTGGATCGCCCGCAGGGCCTCCGGGTCCGGCCTCTGCCTGTCCAGGGCCCGGATCTCGGCATGGGTGTAGGCCGGCCCCTCTACCGGCTCGGTCCAGCTGTCCGGGACGATCCAGACCTCCGCGCCGTCCAGGATGCGGGAGCGGATGGCGAACGGGTAGGCCGGTAGGGGGTCGGACGGCGACAGCGGGAGCCGGACGGCCTCGGCCTGCAGGAAGGCGACGGCCTCCTCCCGGTGGGCCTTCAGGTCGGCCAGGGCCTCGATCAGCGTCGCCGGGTCGGGGTCGCGGGTCCCCTCCGGCAGCCGGTAGCGGATCCGCCCGCCGTTGAGTTCCACTTGGTAGCCCAGATCCCGAAGTCTCAGGATCGCCTCCACGGTCAGACCTCCCCCTCCCGGAGATTCATGGGGGCCTCGTCGCTACATGGGGCCTTATATGTTCGAGGAACCCGACCAACCCGACCATTCCGACCAGCAGGGTCCGAAACCCCTTGATTCTCTTGGTTTCCTGGTCGGGTTTCCTGGTCGGGTTTTTCGATCTCCGGCTCAGAACCCGACCACAAAACCCGACCAGCGGGGTCGGAAACCCCTTGATTTTCCTGAGTCCGCGCTTTCGCGTGGTCAGGTTGGTCGGGTTGGTCGGGTTTTCCACACATAAGAGCGCTCATGTAGAAGTGAAGTGTGTCCTCCCGTTTCCCGCAGATCGTCCGGCGCACGGTCAGGACCTCCCTTGCCTGGTCCACACTGGCCAGCAGTCTCCGCTCGTGGAGGCGCTTGTTGAGGGTCCGGGGGGTGATGGAGATCCCGTCTCCGCTTTCGTTGCCCAGCCGCTTGGCGACGTTGAAGGCCGCATTGGGCTGGAGGTAGAGATCGTCTCCCTCGGTCCAGCCGATCCGGTCCCCCTGGGGCTGCCACTCCTGCCGCTCGAACATCCCCGTCCCGACCGTGTGCTCCCTCCATCCCCAGGCCCCTGGGTTGAGGGGCGCTCCCCCCTCCACGTCGGCCACATGTGCCCTTCCAGAGGACAGGGCCGCGGACAGGAGCTCCAGGTATCTCCTCGTAGGCTCTCCGGACAGCAGATGCCGGGCCTGGGCGTCGGCGGCCTGGGTGAGGGCCTGCCAGCCCCTCTGCCAGAGGTCCTGGGCCTCCTGGTGGGAGAGTGTGCCGGCCTCCTGAGCGAAGGCCAGGAAATGCCGAAGCCCTACAGCCAGGTTGGAAATGATCTCCGGCGTTCGGGCGTGGCCTCCCCGGGTCGCCTCGGACCGCAGCGCCTCCACCTCGGACCGGAGGGTCCGGCGCACCTCGTCGTATCGGGGAGCCAGCCATGCCAGGAACCCGCTCATGGCCTGAGCATAAAGGCCCGCGGCCGCGTCCTGCTGGCAGGGGGTCAGCCGGTCCGGGTCGATGTCTCCCTGGGAGACTTCGAGAATCAGCGCCCGCGCCCGGAGGCTCTGGCCCTGGGGGATGTCCTCGCCTGTGCTCAGGATCAGCCCACGCGGGGGCTTGTAAGGCTTCGGAGTCCCGTCCCGTCTCAGCCGCCCGCGCCCGGTACGGTTGCCTTGCGCACGCAGAACCCGGTCCGCCTTCGCATGCAAATGCTGAACATTGGCCTGTCCGCCGTGTGGGTTAAAATCGTCGATCACGAGGAGGGCGTCTTTGGCGGAGAACGCCAGGTCTTCAAGCTGGTTGTCGGTACTGGTCCACGTTCCTGGCAGGTTCCGGGCATCCATCCCGGTCCCGAAGTGCTGCAGGGCCAGGGCTGCCTGTTCGGTCTTGAAGATGCCGGTCTGCCCGGCCAGGAACAGGGAGAAGTCGGACGGCCCGAGGGGGGCGCGCCAGACGGCCGCGAAGATGGGGAAGACTACAGGATCGGGGGCCAGGTCGATCAGGCGGAGGGAGGCCTGCAGGGCATCGAGGAGGGCGTCGCCGATCGGAGGTTGCGGGAGCCGGTAGCCCGCCAGCGCCCCGTCCAGGTGGACGGCTACGCTTTCAGGATCAACCGGGCCGATGGCTCCGCCGGCGTGGAGGTAGGCCCACGTCCCCGGCTGAAGCTCCCGCCAGCCGGTGTGGAGGTAGACCCGGCGCCGGGGGGGATCGCCGGAGAGAATCTGGATAGCCGCCCTCGCGTGGTCGGCTAGGCCAAAACCGGGGAAGACCAGAGCGCCCGCTCCCATGTTAGCCACGGCCCACCGGCTCACGGAAGGAAACTGCTCGGCCGGCACACTGAAGCGTTCGGCGGTCCCGTTGCGCTGCGCCTCGATCTCGAACACCAGACGGCTCTCTGCGCCGTCGTCCTCGACCGTCTGCGCGACGATCCGGGCCGTGAAGTTGGTCAGGGGCGTCTCGACGGGGCCGTCCCGCGTGTCCCTGATCCATACGAGACCGCGGGGCGTCTCCCGATAGCGGGCCTCGACCCTCTCGTCCTCGTCCTGGGGCGGGTTGCGCAGCTCGGGCGTGGCCAGGGCCAGCAGGTCCTCGACGGTGTGGCCGGCTGCCAGGTAGTCGTCCAGGCCCACCTTGCAGCCGCCCTCGCCGTGGGGCAGGTAGATGTAGACTACGCTCGCGCCGCGCTGCTCCAGGAAGGCTGACAGCCTCACGAGGGCCTGGTGGACCTGGGGCTTGATCATCACGTCGGAGTCGAAACAGATGTAGACCTGTCGGCCCTGGTCCTTCCGATCCTTCAGGGCGATGTGCTCCCAATCGGGCAGGGCCGTCTTGCCGCCGTGCTCGTTCGTGCCGCGCCAGTTCCAGGTCCCGATAAGCGCGATGCAGCAGAGGTCCCGGCTGATGGCCGCGTCCGCCTTCTTCGCGCCCTCCGTGATGAATAGGGGGACAGCCGGGTCGCGCACCTGGTCCCGGATCATCGGGTGGACGTCCACCGCCATGCGCGACCGGGCCGGAAGCTCATACTTCGCAGGCTTGCCGTCCCTGATGCGCGGACTGTCGGGCCGGTGATGATACAGGGCGATCTCGCCGGTCACGCTCCAGATTGGGATGAGTAGGGTCGGGACGAGAAGCTGCGTGTCCGAAAAGCCCAGGCGCTTCAGCTCCGCTTTGCTTTCGATGGAGCGGTAACCGCGCGCAGTGATGACCTCCTGTGAAATCCCGGAGGCCTTCGTGAGCATTTCGGTGTGGTGGGGTAGAAGTTTCGGGGGCTTGTCCACTGTTCTCCCTCCAGAAGTCGGAGGAACGGGGGCCGGCCGCTTCTGGTCGACCAGCCTCCCGTCCTCCAGGTCCGGCGCGAGAGCCGGGGTTACTCGTTGTTTGTGTGGTCAGCCGGGTCCAGGACGCCCGCATGAACCGCCTTCTGCTCGGCCTCGGTGATCAACCGGCGCAACGTGGGCAGGTCGTCCACGCTGATGTTGAGGCCCTTCTTCGTAGGTTGCCACTCGCCGTCTTCGTCCTCGAAGTGAACTCTCACGTCCACGCGCTGCTTGCCCTTGTAAGATTTGAGAGTCACCTTACAACGCTCGCCGATGCGGTTGGCGAACTCGCCTATCTGCACGTCAAGGAGCCTCATCGTGCTACGCCCTCCAGCGCCCGACGTGCGGCCCGGATAGCCCGGTGGATGAACCGACGACGTCCCCGGCGTGTGTCTGGAAGGTGGCGCAGGCCTACGTCCGCCGGTGTGATCCGCAGAAGGCCGGAGAGGGTCCAGGTCAGGGCGTCTCGATCCTGGGTCAGTACCGGTAGGGCGACGTAGCCGGACGCCCCGTGTTGTGTCAGGAAGGCCCGTCCAAGACGGGCTTGACAATGGCCTCCGGTTTTGCTACTTTTGTGAAGCATAAAGCCTCCTCGTGAGGTAAGATGTCTCGCGCCCACTTGGTCAGCGATTGAAGCGCGAGAGCATCGAATTGAATGCGAAGGCCCGCCGGTCCAGGAAGATCGGGCGGGCCTTCGGCTTTCAGTTGGCAAGCACCCCCTCCTTGACGGCTTGATCAAATTCCGAAAGCACAACCCTGACGTGCCTCCCGTACCGGCGCTGCCCTGGGAGTTTGTCGAATCGACTCCTTTCGTAGAGCCAGCTCAACCGCAACTTCCGGCGCTCGGCAAGCTCGGGGAGGGTCACGACTTCATCGGGGGGTGCGGCAAGCGTCTCGTTCATACTTCCTCCAACAAAAAAGGGTTTTTGGTTTCTCCTCAGAACACCAAGAAGAAATCAAAAACCCTGTCAATTTTCCAGAATTCGTATTTTGGGGCCTTGTATCTTAGATCAGCGATCCGAAAGTATAGAACCCGCTGTATCCCTTAGGCGGGTATATCGTGCCCTGATTCGTTCAGAGGTAACGCCGGTCCAGGTTGCCGGGTAGCAGGTTTCCAGCAGTCTTGCAGTGAAATCACAGGCTGGCATGAGGTCCACCTCTTTTGACCTTCCGGTTCCGGCGATTCGTCGGTCCCTCCTCTTGCACAACGGCTTTGCGGCCTCCACAATCCGATAAATGACCACATTCCAAACTGCCCGTTTTGAATCCTGGGCCTTGTTGAACTTCATCCGCTTCTTCTCTCTGAAGGCTCTTTCATTCTCAACCTTCAGCGCGTCTATGACTCCCAAGATGAGGCTGACCTCCTGGGCTACTTGCCATGTTGTCGATCTGCACATGTATAGGTCGGCAAATAGAATCGTCAGCAGGGCGTTGTAGTGGCGCTCCATCCATCGCAGGTATTCCCTGTCTGTCGTTATTGTCGACTCTTCCAGGTCATGGCACTGTGGATCGCAGTATGGATGCCACGAATTTCCTAAAATCTTCCAGGCTTCTTCGTCCGTGAGCGTGATATTGAACTCTCTGACGACCCGTCTCACATCCTCCAGATGTTTCCTGACAAATCTTTTTCCGTTGACTCGCCAAAGGTATCGCTCAACCTCTTTGATTTGCTCCACGGTCACAGGGGGTTCGTCCGTGTGAGATGGTAGCTTTACCTTTTTCCAGAGGTCGAAGATATCGTTAAGCACCCCCCCGGCGATTTCTTTTGACTTCTCTCGAATTAACCTGGTGACCTGGCGCTGTTCCTCGATCTTCAGAACCTCTGGTCGGTCAATGAGGCTCAGGACCTCCCATTTCTCGCCCCCCTGTCTGGCCACTTCCAGGAGCTGATTCAGGTCTAAGGCGTTAAGTAGGAGCTTCAGCTTGAGTTTCAGGATTCTTGTGATGGGCCTGCCGTCCTTTGTGGCCTTCTCCTTCGCCCGGCCTTTCTTCACTGCCATGCTTCAGCCCTCCATCCTGGGGTAAAGGGCCGGCCAGCGGGATGGCGCTGGTTCGTCCGGCGTCCCGGACTCCGGCCCGTTGCTCGAACCAAAATGAACCTACCCGAAATATCGGACATCAGCCCCAAAAGTCAACCTGCTCTCAGGGCCGTTTTCCGCCCTCCCATTAGACGGCGCTTAGATCGGCAACAAAAACGGGCAGAAGGCCGGAGAATCGAGTCTCCGTAAGCCGTTCTGCCCGTTTGCGTTCTCATCTCTCTCTACAGAGCATCCCGCTCACAACCTTCAGAACAGGCTGAGCTGCTCCTTCGCCTCCGCGCGAAACAGCGGGAAGAGCCTCCGGAACTCCTCCTCCCGGAACATCTCCCGGAACCGGGACGCCGAGTCGTGCAGCCGCCGCAGGAGATAGTCCCGGTCCTCGTCCCCGGCGTAGTCCTCGATGGAGGCCAGACTCCCGTCCCGGCGCTGGTACACGGCCACCCGCTGCCCCACGGCCCTCCCCTCCGCCGCCTCCGCGAGCCGCTTGAGGTTGGGGTTCGTGAACGTCTTCTCCGTGACGCTCTCCCACCGGCAGAAGTCCCTGGCGTCCAGCGCCCCGGCCTGGATGCGCCCCCCCAGCTCCCGGTAGGCCCGGCCCGCCTCCTCCGCCCTCCCGTCGATCAGCCTGAGCGCCATGTGCGAGATCAGGTCCCTGAAGACCCGCTCGTCGCGCCGGCTGCGCAGGCTGCTCCCCTTCAGGATCAGCCTCCCCTCGTAGTCGAGCAGGACGTAGTTCTTCGCCTTCAGACTGATCATCCCCCGGTAGCGCCCGTCGTGGGACAGGTTTATCCCCTCCGGCAAAGCCCCGGAGACCTCCTCCACCAGCCGCCGCTCCGCCTCCTCGTCCTCCACGCCGGGCGGGGCCACGAAATAGACCCCGTCCGTGTCCACCTCCAGGATCTTCGCCCCTCGGGCCTCCAGCAGCTCGACCGCCTTCAGCGCGATCTCCTGCCCCCGCTCCGTCACCTGCCTGGCCGCGTCGTAGTCGTTGAAGTTCGCCTGCGCGTAGCCCAGGTAGCCATAAAAGGAGTTGATCAGAACCTTGTAGCTCCCCTGCAGCCCGTCCCAGTAGGCCCGCTCCGCCCCGGACGCCGTCCTCATCTGCGCCTTCGCCTCCAGCCGGCGCCTCGTCAGCCGCTCCAGCATCGGCAGGAACACGTCCTCCGTGTCCGTGACCGGGCGAATCTTGTAAGTCAACATGATCGACGGGTACAGACTCTCCACGTCCGCCTTGACCACCCGCCGGAACAGCCCCGCCGCCCGCAGCGCCGTGTAACCCCCCGGGAACTCCTGGCTCGGCCTGGGTCGCGGGATGGCCAGCCCCCGCCGGAGGTACACCCCGATCAGCAGGGCGTTGATCTTCTCCCCGGTGCCCGACAGGGCCGCGTCCTGGAAGGTGTAGGGCAGGATCTGCGTCTGGTAGAACTCCGTCGGCAAGACCACCTCCGACAGCGCCCGCACGTCCCGCACGTCGTCTAAGGCATAGGCGATCAGCCGCTCCGGGTCCGTCCGCCAGACCTCCCGGATGTCCCCCCCCGCCACGAACGCCCGCCCCTCCCGCTCCAGACCCAGGTCCCTCACCACGCTCTTCAGGCCGTAGCTCTCCATCCGCCCCCCCACGTCGTAGCGCTGCACCTGCTGGTAGGTGTCCAGAATGTGCCTGCCGTAGACGTAGGCCGGCCGGTAGGGCGGGTTCTTCGCCCCCACCTTGAACCGCCGCGTCCCCTCGTGCAGCCGGAGGTCCGACCCGTCCCGCCCCCACGTCAGACGGACCCCGCAGGCCGCGGCGCGGGCGCTCAGGTAGGGGAGGTCGAAGTCGAACAGGTTGTGCCCCTCGATCACCGACGGGTCGCGCTCGGCGACGATCCGGTTCAGCCGGCCCAGCATCTCCGCCTCCGACAGCCGCCGCCCGTCCACCACCTCCTCAAACCCCGCCGTGTCCGAGGCCGCGATCAGCACGACCCGCCCCTCCGGGTCCGCCGGGTCTAAGGACAGGGTCTCCACGTCGAGCTGCATCCGGCGGACGTCGGCGTAGCGCATCCCCCGGAACAGCGTCTTCCCCGTGAGGATCAGGTACTGCTGGACGGGGCTGCTCAGCCGGAAATGGGGGACCCGGTCGTTCGTCAGCCGGTCGCGGGCGTTCAGGAAGTCGGACCACGCCCGGAACCGGACGAGATGCCGGAACTCTCCACCTCCTCTCAGCCCGGTGATCGACGTGACTCCCCCCAGGTCCGCGCGGACCTCCGGCGACTCCACCAGCAGCCAGGGCTCAAACGCCTCCTCGCGGGGACCCGACGCGGTGTAGAGCCGGACCCGGCTCCCCCCTGCCAGCTCGACGGCCAGGATGCCCTCTTCACGGTTCACGATTCAGGCCTCTCTACTTGCCTTCTACCGGTCGCTAACGCTCCCGGCTCTTCTGCCGGTCTACCGGTCGCTAACGCTTCCGGCTCGGATGTTGCTCTCCCACTCCCTGCCCCTCTGCGCCCCTTGGCGCCCTTGGCAGCTTGGCGGTTCCCTCGCAGATAGTGCCTCTCCATCTCCCTGCGCAGATAGTCGAACGCCTCCCCGGGGCTGTCCACGAACCGGAACAGCTTCAGGTCCTCCTCCGAGATCGTCCCCCACCGGACCAGCGCGTCGAAGTTGAGGATCTCCCGCCAGTAGTCCGGCCCGTAGATGACGATCGGGAGCGGCTTGAGGATCTTGCGCGTCTGCAACAGCGTCAGCAGCTCCAGGAGCTCGTCCATCGTCCCGAACCCCCCCGGAAAGATGACCAGGGCCTTGGCCAGGTAGGCGAACCAGAACTTCCTCATAAAGAAGTAGTGAAACTCGAAGTTGAGCCCCTCCGTGATGTAGGGGTTGGGGGACTGCTCGAAGGGGAGGCTGATGTTGAGCCCCACCGAAGGCCCCCCGGCCAGGGCCGCTCCCCGGTTGGCCGCCTCCATGATCCCCGGCCCCCCGCCGGAGCAGACGATGAACCGGTTGCCGTCCCGGAGGGTCTTGGACCAGCAGGTGATCAACCTGGCCAGCTCCACCGCATCCTCGTAATACCGGGCCAGGACGATCCCCCGCTCGGCAATCTCCTGCCGGTGCCGCAGCGCAGCCGTCGGGGCCTTGCGGCCCCTGACCTCCTGCCGGACGGCCTGGAGACGGCGCCGGGCCTCGGCCATCGGATGAATGCGGGCGGACCCGAAGAACACCACCGTGTCGCGCACCTCCTGCTGGCGAAACCGGCGAAGGGGCTCGAACAGCTCGGCCAGGATGCGGATCGGCCTGGCCTCGGGGCTGTTGAGAAATTCGAGGTTCTTGTACGCCTTTTCGGAGCGCCGGGAAGACTTTGACATGGATGGATTAAGGTCCTTTGTGAACGCTATTGGGGAGGGGGTTCCAGGAGATGCAGGCGGATGAGCCTCCTGGCCAGGGTGTAGATGTCTCTCCTGCTCCCTTCCTTGCGGATTCCCACGGCCACCACCAGCACCAGGACCCTCCCCCTTTCCACCCGATAGATAATCCTGTATCGCTGTCCCACGGCGCGGAGGCTCCGGTAGCCGGCCAGTTCGTCCGTGAGGGGTTTGCCCTGTTTGTCGGGGTCAACGGCCAGACCGTCTATCCGTTCCCGGATCTTTTCCTGGACACGGCGGTCAGAAATATGCTTCAACATGCTCAGCGCCGAAGGCTGGATGATGACCTGGTAATTCACCAGCCCAGCTCCTTTTTGGCCTGTTCCCAGGGAATGCCCTTCCCTTCCTCAGCCTCCCTGATGCCCTGCCGCAGGGCGGCCATCAACTCCTCATCCCCCAGGATCTCCATCGTCTCGACGATGGATTCGTACAGCTCCCAGGACAGGACGGCCAGGACCGGCTTGCCGCGCCGGGTGATGGCCACGGCCTGCGTATGGGGCTCCTTTTCAAACTGTTCCGGGAGCGAGGTCAGCCTCTTCCGGGCCTCGATGATCGGCATCGTGCGGGTCATAGGGGTCGCCTCCTTTCGTACCTGCAAAGGTACTTTAGAATGTTCGCTTCTGCAAGCGATTTGTGCATCGCGCGTTTTTGCTTGATTTTTCTCCCACCCTTCGTACATTCTGCCTGTCACAGTCTGTCTGACCTTTGGGCCTTTCGCATCGGGGGGCGCTGATGGACGCCCGCACGCATCGCATTCGGGGGCAACGGGGTGAGCCGTACCGGGACAGGTGCGGCTTGTTCTTTAGGCAGGTATCCCCACCATGAAGACCTCCGGCACGATCCCCGCCCAAAGGCTCATCCTGTCCGGCCTCCTCCTGGCGCTGGCCCTCGCCGCCCCTGCCGGGGCGGTGGACACGCTGGATGTGAAGGCTACTGTGAAGGGCCCGTGGACGATCTATTCCTTCGGCAAAGCGTTCTCAGATGCTTCTTTCCCACAAGGTACCAGGAAGCCCTGCGTATCCAGGGACGGCAGCATCTGGTGGGGCTTCTATGGAGGCGTGGAGAAAGGCGCTCTCCGCTACGATGGGAAGACCTGGATGAGATATACCGCCAGGGATGGTCTCATGGATGGAGAGGTGCGCTCCATTGCTCAGTCAGCGGATGGGACGCTCTACTTTGCCGGGAGCCACCGGGGGAAGGCCGCGGTGACTCGCTACGACGGGAGGACGTGGCTGATTTACACAGAGGCGGATGGGCTGTCTGGCAACTATGTGGGCGGGGCCAGCGCGGTGGACGCTCAGGGCAACCTCTGGTTGACCACAGAGATCACCACCGAAACGCAGCCGGCTGAGGAGGACCGCACCAAGGGGGGTAGCGGGGTACTGCGATTTGATCCTTCGACAAGCTCAGAGCTTGCCCTGAGCGAAGCGAAGGGACAGGGCGGTAAGACCTTTCGGAACTTCGAGGTGAAGGACGGCCTGGCGCACAACCGGGTGTATGACATCGCCGCAGGCCCGGACGGATCGGTCTGGTTTGCGACCTTTCAGGGGGTGAGCCGGTTCGATGGAAAGACCCGTTCGACCCATTCGACAGGCTCAGGACAGGCAGGCTCAGGGCAGGCCTGGACGACCTCTACCCCATCGGCTGATCCCAGGAACTATGACATCCTGGTCGCGCAGGATGGGAAGGTCTGGTGCACGCACGGACAAACGCATGGGATTTCAGTCTTTGACGGGACGACCTGGAAGCGCATCGGCGAGGCAGACGGGATGCCCGAGGGGAGGGTCCTGCGCATTTGCCAGGCCCAGGACGGCGCGATCTGGTTCGGGACGCACCAGAACCATCTCAAGCTGTATGGCACAAAGGGGCTGCTCCGGTACCAGGACGGGGCGTGGCTGCGCATCCTGAAGGAGGACGGCCTGCCGGGGGACAATGTGCACAGCATCGTGCAGTCCAGGGACGGCAGCCTCTATCTGACGGTCCCGGATGTGGGCATCGTCCGCTACCGGCCGGACTTTACCGGCCTGGGGACCATTTCGGGAACTGTCAAGAAGCCCGATGGGTCTCTCTGGGTTGGGGTCGGGATTGGTGTGGAAGACACATCGGGTCAGGCCAGGGCAGGGACGACGACGTCGGAGGGCGGTCGCTACCATGTCCGGGCGTTTCCGGGGACGTACCGGGTCCTGGTCAGAAACAGTTATGGCGCGGAACCTGTGAAGGTGATTGTGGAAGCCGAAAAGGAGATCAAGGAGGTCGATTTTAAACCGATGAGTGTAAGTCGTCTAGGCAGAATGGTACCTGCCGGGCGCGGCAAGGTCGTATCTGCCGGACCCGGTAAGGTCGTGTCTGCCGGGCGTGGAAAAGGCCATTTGCGCACTTATGATACGACGGATGGGCTTTCAGGCGTAAACGTTGTCGACATTTTTGAGGATCGGGAGGGCCATCTTTGGTTCATCACTTACGGCGTGGGGGTCAGTCGGTATGACGGCCAAACCTTTACCACCTTCACCACCAAAGACGGACTGGCACACAACAAGGTACAGTCTATCTTTCAGGACCTGGACGGCAATCTCTGGTTTGGCACCTATGGTAGTGGGGTGAGTCGGTACGATGACAAAGCCTTTACTACTTTTACCACCAAAGACGGGTTGGCAAACAATATGGTGTTGTCGATTATTCAGGATCGGGAGGGCAACCTCTGGTTCAGCACGAATGGTGGCGTGAGTCGATATGATGGAAAGACGTGGACAACCTTCACCACCAAAGATGGTTTGCCGACCAATGGAGCATTCTATATTTTTCAGGATCGGGAGGGCAACCTCTGGTTTAGCACGGGTGGTGGCGTAAGCCGGTATAATCCTTCGACAAGCTCAGGAGAGAGCGGCAATACTTTCACCACATTCACAACTAAAGACGGATTGGCAAATAA
>CAYRZX010000170.1:0-14231 GCA_964428665.1 uncultured Gemmatimonas sp.
CCAACCCCGACCCCGACGCCCTCGCCCCCCTGCTGCCCCGATTTTGCGCTTGATCGTTGCGGATAATAGCCTTATATTCAACTCAATCCACAGGTTCACGTCCCATGCCAAACGCCCGCAGTCTCTTATGCTCGCCAAACGCATCATCCCCTGCCTCGACGTCAAGAACGGCCGAAACGTGCGGGGGGTCAAATTTTCCGCCGACCGGGACGCCGGGGACCCTGTCGAACTGGCCAGGCGCTACGACGCCGAAGGGGCCGATGAGCTGGTGTTTTATGACATCACGGCCTCGGCCGAGAGGCGGCAGATCGTGGCCGACCTGGTCCGACGGGTGTCCGAGGAGGTGTTCATCCCCTTTACTGTCGGCGGAGGCGTCCGCGACTTTGAGGACATCCGGGCCATCATCGAGGGGGGCGCGGAGAAGGTCTCCATCAACTCCGCCGCCGTCCGGGACCCGCAGATCATCTCGCGGGGGGCGGAGACCTTCGGCGTTCAGGCCATCGTGGGGTCCATAGACGCCATCCGGCGCCACGCGGAGGACCCGGCGAAGGTCTGGTGGGAGGTGGTGATCGACGGGGGGCGGACGCCCACCGGCCGGGACGCCCTGGAGTGGGCGGAGGAGCTGGTGGGCCGGGGCGCCGGAGAGCTGGTCCTGAACAGCATCGACGCCGACGGGACGAAAGACGGCTACGACATCCCGCTGACGCGGGCCGTGGCCGAGCGGGTGGACGTGCCCATCGTGGCCTCGGGCGGCTGCGGAGGGCCGGAGCATATGTGCCAGGTCCTCCTGGAAGGGAAGGCCAGCGCGGCCCTGGCGGCGTCCATCTTCCACTACCGGCAATACAGCATCCCTGAGGTCAAGCGCTACCTGTCCGAGCGGGGCCTCCTCGTGCGGATGAAGGTGGACCTCTCCGAAAAGGAGAGGTAGGGGATTTTATGGTCATCACCATGCAGCGCGGCGCGACGCGGTCCCAGATCGACCACGTCATCGACCGCATCCGGGAGCTGGGCTACGAGCCCCACCCGATCTTCGGCGTGGAGCGGACCGTGATCGCCGCCGTCGGGGACGAGCGGGGCAAGCGCCAGCTGGAGGCCCTGGAGTCCGCCCCCGGCGTGGAGCGCATCACCCCCATCCTCCAGCCGTTCAAGCTCGTCGGCAACGAGGTCAAGCCGGAGAAGAGCGTCGTGGAGGTGGGCGGGGTGAAGGTCGGCGGCGACCGGTTCGTCGTGATGGCCGGCCCCTGCTCCGTGGAGACGCGGGAGCAGACCCTGGCGACCGCGCGGGCCGTCCGGCAGGCCGGCGCGCACATCCTGCGCGGGGGCGCGTTCAAGCCCCGCACCTCCCCCTACAGTTTTCAGGGACTTGCCGAGGAGGGCCTCAGGCTCCTGGCCGAGGCGCGCGCCGAGACGGGCCTCCCCGTCGTCACCGAGGTGATGAACCCCCGCGACATCGAACTCGTCCTGAACTACGCGGACTGCCTCCAGATCGGCGCCCGCAACACGCAGAACTTCCCCCTCCTCAAGGAGGTCGGGCAGACCCGCAGGCCCGTCCTCCTCAAGCGCGGGATGATGTCCACGATGGAGGAGCTGCTCATGTCCGCGGAGTACATCGCCTCGGAGGGGAACAAGGAGATCATCCTCTGCGAGCGGGGCATCCGGACCTTCGAGAAGTACACCCGCAACACCTTCGACGTCTCCGCCATCCCGGTCCTCCAGAGCTACACCCATTTGCCGGTGATCGCCGACCCGTCGCACGGCGTGGGCATCCGGAGGTTCGTCCCGCCCATGGCCAAAGCCGCCGTGGCCGCCGGCGCCGACGGCCTGATGGTGGAGGTCCACCCCGACCCGGAGAACGCCTACTCCGACGGCGCGCAGTCCCTCCTGCCGGACCAGTTCGAGCAGATGATGAAAGAGCTGGAGGGATATGTGAAGCTGGAAGGCAGGCATCTGTAACTCTATGTCCGATCGCAAGACCCTTTTCCGTAACGTCAAACGCCTCGTCGTCAAGCTCGGCACCCGCGTCATCACCGTCCGGGACAACGCCCTGAACGCCGAACGCATCGAGGGCATCGCCGACGACGTGGCCGCGCTCAGGAGGCGAGGGGTGGAGGCCGCCGTCGTCACCTCCGGCGCCATCGGCGCGGGCATGGGCCGGCTCGGCCTCTCCGCGCGCCCGAAGGCCATTCCGGAGCTGCAGGCCGCCGCCGCCGTGGGCCAGAGCCTCCTGATGAACGCCTACAAGCTCGCCTTCCGCCGGCGCGACCTGGCCGTCGGCCAGATCCTCCTGACCGCGGACGACCTGAGGGACCGGGCGCGCTACGTCAACGCCCGGAACACCCTGGAGGCCCTCTTCCGGTTCAACGCGGTGCCCATCGTCAACGAGAACGACAGCGTCGCCGTGGACGAGCTGCTGGACATCCGGGTCGGCGACAACGACACCCTCTCCGCCTACGTCGCCAACCTGATCCGCGCGGACCTCCTCGTCCTCTTCTCCGACGTGGACGGCCTCTACTCCGGCGACCCCCGCCGGGACAGCGACGCCCGCCTCATCCCGGTCGTGGACCGGATCACCCCGGACCTCCTCGCCCTGGCCGGGGGGTCGGGCAGCGACGTGGGCGTGGGCGGCATGCGCACGAAGCTCCGGGCCGCCCAGATCGTCACGACCGCCGGGGGGATGATGGTCATCGCCGACGGCGCATCCGTGAGCCTCCTCGACCTGCTCGACGGCCAGGAGACCGGCACGGTCTTCCTCCCGCGGGCCGGCCGCCTGACTGACCGGAAGCGATGGATCGCCTTCGCCCCCACCCGCAAAGGGGCCGTGATCGTGGACGACGGGGCCGCCAGGGCCATCGGCCAGGACGGCAAGAGCCTGCTCCCGTCCGGCATCCTGGAGGTGCGTGGGACCTTCGACGCCGGGGAGATCATCGATGTGCGGCGCGGGCAGGAGACCGTCGCGCGCGGCCTGGCCCGTTACTCATCCGAGGAGGTCCAGAAGATCCGCGGCCTCAGGTCCTCGCAGATCGCCCCGGCCCTCGGCCGCCCCGGGGGCGACGAGGTGATCCACAGGGACGACATGGTGGTGTTATAAACACGGACCTCTCCCCCGGCCCCTCTCCTGAAGGAGAGGGGAGAAGGCAGTCCCCCCTTCCCTTTAGGGAAGGGGGACAGGGGGATAGGTCTCTTTTAAAAGCGAAATGTCATGGACAACGTCAAACAGTACGTTCTGGACAAGGCCCGCCGGGCGCGGGAGGCGTCCCGGACGCTGGCCACCCTCACCGGCCGGGTGAAGGACGACGCCCTGTGCCGCATGGCAGACGCCCTGGAGGCGAAGGCGGACCTCATCAAGTCCGAGAACCGGAAGGACATCGAGGCCGGCCGGGGCCGGCTGACGCCCGCGTCCCTCGACCGCCTGACCGTCACCGACAGGACCCTGACGGGCATGGCCACGGGCCTGAGGGAGATCGCGGCCCAGCCCGACCCGGTGGGGCGGGTGGAGGGGCTGGAGCGCCGGCCCAGCGGCCTGCTCGTCGGAAAGATGCGCGTGCCCCTGGGGGTCGTGGGCATCGTCTACGAGTCCCGCCCCAACGTCACGGCGGACGCCGCGGGCCTCTGCCTGAAATCGGCCAACGCGGTGGTCCTGCGGGGCGGGTCGGAGGCCATCCACAGCAACATCTGCATCGCGCGGGTGTTGAGCGAGGCGGCGACGGCCGCGGGCGTGCCCGACGGGGCCATCGCCCTGATCGAGACCACGGACCGGGCCGCCGTGGCCGAGATGCTCCGGGCGGAGGGGCTGATCGACCTGATTGTCCCGCGCGGGGGCAAGCCCCTCGTCAAGCTGGTGATGGAGACCGCCCGCATCCCCGTGATCAAGCACTACGACGGCGTCTGCCACGTCTACGTGGACGCCGGCGCGGACCTCGACGTGGCCGAGCGCATCGCCTTCAACGCGAAGGTGCAGCGCCCCGGCGTCTGCAACGCCGTGGAGACCCTGCTCGTGGACGCGCAGGTGGCAAAGGACTTCCTGCCCCGGATCGGTCGGCGGCTGCGGGAGGCCGGCGTCGAACTCCGGGGGTGCGAGCGGACGCGGGAGTTCCTGCCGGAGGCCAAACCCGCCTCCGAGGACGACTGGTACGCCGAGTACCTGGACCTCATCCTGGCCGTGCGCGTCGTGGACGGCCTCGACGCGGCCGTCGAGCACATCGCCCGTTACGGGTCGGCGCACACCGACGCCATCGTCACGCAGAGCCACGCGCGGGCCCAGGCGTTCGTGCAGCGGGTCGACTCCTCCTCCGTCATGGTCAACGCCTCCCCCCGCCTGGCGGACGGCGGCGTCTACGGCCTCGGAGCGGAGGTGGGCATCAGCACCGACCGGCTCCACGCCCGCGGGCCGATGGGGATGGAGGGCCTGACGACCTACAAGTGGGTCGTCTACGGGGAAGGACACATCAGGGAATAAAACGCAGAACGCGGAACGATGAACAAAGACAACGATGAAGTATGAACGATGAACGATGAACGAAAAACAAAACAGACTCATGCTTTTACTTCAGCGTTCAGCGTTCAGCGTTCAGCGTTGCCTTTTTGGAGGTCTTCCATGCTCTCTCGTCTGCTGAGGCCCAGGCCGAGAATGGCCGTCTCCCCCAGGCGGCGCATCAAGGGTTTCCTCTTCCTGATCTTCCTGATCGCGGCGGCCTACGAGTTCGTGGGCGGGGACTACGGCGTCTACCGGGTCCGGAACCAGAGGCGACAGATCGAACTCCTCAAGGTGGAGGTCCAGAAGATGCGCGCGGACAACGAGGCCCTCCGGCGCCACGCGGCCCTCCTCGAAAGCGACCCCGCCACCATCGAGAAGATCGCCCGCGAGCGCTACGGGATGGCCAGGCCGGGGGAGACGGTCTACATGGTCTACGACCGGAACCAGGCGGAGCGGAAGAAACCATGATCCTCCGAACCGACGGCATCGTCCTCCGGACCCATCGGATGAGCGAGAGCAGCAAGGTGGCCGTGCTCTACACCGTCCAACTCGGCAAGGTGAAGGCGACGGCCAAGGGCGCTCGAAGGCCCAAAAGCAAATTCGGGGCGAGCCTGGAGCCGTTCACGGAGGGGACCTACGTCCTCTATCACAGAGAGGGCCGGGACCTTCAGACGCTGAGCGAAGGCGATATCCTTCGCCCCTTTGAAGGGGTGAAGTCCGACTTCGACCGGCTGATCCACGCCAGCGCCATCGTGGAACTGACGGACCACGTCGCGGTGGACGAGGGGCCCAATCCGGCCCTCTACAGGGCGTTGCGGGAGGCCCTGTCCTGTCTCGAACGGTTGCCGGGAGACCGGTCCGAGACGGCCTTCTGGCTCTTTGAGGTCCACGCGGCGGAGGCCCTCGGATACAGGCCCTCCCTCGACAGATGCGCCGGCTGTGGGGGGCCCTGCCGCCAGAGGCGAATCCGCTTCAGCCCGCGCGCCGGCGGCGTGACCTGCGAAAATTGCGAGGAGGAGGGCGTTGTCTCTCTCCGGGCCGAGACCGTCCGGTTTCTCGCCCAGCTCCAGTCATCCAGCGCCGAGACGGCTATCGCCCTGAACGCCTCGGAGACGATCCGGGGGGAGGTCCGTCAGGCGCTCCGGATGTTCGTGGAGTACCACACCGAAGACCGCCGCCCGCTCCGCTCTCTGCATTTCAAGGATCAGGTAAGCGTAACGATGTAGAAGACTCATGGGAATCGGAACCTGGCTCACGAAACGCCCCGCTGACCGGGACAGACAGAGCGCCCTTCTGTCGCGCATCTCGATCTTTGAGACCCTTTCGAGGCGGGAGCGGCGAAGGGTGGAGCAGGCGATGCGCCTCAGCGTCTGCCCGCCGGACGCGCCGATCTTCCGCGAGGGGGAGCGGGATGAGCATTTCTACGTCGTCGTGGAGGGGCGCATCGACATCCTCCGGCGCCCTGCCAAAACGCCGTCCCCTGAACCGGTCTGTCTGGGGCCGGGGGAGTTTTTCGGCGAGATGGCCCTGATCGACGACGCCCCCAGAACGGCGTCGGCCATCCCCGCCGAGACGACGCGCCTCCTCAGCCTCTCCCGCGCCGACTTCAGGGCGCTCTGCGAGCGCCACCCCCGCATCGGCATCCAGATGGTCATGCAGATATCCTCCGTCATCGCGGGACGCCTGCGGGAGACCAACCGCCTGCTCAAGGAGGCGCAGGCGCCCAGGTCCCAGCCCCAGGAGGCCGAGGTGCCCGAGGAGTCTGAGATCCTGCGCCACAAGGCCGGAGGCCAGACATGATGACCCCGTCCCGGAAGGAGATGAGCGGCATCCAGGCGTTCAAGATCGTCGCCGGGGCCGTGGGCGCGGCGGCGCTGCTCTACCTGATCTACCTCATCCGCTCCACCCTGTTTCCGTTCCTGATGGCCTTTCTGGTGGCTTACGTCCTGGGCCCCCTCGTGGACCGGATGGAGGCCCGGGGCATCCGGCGAATTCTGGGAGTGCTCATCATCTACGTCACCCTCCTCCTGTTCACCGTCTCCATCGCCCTCTTCATGATCCCTTACATGGCCAGCGAATTCCAGGACCTCAGCCACCGGATCGCCGGCGAGAAGAGGGACTGGACCTTCTCCATCTCCAACGTGGGCGGCCTGGACCTGACCGTCGAGAAGATCGAATCGGCGCGCAAGGCGGACCTCACCGTCATCGACCCCCTGGAGTTTCCCATCACCGTCGAACCCTACAGCCAGGCCAACGTCACCGTCCGCTTCTCCCCCTCCACGGCCAAGCCCGTGCGCACGCACCTCAAGATCTACAGCAACGACCCCAAACGCCTCAACAACCCCGTGCACGTCTGGCTGGAGGCCAACCGCCCCTCCTCGACCATGCCCCACGAACACGCCGAACTCCAGTGGGAGAAAAACACCTACTGGCCGGCCATCGCCGTGTCTGACACGGCCCGCTACCTCGGGGAGGTGGAGCCGAGCTACCTGGCCAAATTCATGGACAAGATCCGGGCCCTCCAGCCCCAGATCGCGGCCTTCCTCCCCATTCTGAGCAGTATCGACCTCGCCGACGAACTGGAGCACTGGGGGTCGGACTTCTCCGCCAACCTCGTCAAGCGCACCCCGGAGCTGATCGGCAGCCTGATCTCCGGCATCACCTTCGCCGTCATCGTGCCCTTCGTCGTCTTCTTCCTGCTGAGCGAGGGGAGGTCCCTCAAGCGCAGCCTGATCGAGCTGGTGCCCAACCGCCACTTCGAGCTGGTCCTCAACCTCCTCTACCGGATCGACGAGCAGCTCGGCGGGTTCATCCGGGGCGTGATCATTTACGCCCTGATCGTGGCCGGGCTCTCCATGCTCGGCCTCCGCATCATCGGCCTGCGCTACTACATCGCCGTCGGCATCTTCGCCGGCCTGTCCAGCATGATCCCCTACTTCGGGGCCATCATGGGCGTCCTGCTCGGCTCCGCCGCGGCCATGTTCCAGCATCAGACCCCCGAGGCCGCCCTCCCCGTGATCATCGTCTTCCTGATCATCCATCTCCTCGACGGCGTCTTCATCTCCCCGATGGTCATGGCCCGCCACGTGGACCTCCACCCCGTGGCCGTCATCTTCGTCCTCCTGATCGGGGGACAGCTCCTTGGCGTGGCCGGCATGCTCATCGCCGTGCCCCTCACCGCCATCCTCAAGGTCTCCACCCGCACGATCTACGACGGCCTGAAGAGCTATTCGGTCTAAACACGGCCAACCAATTTTGAAGGGGTTCAAAATGGAAACCCACGCGGTTCCCAGAGACCGTCTGATGGTCCCTCACCACCGGTTCCAGAGGCCCTCCCTGTCGTCCGTGAAGGGGCGTTTCGAAAAGGTCCACGAGGCGTCGGAGAAGGTGTATCACGGGGGAGGGGTCTGGGGGAGGCGGATGCTGGGGGAGGCCTATCCGCCCATGTACCGGAACACGGCCTGGCGGGTGATCGGCTACGCAGAGGCGCTGAAGGTGGAGGACAACGAGCTTTACCGAGAGAGGCTGATGGAGGGGGGGGAATACCTGCTCAGGGAACAGCAGGCGAACGGGAGCTACCTCTGGTGGTGCTACGAGACCCACGGGCACTCCGACACGGACCATCTCCTGTACTGCACCGCCAACCCGGGCGTGGCCCTGCTGAAGGTCTACAGGCTCACCCGCGACGAGCGCTTCCTGGCGGCCTCAGGGAGGGCCGCTGACTGGGCGGCGCGGCACGGCATCTCGCGGAACAACAACTACAACTCCTTCGCCGTGTGGCACCTGTGCGAGCATTATCGGATGACAGGGGAGCGAAAGCACCTGGAGGCCGCGATACACAAAAATCGCGAGGGGGCCTTTCCGCGCCAGCTCCCGAACGGCGCCTGGGCGGGGCACAACGCGTGGATTTTCTATCACGCCCTCATCATCCGGGGGTTTGCGGCGATCTACGGCGCGCTGCCCGACGGCCACGAGACCAGGCGGGAGCTGCGCGGGCCCACGATCATGGCCCTCAACCACCTCATCGAAGAGCAGAGAGAGAACGGGCATTTCAGGTCCTGTTTTGACCCGGAGGAGTGGGAGAAGTCCAGGGACCCGAAGAGCCACTACTCCGTTCACAAGCCCGACATTTTCGACGCCTGCGCGCTGCAGGCGCTGGTCTGCGCGCAGGACTGGACCGACTTCGACATGACCAACGCCCTTTGCGGGGCGCTCGCCTCCCCCATGCCCGAGGACCTGGACGGACAGGGGATGCCGCACCTCGCCTACGGCGCCGGCTACAGATGGCTGGCGGGGCAGAAGGATGAACGTGCGCGGAGATAAATCTCCGCGCTACCTATAACGCGCCCGGCTATGCCGGGCTGAAGTCCGATTTATCGGACGCATGCCATGTAGCGCGGGAACTTCATTCCCGCGCCACGTCGGAGGTCCCAATGCCCGATCTCGACAATGACAACCCGACGCCCGACTTCGACGACCTCATAGAGCAGGCACAGCGGCTTCGTGAGTGGGCGCAGGAGGATCCTGCTGCGTGGTTTTATGTAGGAATACTTGAACACGAGAATGGCCGTGTGGAGGAAGCACGGGAGGCGTACGGACAGGTTCCAGAAAACGATCCGAACTATGTCCAGGCTATGTTGCTGGCCGGTGAGTTCTGGGAATGCGACGGTGTGTTTTATGAAGCGGAAGAGTACTATCAAAAAGCCCTTGATGCAGCTCCAAGAAGCCGAGAGGCCCGTTTAGCTTACCTATACAATCACATAAAGATATTGCTGGAAGAGGCCGCCGAAAATGGCTTTGACAGGGATAGAGTAGACCGGGCCTCAGAATTTATAGGAAAGATATACAGGGTGCTGTCAGGAAGTGACAACGAACCTGAACAGGACGTAGTTGTTGGTGGAGCAGAAGCTCGTAGTTTGCCACCGCCTCATCCAGAGCTATACGAAAGATACATGGCTGAACTTTCTCAGAGGCAAAATCAGTTAGCAGAAGAACTTTCTCAGAGGCAAAATCAGTTAGCAGAAGAAAGGCATCAAGAAATCCGTGAGTGGATGGAACGCTCACAAGGAGAACTCAAGATCCTGAGAGAACAACTGGATCAAGCCCTCTTTAAGCAAGAAGAAATCACCATTGCTGCGCTGGAAACGATCAGCAGGCATGTCGCAGACCGGTTGGGACTACCCGATGTGGAGCTTGGGCGCTGCGAGGAGAGGTTGAGGGGAGAGTGTGAGGTATGGGAAAAACTTGAATCAGATTCAAGACGTTGTCTGGCTACAGGGGATTACATTCTCGAAAAAGGCGCTATCGGCATGGAGTATTCGGGGGTGGCCATTCAGTATACAAAGCCAGTGGAGATCGAGTTAAAGCAAACCCTTATTGACCCGTTCATCTCATTCGCAGAACAGAGAGGTTTAGGTTCCGATACAGTCAGAAGAGTGTTCAGAGAAGAGCGTGAGAGGATCACATTGGGCAACATCCACTATGCTTTTACGCAGACCCTGAGATGGAACTCCGGAGAATCGAGATTGCTAAACCAGTTCATGAGATCCTTTGAAGATAGAGGACGGTACTTATTGAGAGAATTTCCGAATGATCTGGAGAAGATCAAAAGTATCAGAGACGAGGCTGCACACAGGGGAGAAATAGCGCGAGGGCAGGCGCAGTCACTTAGGAAGCAAGTCCTCAAAATGCTGCCGAAGATCGTGGCCCTGCGCTCTTGTTGACCTTTCAAATTCAGTAAGTTCCAATGGCCCCTAATGCCCACGATTCAGGCGATTTTATCCCAAACCGTAGGGGCGATCCTATGTGATCGCCCGTCGGTCTGATGCGATAGAATCGCCGGGCGGCCACAGAGGGCCGCCCCTACGCCAGGGGGTAAACTGACAGATTTTGGGCCATAGACGGCCAAATGGAACTTACTGAAACTACGACGCGACAGCGAGGTTCTCCAGGGAAATCCCCTTCTCCTTTAGCCCTGGAATCACCTCGCTGGCATCCAGCACCTCAATCGCCACGATGCGCTCCCCCGGCCCGATGTCCACCGCCACCTGATCGTTCAATCGGATCACTTCACATTCCACCGGTTCCTCCACCAATCGAATGGTCAGGGCATCCACAGTTGGGTCATAGATAAGTTTCATCCTACCTCAACTCCTCCAGCTTCTCGAAGTACCCCGGAAACGTCTTGCTCACGCACCCCGGAGCGTCGGCCATTCCCACCCTTTCGGGAGTTCGATCCCCTTCTCATCCGCCATCTTCAGGAACAGCAGGAAGGTGATCTGCGCGATGTAGTCCCCTTTGACGCGCCGGAGCATCGCCCTGGACATCACCCGCCCGCGAGGCGCTTCGGAAGCTCGGCGATGGCCCAGTAGCCGACCGACGCCAGGCCGGTGAAGAAGCTGAACCACAGCAACGCAGCAATGAGCTTGCTCGTCCGAAATTCGGGCGGGAGCCGTCTCCTGTTGATCCGCATGATCTGCAGGGACCCGATGGAGCGAAACGCGACCGCCGTGGTCGCGACCATCATCCAGACGATCAGGGGCTCCTCCAGCAGGACGAGGTAGAACCCGGCGGCCACGGCCACGGTCACGACGACGAAGTAGTAGAACCGGTAGGGACGCCGCTTCTCCCGCTGCGTGGTGACCGCGATGGCGTCGGTCGTCGTCCGGCCGATGTAGGTGTCGTAGAGGGGGAACTGGGCGTCGTAGAGCGTGACCATGATCACGAGCAGCATGAGCCACCCGGCCGTCTGGCCGAGCACGCCCTGGGCGATGGTGGCCATCTGGAGGGGGATTTCGACGCCTTTCGGGATGTTGCCGCTGCGCAGGAACTCGTCGTGCAGGTAGGCGTAGCCGGCGACCGAGTAGAGGTAGGTCATGATCAGCCCGCCGATGACCGCCCACCAGAGGATGAGGCTCCAGCCGCCGACCCGGACCCACTGCTTCATTTTGGCGACCTCCTGGGGGTCGCGGGTGTCCCAGCGCAGCTCCTCGGCGGTGATCTGCTCCGGGGGGCGCAGGGCGCCGGTCACCTGGCCCGCGTACCTCCCCATGCCCCATCCGGCGGCGACCACCCAGAAGCTCACCCACATGAGGCTGCCTCCGGGCTGGTTGTAGAGCGCCGCGATGTCGAACGGCGTCAGGCCGCTGGCGCCCTGGGTGAAGAAGCGCACGCCTGTGTAGGCGGCCAGCACGGCCAGGTAGTCGGAGGGTTTCGCGACGATGAGCGTGACGGCCAGCACCAGGACGATGTTGGCGACCATGATGATCTCGAAGAACCTGGACAGGAAGGCGTAGGTCCTGTTCGAGAAGTAGAAGACGACCAGCACCAGGAGGAGGGCGACGACCGACCAGAGGTACTGCGGCGGGAGGGTGGAGCCGGGAAAGAGCGTCTGCGTGGTGAGGCCGGTGAATTTCGCGGCCGCGATCACCGCCCCGGCCATCCACGCGGGCCATCCGAAGGTCAGGACGGTGGCCAGCGCCCAGAACCAGGGCCAGAAGCCGCGCGGGGCGAGTTCGTTGGTGCCCGCGAAGAAGGAGCGCCCCGTGCAACAGCTGTACTTGATGCACTCGTAGACGAGCGCGGTCTCCACGATCACCGAGACGATCAGCAGCCAGTGGAAGCCGAAGGCGCCCCGTCCGGCGATGTTGGGCAGGAAGTAGGCCTCGCCCCCGCCGATCGAGATGCCGAAGTTGATCGCCTGAGGTCCGACCGCGGCGATCAGCCCTCCTATGGTGAGCGGCAGCGGGTCGGGCACCCTGAACGTGGGGCGCGTGTCGGCCGGGGCGCCGTTTGGGTCTGCTGGCCGGGTGTCGGACATGTCTCCTCCCCTAAAATTACCTGCCGCGCGTCCGAATGATTTTCGACGCCTCTCTCACCATGAATACCTCGCGGACAACCGCCTGGCCTGGCGTCTCGCCCGGCTCCACCGCCCCGGCGGGCAGGCTCCACGATCCGTCGTGCTTCTGCTGGAGCAAGACGTGGCCTCTGCCGTCGCGGATCACGGCGGCCACGGCCGGGATCAGGAGCAGGGCGCATCCGACCCGGTCGCGGAGCCCTCGATAGTAATCAGACATTCCCATTCAGTCGCTCCGCCTCCATTCGGTTCATTTTACATCCCTTTTGAGAAAGCCCGGCCTGCTGCCGGAGGGCAGCGATCTGGAGCGCCACGTCCCACGCCTCGCCCGCGCTCTCAAACCGGGCGGCGAACGCCGGGTCTTTGAGCTGTTCTTCGAGGTAACGGTCGAAATTGCTCTTTTTCATCGTCCTCGTTGACCTTCACGCTCAATATGGCGGTTTCGCAGGTCCAGTATACCCGCACAGGCCGATCCTCGGCGAGTTCACGACTTTGAGCTTGCCGTACTCCTCGTGATCGTGCGTCCTCGTGTGCCTCCGGCACAAGAAGCCCATGACGTCTTCTTCAATAACACACTGCATACAGAGCCACCCGGCAGGCTCACCACATTCGAGACATCGCACATCCGGCAGCTTATTGCGGACCATCAGGCTGATCGGCCTGTTGGTGGTCAGCTGCCCTTTTCTCACCCCAATCCGCTTGAGCGTCGTCCACGACTCGGTGCCAAAGTCATAGACGTGCATGATCTTGGCCCTGTGTCGAAACACGCTGCTGACGAAGCCTTCCTTTGCCAGTTGCGGCGTGCCCCATCCGCCCAGGAAGAAGGCGCTCATGTGCCCGCAACACTCCAGCCAGATCGCCCGCAAATATTGGTCCAGATGTTCAAGCGTAGCATCGCCCTGAACTTCGAGGTCCAGCCAGAACTCGGGCAAATAGGTCGCCTCTGCCCGGATGTGGTATGCCTCCGGCTCGAATATCGAACGCCTGCCGCCGGCTTTCCCTTTCAGCAAAGTCTTTCGTTTTCGGCAGGTTTTGAGGTGCCTGGGGGCCGTCGTCCGTGTCACTTCTGCGCCGCAGTAAGAGCAGATGCCTGGAAAGCGGGCTTTCGCCGGCATAGTTACCTCCTGACACGATCTCCGGGGTGGTCTGTAAATCCCTGGGCGGCCTAACAGCGCGTATCAGCCGCTTGCGAAGCGAAGCGGAGCAAGTTGGCTGCACGCGGTTGTTGGGCGCGTGTAATCTTTAGCCCGCTGACCTGAGCATCACTGAAAACCACTCTACGAATCAGATGCGGTTGATTCTGAGACAGCCGATATTTGTTCTTCGAGCCAATCTTTGTAAGTAATCTCCCTCCCCTTCACCTTCCATGTCGTACGGCCATTGACCGAACTTCCAGAGATTGTAGTTGCAGCGGCACTGGGGCTTGAGAAGGCTATATCTTCTTGGAAAACTAAAAACTCGCCGCCATTATCAACCAGTTTCTTGTCATTGATTAGTTGCTTTCGTAGCCCAACATATGCTGTTTGCTCAAGCGAGTCCACACTTTTCTTCCGAGCCGTTGCATTCTTGAAGACTACAAACTCCCCGTTTATCTCCTGTGCTTCGGCATACGTGCCATGCAGATTCATGTAGAACGTCGGCTGTGTAACTTGCTGATTAATTTCCACGCTTGCGGCTTTAGCAGTCTCCGCACTCGGAGTGGGTAAGCCGAATGAATACCCCAGAACCGGAAGTAGCACCTGAATTTGTGTCAAGAAATACTCCATATCCGCAATATCTGGCTCCGGCAAAGGAGGTGGTTCTGGATTAGTCCCATTGTCAACAATTGCACGTCGTGCTTGCTGTGTTAAGAAGCTGTTTTAAAACCTCTCTGAGGCAGCGAGACGCTTGACCAACAGATGG
>CAYRZX010000171.1:0-14222 GCA_964428665.1 uncultured Gemmatimonas sp.
GCAAACAAATAGACCACGAATGTCAATTCATAAAAACTTGAAGATCGAGTGAAAGCAATCAGACGGGAGATTTTCAGACTACCACAGGAATCCTCAAGATTCTGGATAATAAGGGTAACGTGGATGACTGCGTCGCATTCATGACTGAGCGATTTCTACCTGTGGATGAGATTCAGGCCCAAGAATTGGCAAAAGAAATCCTCAGGAATCGACCGTCCGTTGGTTATCTGACAATTTCAAATGCGCTCCAGTGGCGACTTCAGTACTCCCGGGTGATTGAGCAAGCGGGTAAAGTCGATGGCGTCAAACGTATAGTGTGATGGTTGCAAAAAACAAAATCGAATACGGAGATTTCCAGACGCCGCGTGGTTTGGCGGATTCGATTGTGGCCTTTCTCCGCGACGCAGGTATTTCCCCATCGGTTATCCTCGAACCAACGTGCGGACTGGGCAGTTTTGTCTTGGCGGCAATTGAGGGTTTTCACACCGTTCGCCAAATGTTCGCATACGACATCAAAGCGGATTACGTCTCTGCTTTGCGGAAAACGCTTCGCAATTTGAATAGGGCTTATTGCCAAGTGACCCAACAGGATTTCTTCACCTTCAACTGGAAGAAATTCTTCGCGGCGTTTCGGGAGGAAATTCTTGTCATCGGAAATCCCCCGTGGGTGACCAACGCCGCTCTCGGAGCGCTCGGAAGCGACAATCTCCCTAAGAAAACGAACTTTCAAAATCACTCCGGTTTTGCGGCTAAGACGGGAAAGGCTAACTTCGACATCTCGGAATGGATACTGATAAACCTTCTCGAATCCCTTGGTGGTCAACGCGCTTGCGTCGCCATGCTTTGCAAGACAACCACTGCACGAAAAGTATTGCGGCATGGATGGGTCAACCGATTCAAAATCGGTCAGACAACCATTCATCTGATCGACGCAAACACACACTTCGGCGTTTCAGTTGATGCTTGCTTGCTTATCGTTCACACGGGCGTCCTCGACCCGTCTCCCACTGCGGTAATTTACTCGAACCTGACTTTCGACCACAAAGTGACGACGTTCGGTCTTATAGGTAGGAACCTGGTCGCAAACATAGATGAGTACAACCGACTACGAGATATAGACGGGCTTGCCTATTATACATGGCGATCCGGTGTGAAACACGATGCAGCTTCCGTGATGGAGTTCAAAAAGGAGGGCAGGACTTTTATCAACAGAATTGGCGAACGCGTTGAACTCGAACCGACTTATATATATCCTTTGCTAAAATCGTCCGACCTTGCCAATGGTAGGCTTGCGCCACAACGCTATGTCCTTGTCACTCAGCGCAGACCTGGCGACGATACAGAGGCTATCTCAAAGATCGCACCCAAGACTTGGTCTTATCTACTGCACCACGCTGATGTTCTGGATCGTCGCCAGAGTATCATCTACCAGAAGCGGTCAAAGTTTTCAATATTCGGTGTGGGAGACTATACATTCTCCCCATGGAAAGTCGCTATCTCTGGACTCTACAAGAACTGCCGGTTTGAGGTCGTCGGAAGATGCCAGAACAAACCGGTGGTCTTAGATGACACATGTTACTTCATCCCTTGCAGTTCGGAGCAAGAAGCGTCCTTCGTGTGTCTCCTGCTGAACTCAGACCTTGCCAAGCGGTTTCTTCAGGCGCTCGTGTTTTTTGATGCAAAGAGACCGATTACCATTGATGTGCTCAATCGTATCGACCTGAAGCGAGTCGCGGAGAGACTCGGCTTAGAGAGCGATGCGCGCAGATATTTCCGCGACGCTGCTTTTTTCGAGGGCCGTCAAGGTCTCCTTGTCTTTGAAGAACAAGAGAAGTATCACACGAAGACATCCAGCAAGTGTCGCGCTCCGCGCCGCCGCTAAATTGGCGCTTCAGTGCGCCTCCAGCCAATTTTCCCCTATTCCCACCTCCACCTGCACCGGCACGGACAGGGGCAGGGCCCCCTGCATCTCCTGCGCGACGATCTCCTTCACCCGCTCCACCTCCTGGCGCGGGACCTCGAACACCAGCTCGTCGTGCACCTGCAGGATCATCCGCGCCTTCAGGCCCGCCCCCTTCAGCGCCCGGCGGACCCGCACCATCGCCACCTTGATCATGTCCGCCGCGCTCCCCTGGATCGGCGAGTTCGTGGCCGTGCGCTCCCCGAACGCCCGCGTGTTGGCGTTCGTGCTGGCCAGCTCCGGCAGGAACCGCCGCCTCCCCATCATGGTCGTGACATAGCCCCGCTCCGTGGCCTCCTTCACGGCCCGGTCCAGGTACGCCCGCACGCCCGAATACGTCTCAAAATACCGATCGATAAACGCCTGCGCCTCCCGGCGCGGGATGCCCAATCGGCCCGCCAGCCCGAACGCCCCCATGCCGTAGACCACCCCGTAGTTGATCGTCTTCGCCCGCCGCCGCATCTCCTCCTGCACGAACTCCGGCATCAAATTGAACATCAGCGACGCCGTCCGCACGTGGATGTCCTCCCCCGACCGGAACGCCTCGATCAGCGCCTCATCCCGGGACAGGTGCGCCAGGATGCGCAGCTCGATCTGCGAGTAGTCCGCCGAAAGCAGGACGTGATCCCTGTCCCGCGGAACGAACGCCTTCCGGATCTCCCGGCCCGTCTCCGTCCGGATCGGGATGTTCTGAAGGTTCGGGTTGCTGCTGCTCAGCCGCCCCGTCGCCGTCACCGTCTGGTTGAAAGAGGTGTGGATGCGCCCCGTCTCCGGGTGGATCAGCTCCGGCAGCGCGTCCACGTAGGTCGACTTGAGCTTCGCTAACTGCCGGTGCTCCAGGATGCGCCGGGGAAGCTCGTGGTCCAGGGCCAATTCCTCTAAGACACTCACGTCCGTGGAGTAGCCCGTCTTCGTCTTCCGCTTCCTCGGCAGGCCCAGCTTCTCGAACAGGATGCGGCCCAGCTGCTGCGTGGAGTTGATGTTGAACTCCTCCCCGGCGATGCGGTGGATCTCCCCCGCCAGCCGCCCTAAGTCCCGCTCGAACTCCCGCGACATCTCCCGCAGGAACGGCACGTCCACCGCCACCCCCGCCAGCTCCATGTCCGCCAGCACCCCCACGAGCGGCGTCTCCACCTCCCGCAGCAGGTCCGCAGCCCCCGCCTCCGCCACCTTCGGCTCCAGGGCGGCCTTCAGCCGGAGCGCCACGTCCGCGTCCTCGGTGGAGTACGCGCACGCCCTCTCCACCGGGACCTCCGAAAAGCTGACCTGCTCCTTCCCCTTGCCGATCAGGTCCGAGATCGGGATCGTCTGATGGTCCAGGTAGGCCAGGCTCAGCGCGTCCAGCCCGTGGGGCCGGTCCGGGTCGATCAGGTAGGACGCGACCATGGCGTCGAAGGCCACGCCCTCCAGCCCGACCCCGTGCCGCCGGAGGACCATGTCGTCATACTTGAGGTTCTGCCCGCACTTGGGGATGGCCGGGTCCTCTAACACAGGCCGAAGACGCCCCAGGACCTCGCGCATGTCCAGGTTCGGCCCCCCCGTGTGGCCCACCGGGATGTAGAACCCCTCGTGCGGCGCGACCGACACCGCCACCCCCACCAGCCTGGCCTTCATCGCGTCCGTGTCCGTCGTCTCGGTGTCCACGGAGATGAGTGGGGCCTCCCGCATCCGGCGGATCAGCCCGTCCAGTTTCTCGACCGTGTCCACCAGGACGTAATTCACCGGCGTCTCGGCCTTCGCCGGGGCCGCCGGGGCGATCTGGCTCAGCAGCCGGGTGAACTCCAGCTCCCTGAACAGCCCCGTCAGCGTCTCCAGATCAAACGCCCCGGCCCGCATGCCCCCCAGGTCCAGGCGCACCGGCGCGTCCTGCCGGATCGTGACCAGCTCCTTCGACTTCCGGGCCAGGTCCGCGTGCGCGATCAGGTTCTCCCGGACCTGCTTCTTCGTCACCCGCTCCGCCTGCGCCAGCGCCTCCTCCACCCCCCCGAAGGCTTGCACGAGCGCGATGGCCGTCTTCTCCCCCACCTTCGGCACGCCGGGCACGTTGTCCGAGGCGTCCCCCATCAGCGCCAGCACGTCCACCACCCGCTCCGGCCCCACCCCGAACTTCGCCTTCACCCCCTCGGCGTCGGTCCACGCGTCGTCGCGGGGGTCATACAGCCGCACGCGCGGCCCCACGAGCTGCATGAAATCCTTGTCCCCGCTCACAATGGCGGCCTCCAGCCCCTGCTCCACGGCCTGCCTCGCCAGGGTGGCGATCAGGTCGTCCGCCTCAAACCCCTCCTGCTCCACGATGGGGACCCGCATCGCCTCCACGACCTGCCGCACGCGCGGGAGCTGGTCGCGCATGTCGTCCGGCATCTTCTGCCGGGTGGCCTTGTAGTCCGCGTACATCTCGTGCCGGAAGGTCGGCTTGCCCGTGTCAAAGGCCACAACGATGTAGTCCGGGGCCTGGTCCCGCAGGATCTTGAGGAGGCTGTTCACGAACCCGAACGTGGCGCTGGTGTTCTCCCCCTTCGAGTTGATCAGCGGGCTGCGGATGAACGCGAAGTAGGAGCGGTAGGCCAGGGCCGAGCCGTCGATCAGGAAGATGCGCTTTCGGTCAGGCATCAAAGCCTCCTTATCTCATAAAGCACCACATTCTCCATCCGGCCCGACACCCGGCCCGCGCGGGCCGTCCTCCACCGGCGCCGGACGGCCAGGCCGTTCCGGTCGAGGAGGTCCCCCACGTGCGCCAGCGCCCCGTCCCCCGTCCGCTCGAACACGTCCGCGTAGAGCAGCCAGACCGTCCCCCCGGCCTTGAGATGGTCCGGGACCCCCTCGAAGAACCTGGCGATGACCCGCCCATCGTCGTAGAGCGCGGCCTCGTAGGCCGTGCGGGGCGCGCCGCGCAGCCACGGGGCGTTGAACAGGATGTGATCGAACCGCCGCCCCTCGACGCCGTCGAACAGGTCGCAGGGATCAGGGACCTCCACGCAGCCCTCCAATCCCAGCCTCCGGGCGTTGAGGCGGGCGTTGCGCGCCGCCTCGGCATTCCGGTCCGTGGCCGTGACCCGCGCCCCGCGGAGGGCGACGATGAAAGCCAGGACCCCGGTCCCCGTCCCCACGTCTAAGACCCTCTCCCCCGGCCCGACCTCCACACGCTCCGCAAACAGGTTCACGACCTTCTGGTCCACCGGCGCAAACACGGTCGGAAAGACCGCGAGAGAGGCGTCCAGCGCCGGGATGAAGACCCCCTCCTCAAGACGCTTGATATCCGACGCGATTCTGAGTATCTTTCGCAGGGGCGTCAGAAGGACCGTCCCGCGCGGATAGTCCGCCCCCCCCTCGATCCACGGAGTCAGATCCCTCCCGAAAAGAGGAGACCTTCCCGTCATCCCCTGCAACCGCCCACCCCGGACCAGGGCCGTCAGCCGGTGGAGGGCGCTCCGGATCGCGGCCTGTTCCTGCCGGCCCCGCTCGAAGCGGTTGGGGATGTCCCGGAAGGCGTCCCGGTGGATGACCCCCTTCCCCAGCCGGTCCAGGTATTTCAGAATGCCCGTGGCGCGGACAAAATCCCCTTTCAGGACGACCACCGCCCCGGCCCGGATATGCGCCAGGACCTCGCTCGGCGGCGCCATCGCGTCCGTGACCAGGACCCCGGCGGAGGCCGGGATGAGCGGCCAGAACTCGTAGGGGATGCAGGCGCGCCCCAGGCCGGGGACCTCTACGGAATGTCGCTCCCGCTGCCGCTGCGCCCCGGCCCTCAGCAGGCCGCAAAGCTGGATGATGAGGTCTTTTTGGATGACCGACACAGACACCACCCTCTCCGCCCTGAAAGATCGCCTGGCCGCCTTCGTGCGGGAGCGCGACTGGGAGCAGTTCCACGCCCCCAAGAACCTGGCCATGTCCGTCGCCATCGAGGCGGCGGAGCTGATGGAGCGGTTCCAGTGGCTCACCCCGGAACAGTCCTGCGCCGTGACGCCGGAGGACAAAGGGAAGATTCAGGAGGAGATCGCCGACGTGGTCATTTACGCCCTCTACCTGTGCAACCGGCTGTCCATCGACCTGACCGGGGCCATCCTCGCCAAGACCGAACGGAACGCGGCCCGCTACCCCGCCCACCTCGTCCGGGGCCGGGCTGATCATACACCGTCAGAAGGAGGTCCTCCATGAGCGTAGCCACCCCCCGAAGGCGCACGCGCCCCCCCACCAACGGGAAGTCGAAACGCACCCGCCAGCAGCAGCCTGCGTCCCAGCCGCCCCCTGCCGGGCCGGCGAAGGCCCTCCGCCTGATCGACTGCGACGTGCACCACACCAACGCCAAACCGGAGGACCTCTTCCCCTTCCTCCCCCGGCACTACGTCGAGTACATCAAGGACTTCGGCACGATGATGCCCGGCGTCGGCTACACCAACATGCCCGGCAACGGGGCCCGACAGGACCTCTGGACCGACCTGAGCGTCAACCCCTCCACGGTCGTGGACGTGGCCCGGAAGAAGCACCTGGACGCCTACGGCATCGACATCGCCGTCCTGACCGGCGGCCCCTACGCCGCCGCCGTCCACCCCGAGGCCGACTATGCGGCGGCCTACTGCCGGGCGTTCAACGACTGGACCCTGGAGACCTGGGTGGCCGCCGATCCCCGCTTCCGGGCCTCCATCCACGTCTCCCCCGCCGACCCGGCGCAGGCCGCCGTCGAGGTCGACCGCCTCGGCCCGCGTCCCGAGTGCGTGCAGGTGATGATGCCCGCCGGAGCCCGCCTGCCCTACGGCAACCGCTTCTATCACCCCATCTACGCCGCGGCCGAGCGCCACCGCCTGCCCGTCTGCGTCCACTTCGGCGCGGAGGGCGCGGGCGTCGCAGCCCCCCCCACGGCCGCCGGCTACCCCTCTTACTACCTGGAGATGCGGATGGCCCGGCCCCAGATCGCCATGGCCCACGTCGTCAGCCTGATCTGCGAGGGGGTGTTCGAGAGATTCCCCGGCCTCAAGTTCCTGTTCATCGAGCACGACACCTTCTGGGTGCCCGGCCTGATGTGGCACATGGACGCCGACTGGAAGGCCGTGCGGGACTACACGCCGTGGGTGAAGCGCCTGCCGAGCGACTACATCCGCCAGCACATCCGCTTCGGGTCGCAGCCCATGGAGCAGCCGCCCACCGCGGGAGACCTGAAGACCTTCCTGGCCTGGCTGCACGCGGACGAGGTCCTGGTCTACGCCAGCGACTACCCCCACTGGGATTGGGACGAGCCTGCCACCTTCCTCTCCGGCGTCGACGAAGACCTCCGGCGGCGCATCCTGGTCGAGAACGCGAAGGAACTCTACGGATTCTGAGATGCCGCGCAAACGGAGGACTCGCCACCTCGTCGCCCCTGCGGCGGACCTGCCCCCCGGCCAGCGGAAGATCGTGAAGATCGAGGGCTGGGAGATCGGCGTCTTCAACGTGGACGGGGCCTTCTATGCCCTCCGGAACGCCTGCCCGCACAAGGGCGGCCCCCTCTGCCTGGGCCGGCTCCGCCCGCTGGTCGTGGCCCCGGCCGTCTACCGCTCGGATGTATATCCGTTGCGCATCGCCCACGAGCGCGAGGGCGAGGTGCTCAAGTGCCCCTGGCACAACTACGAGTTCGACATCCGGACAGGGCAGGCGCTCTTCGACCCTCGCCTTCGGGTTAAAACCTATCCCGTCCGCCAGGAAGGGGACCAGATCGTCCTCTATATGGACCCCTGACTGGCCGAATCTGGCCCCAAATCAGGCGATCCGTACATCATTGTAGGCGCGATCGGCGATCGCGCATCTGTAGGAGCCGACATGGTCGTCGTGGATGTCGAACCGAGCGGCAACCTGAACATGGCCCTTCAGCAGGTGTTCAAGGACCTCAGCGAGGCCCGCCCCATCCGGCGCATCTTCACCACGCTCCGGAAGGAAGAGGGGGAGGAGTGCTTCATCACGGGCTGGTCCGCGGACGAGGACGCCCCCTGCGCCGTGTTCATCCAGAAGGTGGAGGACTCGAGCTGCGGCGTCTCCTTCCTGGTCTACAGCGAGGGGAACGGCGGCGTGCGCCTCCGGTCCACAACCTGCGACGAGCCCTGGTCCCCCGACAGCCCGAACCAGTGGGGGGAGCCCTACCTGTTCATCGCCGACGCGGCGGATGTGAGAGAGTAGACGCGAGAAAAATCGGCCCTCGCTCAATACCCGTGCACATAATGCCCCGCCGCCGGGAACCAGATCGCGTCCACCAGGCAGGAGAGGCCCACGGACAGGACGTAGCCGATGATCAGGCCGTAGAAGAAGGGGCGGGCGCGGCGGTAGAGGGCGATGCCCCCGAAGCGCAGGATGAGGAGCTTGAGCAGCCACGTGATGAAAATGGTCAGCGCATACAGCTGGAGATAGCCGTTGAACTGCAGGACCAGCCCGATGGGGTGCAGGGGCCACCAGGTGTAGCGGGTCTGCAGAAAGCTCAGGGCCGCGGCCAGGGCCCCGCCCAGGACCCAGACGGCCATCTTGCCGGGGTCGGGCAGGGTCCGGAGCGCCTCGTTGATCGCCGTCGCCGCCGCGTTGTACGTGGAGACCGCCCCCCCCTCCAGCGCCCACGTCTGAAAAGAGGCCCCCCCCTCCGAATAGCAGAGATGCAGGGTGTAGACCACGGCCGCCAGCAGCCCCGCCAGGAAGGCCAGCAGGACGGCGGTGAACAGCCTCCCCCGGCCCGCCTGCGCAGGCTCCGTCATCTTCAGGATATGGGGGACCGCAGGCGGGATGCGCCACCCCCCCAGAATGCGCCAGTTGACCAGCCGGAACCCCACCACCGTGGCCTCCGACATCGCGACAGTGCCCGCAAAGACCTCCGGCATCTCCGACCCCCAGCTCGGAAACATGTAGCCGAACCCGGAGGCCGCCAGGTACTTCATCGTGGCGAACAGCCCGACCCAGAAAAACCCGAGCCAGGCCACGGCCATGCCGGGGCTGAACCCCACGCGACAGAGCCACCCCACGAGCGTCGCCGCGCCCAGGAGGACCAGGAGCAGGGCGGTCCGGTAGCTCACCAGCGTGGCGCCGGCCTCCGACGGATCGGGCCTCCACGCCTTCCGGAAGACCTCCCGCAGGTGCCGGCGGGCGACCCAGACGGACCAGAGGACCAGGAAGGTCATCGCCCCGTGCGCCGACAGGTTTCCGACCTGCGCGGGCGTGGCCGTCTGGTTCGGCAGGCCCACCGTGAACCCCGTCCGCCCCATGCCGTAGAGGAGGATCAGCCCGACCAGGTAGGAGAACCAGAGGCTGAACAGGATATTCAGGTCGCACAGGAAGGTGAACCCGATGACCGTCGGCAGGATGCGGTAGGAGAGTTCCGGGAAGAGCCGGGAGACGGAGGCGCCCCTCGGCCCCGTGGCCCCGTAGTAGGGGTCGAACAGGCCGATGTGGGGGAACCCCAGGATGAAGTAGCCGACGATGTTCCAGAGGTGCGGGAACAGCACCAGGCCCGTCCCGAACCAGAACAGCCGGTCCTTCACGAACCCCGGCCAGCCCCCCCTCCCGTCGAAGTCCGACGTCAGATCGAGCGGGACCGCGGCCATCGGAAAGGTCAGCCGCTCGTGCTCGGCCCACTGCCGCTGGAACACCACCCCGATGCCCACGGCCATCAGGAGGAGGCTCAGCGCCGCCACCAGCGCCCAGAAGACCGGGACGAGCCAGGCCCCCCAGGGCACGCCCGCGCCCTCCGGCAGGCCCACGTAGAACCACTCCGTCACCCCCCGGTCGTCCAGCGGATACATCCACCACGGCAGCAGGTCAAAGACCAGCTCCCGCCACCGGTTCTCCGGCGAGGCGAAGTAGCGCGGGGCGGACAGCCCGCCCACCCACTGCGTGATCCAGGTGTAGCCCGCGAACGACCCGCCCACCCAGACCATGCCCAGAATCACTAAGAGTTCCGTCCGGCGGAGGGCCCACCGGGGCGCAAACCGCTTCAGGAGGGTGTTGACCAGGAGCCACGTCACGAACGGCAGGAGCGCCGTCATGGGGAGGTTGGACATGGCCATGTGCGCCGACCGGAGGCGGAACTCCACGTAGGTCGCCATCGCGCACGTCGCCCCCGCCGAGATCGCGCCGAGCAGGAGCGACCGGGCCGTGACCCCGAGATGAGGGGCGGGCTGGGGAGATGGGGTGGGAGCCGGGGAGGACACCTAACCGCGAGCCGCCTTGAGACGCCCGGCGACCTCGTCCCAGTTGACCACGTTCCACCAGGCGGCGATGTAGTCCGCGCGCCGGTTCTGGTACTTCAAATAGTAGGCGTGCTCCCAGACGTCCAGCCCCAGGATGGGCCTGCGCCCCTCCATCAGGGGGCTGTCCTGATTGGCCGTGGACTCCACGACCAGGTCCCCCGACCTGTCCAGGGAGAGCCAGGCCCAGCCGCTCCCGAACCGCTTCATCCCCGCGTCCGTGAACTTCGACTGGAACGCGGCGAAGCCCCCGAACGCCTTGCTGACGGCCGCGGCCAGGTCCCCGCCGGGCTCTCCGCCCCCCCCCTTCTTCATCAGCCTCCAGAACAGGCTGTGGTTGGCGTGTCCCCCGCCGTTGTTCCGGACGGCCGTGCGGATGGCCTCCGGCACGCCGTTGAGGTCGCCGATCAGGTCCTCGACGGATTTGCCCTGGAGGTCGGCCTGTCCTTCAAGGGCCTTGTTCAGGTTGGTCACGTAGGCGTTGTGGTGCCTGTCGTGGTGGATCTCCATCGTCCGCGCGTCGATGTGCGGCTCCAGGGCGTCGAACGGATACGGCAGGGGCGGCAACTCAAACCCCTTCGCCCCGCCCTTCCCCTCCTGGGCCAGCGCCGTGAAGAGGCCCCCTGTCATCCCCAGCGCCCCCAGGGACAGGACCCCGGCCCTGGCCAGAAAGCCCCGGCGGGAAGCGTTCGATCCTCTTGTGTATAGGTCCATCGCCTGATTCTCCTCTCCTGTGCCTTTTTCGCCGTCCTCTTTTCAACTGCCGTCTTTTGGAAATTTTATATAACCAAAACCCTCTCCCCCTGTCAAGCGGAAATTCCCCGGATCGCCCTTGACACCCCCTGTCCGTTTGTGTAGCTTAGAGATCGCTATGTTAGATCGTTCTAATCCCACGCTCCGCGTCGTGCTCCTCCCCCGCGACACGAACGCCCACGGCACCATTTTCGGCGGCGTGATCCTGAGCCACCTCGACATCGCGGGGGCGATCGAGGCCCGGAAGAACACCCGGCGCCGGGTCGTGACCGTGGCCATGCGCGAGGTGGAGTTTCACGCCCCGGTCTTCGTGGGCGACGTGGTCAGCTTTTACAGCCGGACGGAGCGGAGGGGCAGGACCTCCGTCACCGTGAAGGTGGAGGTGGAGGCGGAGCGGGCGGACGGAAGTGGCTACGTGAAGGTGACCGAGGCGGAGATCGTCTACGTGGCCGTCGGGAAAGACGGAAGACCTGTCCCCCTGGAAAGCGAGCCATGAACAGCCCCTCCGACAAAGACGCAGCGCTGCGGCGCGAGGTCAACCTCCTGGGCCAGGTCCTGGGCGAGACGCTCATCGAGCAGGGCGGGCGGGCGCTGTTCGAGGCAGTGGAGACGATCCGGGAGCTGTCCAAGCGCATCCGGGGCGAGGGGAGGCCGGAGGACATCCGCCGGATGGAGGAGGTCATCCGGGGGCTGGACGCCGGGACCGCCCGGAGCGTCGTCAAGGCCTTCTCCATCTACTTCCAGCTCGTCAACACGGCCGAGGAGAACCACCGCGTCCGCCGCAAACGCCACTACGACGCCCTCCCCCCGAAGCACGCCCAGCGGTGGTCCCTGCGAGAGACGATCTACGGCCTCCGGCAGCGCGGCGTCGCGGCGGGGCAGGTCCAGGACATCCTGCTGAAACTCTCCATCGAGCCGGTCTTCACGGCGCACCCCACGGAGATCAAGCGCCACACGATTCAGCGCAGCCTTCGGCGCATCGCGCGGCTGACCGAGGGCCTCGAAAGGGACGAGGCGATGCCCAGACAGAGGGAGGACCTCATCCGGAGGCTGCGCGAGGAGGTCACCATCCTCTACCAGACCGACGCCGTGAGGCCGCGAAAGCCGACGGTGATCGACGAGCTGGAGAGCAAGCTCTTCTACTTTGAGGAGACCCTCTTCGACGTCCTCCCGGACATCTACGAGGAGATCGAGGGCCTGCTCACAGAGCACTATCCCGACTCATCCTTCGAGGTCCCCCCCTTCCTGCGCATCGGCTCCTGGGTGGGGGGGGACCAGGACGGCAACCCGGCCGCCACCCCCGACACGCTGGAGGAGGCCCTCCGCCTCCAGAAGGAGCGCGTCCTGCAGCGCTACCTCCAGGACGTGCAGGCCCTGATCGACCGGCTGAGCCCCTCGATGGAACAGGTCCCGGTCAACCAGGAGGTGATCGCCTCGGCGCGGGTGGAGATCGAACGAATGCCCCACCTGACGGCGCGACTGACGGGGAAGAACCCGGCGGAGGTCTACCGGCTCAAACTCTCCTGCACGGCAGAGCGGCTGAAGGCCACCCTCGCCCACAACCGGCCGGAGACCGACAGCGAAAGCGGTCGGAAGGTGGGGGGGAGGAATGGGGGAGTGGAAGTCCGCGAGGACCTGGTCTACGCCACCAGCCGGGACTTTCTCGAAGACCTCCGGATGATCTCCCGCAGCCTGATCGCCAACCGGGGCGGGCGCATCGCCGCAGGGGACCTCAAGCGCCTCATCCGCCGCGTGGAGGTGTTCAGGTTCCGGCTGGCGCGCATCGACGTCCGGCAGCACCGGGAGGAGCACACCCACGCCCTCATCGACATCCTGGGGCGCCTCAGAATCGCCCCGGACTACGCGGCCTGGCCGGAGGAGGACCGGATCGCCTTCCTCCTGAGGGAGATCGGCCAGCTCCGCCCCCTCATCGCGGGGGAGTTCGAGGGCGACGCCCGGACGCGGAAGGCGGTGGAGATCTTCCGGAGGATGCGGCGCTGCCTTGAGACCATCAGCGCCGACGGCCTCGGCAGCTACATCATCAGCATGACCCAGGAGTCGAGCGACATCCTGACGGTCCTGCTCCTGGCGAAGGAGGCGGGCCTCTACCGGATAGAGCAGGACGGATCGGCCAAAAGCCTCATCGACGTCGTCCCGCTGTTCGAGACGATCCAGGACCTGCGGCGCGCCCCGGAGGTGATGGACCGCCTGTTCAGGGAGGAGGTCTATCGCAGCCACCTGCGCGCCCGCCGCAACCTCCAGGAGGTCATGATCGGCTACTCCGACAGCAACAAGGACGGCGGCTACCTGACCTCCAACTGGGAGATCTACAAGGCGCAGCGGGCGCTCCACGCCGTCGCCCGCCAGCGCGGCGTCGGCCTCAAACTCTTCCACGGCCGCGGCGGCACCATCAGCCGGGGCGGCGGGCCGGTCAACCGGGCGATCACGGCTCAGCCCCGCGGCACCCTCGAAGGCCGGATCAAGATCACCGAGCAGGGGGAGACCATCTCCTACAAGTACATGAACCCCACCATCGCCTTCCGCAACCTGGAGCAGGTCGTGTCCGCCACGATCTGGACCGCCCTGCCCGACGAGGACGGCCGGGAGCCGGAGGCGTGGGGCGCTGCCCTGGAGCGCCTGTCGGACCTCTCCTACCGCGCCTACCGGGGCTTCGTCGAGGACCCGGACTTCACGCGCTACTTCAACGAGGCCACGCCCATCGGGGAGATCGATCACCTGACCATAGGGTCGCGGCCTGCCCGCCGGGGAGACTGCCAGAGGCTCGCAGACCTCCGGGCCATCCCCTGGGTGTTCGCCTGGATGCAGGGCCGGCACCTCGTCCCCAACGGCTTCGGCCTGGGCGCGGCCCTCAAGGCATTCATCGAGGAAAACCCGGAGGCCCGCACGGCCCTGCTCCGCGAGATGTACCGGGACTGGAGTTTCTTCACGGTGATCATCGACAACGCGCAGATGTCCGTGTCCAAGGCAGACCTGCACATCGCCGAACGCTATGCCGATCTGGTGAGAGATCGAAAGGTCCGGACCCGCCTGTTCGGGCGCGTCGCGGCGGAGCACCGGCTCACGGAGGAGATGATCCTCAAGGTGACCGGCCAGGCCCGCATCCTCGACAACGAGCCCGCCCTGCAGAAATCCATCCTCCTCCGGAACCCCTACGTGGACCCCCTCAGCTACATCCAGGTGGAGTTCCTCCGGCGCACGCGGGCCCTGCGGGAGAACGCCGCCCCGGACGAGTTCGCCCGCCTCTTCTCCATCGTCGCCACGAGCATCAACGGCGTGGCCACCGGCATGCACGGGAC